>JBBCAX010000099.1:20000-23245 GCA_051382335.1 Deltaproteobacteria bacterium TL4
ACTATAAAGCTTAACCTTGCTACAGAAGTTAACTCGTTGGCTCATTATACAAAAGGCACGCGGTCGCACGGAACGAATCGATGTGCTTCCACTGCTTTTAAACACAAGGTTTCAGGATCTATTTCACTCCTCTTATCGAGGTTCTTTTCGCCTTTCCCTCACGGTACTGGTTCACTATCGGTCTCTGGGTAATATTTAGCCTTAGATGATGGTCCACCTAGATTCAAACAGGATTTCACGTGTCCCGTCCTACTCAGGAACGATCTCGAAGGTGCTTTCATTTTCGCGTACAGGACTCTTACCTCCTATGGTATGACTTTCCAGTCAACTTCCGCTAATGTCTACACTCCTCTTTATTGATCGCCCTACAACCCCCTTTAGCGTACTAAAGGGTTTGGGCTCATCCCATTTCGCTCGCCACTACTTTGGGAATCTCGGTTGATTTATTTTCCTTCGGGTACTTAGATGTTTCAGTTCCCCGAGTTCGCTTCTTCATCCTATGAATTCAGATGAAGATGACTGTGGTTTGCACAGCCGGGTTCCCCCATTCGGAAATCCCCGGGTCAAAAGATATTTGCTCCTCTCCGAGGCTTATCGCAGCTTGTCACGTCCTTCTTCGCTTCCCAGAGCCAAGGCATCCACCTTGTGCCCTTTATTACTTGACTTATCTTAAGAAACTTAACTCAGCGACAGAATCCTTGCCTCCTCTCTCAGAAGCAAGATCCTGCGTGCTATTTTTTTTACTTTACCTGATTCGAATGTCAAAGAACCCCAATCTTCGCCAATAACAAAGATTGTAGTTGGAAAAACTCAAAGGACGTTGTCCTTCCAATTCTTCCAACTAAAATCTCTGGTGGAGGATAGCGGGATCGAACCGCTGACCTCATGCTTGCAAGGCATGTGCTCTCCCAGTTGAGCTAATCCCCCATAAGAGGCTAGATGCACAGGGTCAGAGCACGGAGACAAAACCAGTCCTTGCACTCCTCGCTTTACATCTAAGGGCTAAATAGCAAAGGTTAGTTTCCTCAGTGTCATACTTCATGACTCCTAAGCCTTTAACATCTGGTATGGGCCTGGGTGGACTCGAACCACCGGCCTCACCCTTATCAGGGGTGCGCTCTAACCAGCTGAGCTACAGGCCCCTTAACTCTTTTTCAAAAGGGCTAACGCTCAACCGACTCTTTTCGCAAATCGACTCAACGTTAGACTTCCAAGTTTAGGTTCACGCTAAAAAAATAGAAAAGGGGGGAGAAGAATTTGAAAACACACTATCTTGATACGACCTTCAGATGGTAAACCATCCTTAGAAAGGAGGTGATCCAGCCGCAGGTTCTCCTACGGCTACCTTGTTACGACTTCACCCCAGTCGCCAACATGAGCTTGGACGCCTGCCTCCTTGCGGTTAGCTCAACGTCTTCTGCCCCTGTCAACTCCCATGGTGTGACGGGCGGTGTGTACAAGGCCCGGGAACGTATTCACCGCGGCGTGCTGATCCGCGATTACTAGCGATTCCAACTTCACGCAGTCGAGTTGCAGACTACGATCCGAACTGAGAGTACTTTTTTGAGATTCGCTCGACGTCGCCGTTTCGCTGCTCTTTGTAGTACCCATTGTAACACGTGTGTAGCCCTGGATATAAAGGCCATGAGGACTTGACGTCATCCCCACCTTCCTCCGGCTTATCACCGGCAGTCTCCCTAGAGTGCCCAGCTTAACCTGATGGCAACTAAGGACAAGGGTTGCGCTCGTTGCGGGACTTAACCCAACATCTCACGACACGAGCTGACGACAGCCATGCAGCACCTGTCACCCGGCCTCCGAAGAGGAAACATTATCTCTAATGTCGTCCAGGGATGTCAAATCCAGGTAAGGTTCTTCGCGTTGCGTCGAATTAAACCACATGTTCCACCGCTTGTGCGGGCCCCCGTCAATTCCTTTGAGTTTTAGTCTTGCGACCGTACTTCCCAGGCGGGATACTTAATGCGTTGGCTGCGACACTCAAGGGGGTCGATTCCCTCGAACATCTAGTATCCATCGTTTACAGCGTGGACTACCGGGGTATCTAATCCCGTTTGCTCCCCACGCTTTCGTGCCTCAGCGTCAGAGTGGCCCCAGCCAGCCGCTTTCGCCGCCGGTGTTCCTCCTGATATCTACGAATTTCACCTCTACACCAGGAATTCCGCTGGCCCCTGACCCTCTCTAGACTGACAGTTCCAGAAGCAGTCCCAGGGTTGAGCCCTAGCCTTTCACCTCTAGCTTACCAATCCGCCTACACACCCTTTACGCCCAGTAATTCCGAACAACGCTCGCACCCTACGTATTACCGCGGCTGCTGGCACGTAGTTAGCCGGTGCTTATTCCTCAGGTACCGTCATTATCTTCCCTGAGATAAAGAGCTTTACGAACCGAAATCCTTCTTCACTCACGCGGTATTGCTGCGTCAGGCTTTCGCCCATTGCGCAAAATTCCCCACTGCTGCCTCCCGTAGGAGTCTGGCCCGTGTCTCAGTGCCAGTGTGGCGGATCATCCTCTCAGACCCGCTACCCATCGTCGCCTTGGTGAGCTTTTACCTCACCAACTAGCTAATGGGACGCAGACTCATCCTTGAACAATAAATCTTTCAACTTCTCACCACTCAGTAAAAAGTATTATCCAGTATTAGCCCCACTTTCACGGGGTTATCCCAGATTCAAGGGTAGATTATCTACGCGTTACTCACCCGTGCGCCACTTTCCACTCCTCCGAAGAGAAGCTTCACGTTCGACTTGCATGTGTTAAGCATACCGCCAGCGTTCGTTCTGAGCCAGGATCAAACTCTCAAATTATAAAACTTGATCCAGCTTTCGCTGTTACTTATATATTAAAAACTCAAGACGGTTTGTGTATCTTCTTGTCTTCTCCGATTCCCTTGTCTAAGATCCTCAATTGAGCGCTGAACTTTCGCCACGTTCAATTGATCCAGTGGTTATACGTGCACTCGATCGTACTGTCAATATGTTTTTAAACTTCTTTTCTCATTTAATTTTCATTCTTCCACGAAGCCCTGATTCTATAACTTGATCTGACTATAATGGACCCCATATTTTAGACCAGTATTTAAGGTGAAAAATCTTGTAAAAAACGCTGAGTTCTGGGAGCCTTCAGTTCCGTATCAATTTCAGAAGTCAAAGTAACGAATCACCTTCAAGAGAGAATAGACTATGGAAAGTAAAAGAAAAGTTCATAGTGCGTCCTCATAGGTGTTC
>JBBCAX010000100.1:0-2144 GCA_051382335.1 Deltaproteobacteria bacterium TL4
CTCGCACACCAGGATAATTCCCGAGAAAGAAATAATTGCCGCAAAAATCTGGGCACCCCCGCCTCAGCTTGACAAGGCAATTGATTCCTTTGTACTTGCGGGAGGAGTAAAGCACTGGAGAGCCGCCCATATAGGGGGCAAGTTCACTCACCATACGATGCTTATCAATACTGACCACCTGACTGATAAACAAAGCGACACCGCCCGGGAAGTAGAAGGGCTGTATGAAACGCTTTACCCGGGTAAGGCATTAAGCACTGAGGGAAGCCAAAGACTGAAAGCCTTGTGGGAAAAAGATTTTTTACCCGTAAGCAGATGTCGTTCAGAGGACAGTTCAATACCCCCATCATGGGCGGAGATTCAGCCATTTATCAACAAAACAATCAAAAGGGTACTGGACGAAGGAATTCGGATTGTTAACCATAAAAATAATGATGACCCCCCTGATTTTGAGGTACCTGGAGGTTTTTGGGGGATTCTTGTAGGCGGATCCAAACTGTCCAGAGGGTACACCATTGAGGGGTTAACTACCACATACTTTTCCAGAAAGCCAGGACAATTGGATACCTTGGTTCAGATGGCGCGATGGTATGGTTACAGGAAAGGCTATCAGGATTTAGTTCGTTTATTCATTCCCGAGTTTTTACCAAGAGGAAAGGTGAAATCCGGCTCTATCAAGGTCAAAGATGAGAAAAGATATCATCTTCTTGAAGCCTTCCGGTTTGGAGCAATGGTAGAAGAGTCCTTCCGTAAAAACCTTTCAGAATACTCAAAAACTTTGAAACCGGTAAACATTCCGCCGCTTGTTCAATATGAATTTAGGGATATACCTCATAAGTTCAGTTATTTGAAACCGACGGCCCCGAATAAAAAACTTAATGCTAAGTTTACTACGACCCATCTTGGAGGTGTTACAAGAACTATAACACGTATCGGGGGTAAGGGGAGCAGGAACCACAATGCTAATCAACTGGTCAAATTCCTAGATTCCTGCCGTGGAGGACTTGTGGATAGGACTCTTACTTACTCAGGTATGAAAAAAAACATTTCCGCTATAACAGGTGTCTCAACTTCAAAGGATTATATGGCCTTTATAGACAGTCTTGAATATTCGGATAAGAAAAAACCGCGCCCAATAGTTATCACTGAGCAAATAGATGCGTTGAAGCGAATGGATAGCATCCCTTGGCGTGTGATAATGTACAGGAGACAATTAGACCCGGGGAAAGTATTTCCAATTTCGCAATATAAATTGCCTCGCCGGGAAAGAAATTACGAATTATCCGAAGAAGGCGTTCTTATTTATGATAAGCCTCTCGATCCTGATCATAAAAAGATTTCCGCTTGGATCGCTCATCATCGTGATGGTGATGAGTTAACAACATCAGATAAAGATACATTGAGTCTCCGAAATAAAGAATGTGGCGTCACATATATTGTTCCTTTTTCAAGAGATGACTCGGACGACTTTTTCTTTCTGTGGTGCGCAATCTACCCAGGAAAAGGTTCTGCGGGATGCTACCAAGTTGATCTCCAATTGTCCTGATATTCTTGTTTCGATATATTACTATGAGTAGCGATTTTATCTCTGTTATAGATCTATTTGCTGGCCCCGGTGGGCTTGGCGAAGGTTTTTCGTCTTACTCTTGCCATGACGACAGAGCAGGATTTAAAATAGCCCTTTCAATTGAAAAGGACGTGAATGCTCATCGTACCCTCGAGCTCCGTGCCTTCTTTCGCCAATTCGAATATTCTGATGTGCCTCGCAGCTACTATGCACATTTAAGAGGCGAAATTTCTCGAGATGAACTCTTTGAAACATATCCGTTGCAGGCGGATAGTGCCAAGGCTAAGGCTTGGAACGCAGAACTTGGAGTAACTGACACTAAAGAAATCGACAGGCGTGTAACAGAAGCTCTTGGTGTTAATCATGTTAGGGACCGCTGGGTACTGATCGGGGGTCCTCCCTGTCAGGCTTATTCTGTAGTTGGACGTTCGCGAAATGCGAAGGTATGGAAAGAGTACCCTGAGAGACGAGATTCGGATCCCCGGCACTTTCTGTATAAAGAATATTTGCGTATCCTTGCTGAACATCATCCTCCTGTTTTCATCATGGAGAATGTTAAAGGGATGCTCTCATCTCT
>JBBCAX010000101.1:0-3817 GCA_051382335.1 Deltaproteobacteria bacterium TL4
TTATAAAAGTTGACCGCGTCAGAGACATTTTTGAGACTAAAACTAAAACCTGGAAACATGAAGAAGAAACCTCTTTTTATATTGCGACCACTGTTTTAGACGTGATTCAATTTTGCTCCATTATTCGCAATCACTGGGGCATTGAAAATAAAAATCATTATCCCAAAGATGTCAGCATGGGGGAAGACGCATCTAGAATTCGGAAAAATCCAGGGATTATGGCAAGATTAAAAAGTTTTGCACTGAATATTATGAGGGCGAATAACGTAAAAAATATTAGCAAAGAACTATTTGAAAATGCTCTGGATATGGAAAGAATCTTAAATTACAAAGGTATCGGCATAAATTACGCCAATTAGAAGTGAACAGCCCTGCGTTTTGACCATCATTTTCAAGCAGGAGAGTGATGGAAAAATCACAGTAACAGGGCTCATGAAAAGGTACTCAGACCCAAAAAATCAAGGGATAACGAGATTTTTGCGACAAGACCTCATCAAAACAAAGGAAAATTTCAATAGAATGTCTGACAATTTATTATCATGGCTAGAACTCAAGGGAGTAGAAACCAATATCCCAGTGTGGACCAGCGAATTACGGAGCGGCTATCTATGAAATTATTAAAGGAATTAGGTCAGGTGGCCCGATCATAGAGACAAAATCGTTCTGAGGTTGTTCTTGAATACTTACGAATCTACGTTCGAAAAAGGTGATTTTTCCTCAAACATGACTCACTTTTATTGGTCATTGACCAATTTAAAGTCATCTTAGCGACCAAGGTCGCTGGAAAGGCCTCCGGCGGCAAGCTTTGAAAAAGCTTGACCAAACTTTTTAATTAGCCTCCGGCAATTTAAAATTGGTACCTTTAAAAAATTAAAAAATTGTTTGTACAATGAGGGGGAACTATAAATCTAATACACCTTAAATTTTATGAAAAGTGGTCTTGACAATGGGGTCCACCATACCTGTCTATTGTTTATTTCACTCACTATCAATTGCTGCGAATTATAAACATTTGAAAGCAGCCCAAAGAAAAGAGTATCTAACGCAGATCCGTTCCCATCGTGATCAATTTCATAAATGGGCAGAAGATTCACCTGAAAATTACGCATGCATGCATTTCCTGGTTGAAGGCGTGTTAGCATTCCTTGAAGAAAAATATAAAAAATCAGAAGCTTTTTACAATGAGGCGATCCAATCAGCAAAAGAAAATGGATTCACTCTCTATGAGGGCATAGGCTATGAGCTAATCGCTCAGTTTTATATAGAGACACAAAAAGAGATTTTCGCAAAAGCTTATTTCCAGGAAGCTCATCGGTGCTACTTACACTGGGGAGCTACAGAAAAAGTTCGATGGCTTGAAAGGCAATACCCTCTTTTCATTAATCCTAGTTTTACGATTTCACAGGAAAGCCGTTCAGGAGGCATTGCGATGACGGAATCGCTTGGATTAAATGCGATTCTTTATGCTTCACAAGCCATTTCTCAGGAAATTCATCTTGACCCCTTATTAAAAAAATTGATGGACTTGTTGCTTAAAAACATGGGGGCACAAAAAGGAATTTTGCTATTAAAACAGGAGGATCATTTTTGGATTCGTACTGAAGGGAATATGGAGCAAGTGGAAGACATTCTTCTTGTCCAAGTATTGTATGAGGACTACTTAGATATTCCCCATAAGATTGTCAATTATGTCATCAATTCTCAAGAAAATCTAATTTACACCGTCTCACAAGAAAAAATGGCGTTGGGTATTTTTGATAATGACCCTTACATGATGACTCATAGCCCTAAATCCATTTTATGTAGTCCCCTTATTTATCAGGGAGGACTTCTTGGTGTTCTGTATCTTGAAAATCGATTACTGCCGAATGTGTTTACTGAAGAACGTGTCCGAATCATACAAGTTTTGTATCCTCCCCAAAAATCAGGGTAACATAGAGTTTGGCTTTTTTGTTTCCTCCATTTCCTGATTTTTGGCGTAGCTTACCCATCCTGTCAAAACAAGAATTCTTTGTATTTATATGCTACAGTGAGATTGTATTCAAGAAGTGTTGAAATTTGGAATGACTGAAGGTGGTAAGAAGGTTTCAAGCTTTTGCTTGATGGCAATAGATGCCAGACTGAGAAGATTTTTAGTTCTTTCCAAGAAAGGATTTCTGGATAGTGCTTGCCCCTGTGATATTGATTTACCATGATCTGAATCAATCGGAAGCTGGACCAGGCTATCATTTCGAATTGGCGTTCCCAAAGAGTGGCCCATTGTTTTTTCTTCAATGACTTGAGCCAACGAAGTCATTTTCATCGTTCCACTGATACGATCATAAAAATAACCAAACCTGGAGACCTCAAGTTTTTTAGCGGTTTCAGTGAGAGTCATAAAACTGTCATTAGCTTTGGTTCCTTCAGTAGTCATGTTGTGCAGACTGACATCACGTCGTCTTACTGCGGTGCGAGCACCCAATTCCGCGGGGTTATTATGCAAAGGAAGCTGTGGGTTTTGAAGAACCTGGAGCAGTGCCTGCGCATGGGTTCGGGTTTTAGCGATTCTCTGATCCAATTGCTCATAACCGGTTTCAATCATAAAAAGTTCATCAAAACGCGCTCTGAGTTGTTGTGCGGCTTCCTGAGTTGGCAATTCTTTGAATTGACGCGACTGGTGATAATAATTCCAAAAGTCCTCAAGAAAGTCTTTCAGAATCTCTTGATGAAACGCGATGACAGGCAAGAGTTTCTTATAATGGCGTCCTTCATGGATCCAGCACAGAGCTAAATCCAAAGCTAACAATTTGAACTGGGGAGCCTCATCACACAGCAGCAAGGCAATACAGTCGTCTTCTTGATGGTATGCGGCAATGGCAGCAGCCTCCATAATTCGTTTTTGAACGGTTTTTCCCATTTCGACCTGGTCAAAAAGAGAAACCAAAAGGTTTTTCATTTGAGTTTCATCCAAGGGCGTTGCCTGGAGGTGTAATTTCATGGAGGCAACCCATTTCTCAGAGAGTCCCAGAGTTCCCATCAACTCTACAAATTCTTCATTCAGTAAAAAACTTCGGGGCTTAAAACCCCGGAGAATATCCAAGACACTCAAACGATCTTTATGCTCGGTGGTAAAATAGGCGGTGTAAAACTCGTCGCGGAGGACATGTGTATGGTGATTTTTTCCATGAACGCGAGCTTTGGTGTCATCAATATGCTGGTGGATACTTGAAGAAAACCCTGCTCGGACAATGGCTTTCTTCTCCTCATGGGCCCACTCTTGATTCAACAGAATCCGGGAAATCGTACTGGATGAAATACGAACTCCATGATCGGTCATAAATTCCAGGATTTTAGGTTCGGACATCAGACAGATATGTTTGAGGCCCAAAATTAATGATTTTAGGTGGGGACCAAATTCACCCTCATATCCCAACGGAAGAGAAGCCATGAAACTCTTGTTCAAAGAAGCAGAATAATAGATTTCCTTCTTAAACCTGCTCGACTTTGAACAATTTGCTCAATATTACTCCTGAATAAAATCAGAGACTTATAAAGTCGTATTAGAATTAATGATAGGTTTGGCCTGAAAAACGGGAAATAATAACCTTGCATTAATGAGTCTACTCCGAAAAGTACGACAATTAACTATCTGAAATAATTGTTAATTTTGCGAAATACTATCTTGACTGCGAGAAATATATTCAGTATATTCTGAGTATGAATTGTTCATTGATACTCTCTTTTTCAACAATAGGTGTGCTGTATGTTTCGCAAAAGTGGACTCAGTCAACAGGAAGACTTTTTTGGTAGTTTTGATTTTAACTTCAGTTCTCGTAAA
>JBBCAX010000102.1:0-1227 GCA_051382335.1 Deltaproteobacteria bacterium TL4
GCGTTTTTTTTGATGGGTGTTGCCCTACGGGCTAACCCCTCCTACGCGTAACTTATTGAAATCCATAAGTTCGCAAGTTGTCATACGTTTCGTCACAGTTTTGCGACTCATCTTCTTGAAAACGGTTATGATATCAGGACCGTTCAAGAGTTGTTAGGCCATAAGCATCTGAATACGACGATGATTTACCCCCATGTTCTCAATAAAGGGGGGCGTGACCAGCCCCGCCGATGCTTTATATACTTTTGACGGGTTAGAATTTTACTTTCCGGATTAGTGCCTACTTTCTGTTTGTGGTAGGCGGGGATTACATGCCCCGCCCTATTTCAGCATTCTCAGGGGTCGGGCATGTAATCCCGACCTATAGATGTTCATTTAAATAAATTCAGAAAACTCATCCTGTTGCGAGATCCGTTTAAACAACGCTGTTTCAGGAGTGCCAAAGCTTGCTTTGGCCAGAAAGGCGAAGGCCTTTCTTGGAATTTGGCCAAAGCAAGCTTTGGCACTCCAACGTCTGGGTTAGACTCAAATGAATTTATTTAAATGAACGTTTATACCACAAAATTAAAGATTTAATCCAACGCGAGTAGATTAAAATTAATTGCTTTGTCGCAATGCATAACGAATGTTACCGTTTTCAATCCAGGCAATGTCTAATAGACCATCCCCATTTAAATCAACAGTTTTGAAAGCTGAACCACTGATCAGCAGACTTTGAGGGCTGGTGAATTGTGAATTTTCGTCAACTGTTCCACCACTACCGTTACCACCTCCACCGCCTGTTTCAGAAGCCAGCGTTGTCCCAGAAACACCTTCTGTGCTGAGCCAGGTTCCTTTGTTATTAGCACTGTACTCTTTAGACCTAGGTCGTCCAAAACATGCCTTTTTGATGTGATTTTTTTGCCCACTTTTTGGCCCTCTGAAAAATTGGAGGAAACCCACAGAAAATAAGGGGCCGTGAGCCATTCTTGCAGGTCCATTTTTTGAGCAAGCTATTTTGGTCAATTTAGACGACCTACTTTAGACCTATCAAAAAAAGGCTACCAAACCATGACACGGGATATCAATATCACTGATAAGAAGCGGTTCCATTAAATCCAGCAATAACCCACATTTTATTATCAAATACTACACTTGTATGATGCCTTCGAGCAACCCAAGGTGCTGAGGCAGTCCTTTCTGTCCAATTAACACCATCGCTTGAATACCACACATCATTCTTGTGAA
>JBBCAX010000103.1:0-33495 GCA_051382335.1 Deltaproteobacteria bacterium TL4
TAGAAGGGGACCCAATTTCCATTCAGGAGGGGATCATCGCAAAAATTAATTTCCAAGGTAAGACCGAAGTAACCGATCCGATTGACATGAGTTTTAAAAGATCATAAATCCCATAAAGATTAACGGTTCCCTCCTTCAAAGACTCAAAATCATGATCGTAGACTTGAAAAACTTCTTGGGTATAGAAGTTCCCTTCTCGGTACAGATTCCCTAATGCCTCTTTTTTTTTGCGTCGATACTGATAATCGGATTTCCTGCTTTTTCATAGTCTTCCTTCAAACGAGCAATGTTTTCAAACTGTTCATCGCGAAACTCAGATTGACCGATACTCAGCGATTTGCTTGCGGAACGGTAAGAATATCCGTGTTTCTTGAGAAGTTGTTCCACGATCCAGGGACTGACATCCATGCCTTCAGCTCTCATGAGTTTTGAAATCGAGGGTGCCTTGAAATCTGTCCAAATCACACCTTCTTTCATTGGATCACCTGCCGTTTTTTCTTTGAGAACTTTCAAAAATATTTCATTGATATTCTCGGTGGTTTCAATAATCTTTTTTCTGCCTCCACCAGGATTTCGAATACGACTTTGCTCTGCCTCAGGGATACGCCCTTTTAGTTCATCAAGACCGCGGTAAAGCGTTGATGAATGACAACCTAGAATATTACGCGCTGTCCCAATTGGTGCGCTTCCAACAAATATTTTTCAAATTCTGTGTCTGGAAGCGTCAAAATTAGATAATTCTCTGCTTGAATGAATGATTTGTTATTAGGTGTCATATTTCCTCATTTTGAAGTTATTAGCTGTAATTTCAATGGAATATGGCACCTATCCGGTGTAAATATCAATATATTTTTCTGATATAATTTCTTTTCGGCTAAGGTCTAGCTATTAACGTGAGTTCCGAACAAGAATTTTCTTATAATTTGAGTGCTTATCCCCAGGTGGCTGTCCGAGAATGGAGGTAGGGTGTGCTTAAGCGAAGTGAGCGCACCAGAAAGCTTGCTGTCCCCTTATTTTGGGTGCGCTCGCTTCGCTTAAGCGGCACCCTATTTATACTCAACTTCTATTCTCGGAAGTCCCTAGGTCGTAGTATGCAGAACCATATCCAGGCCTGTGAGCTGTAATATGCGCTGAACCGTGTCACTAACTGGAGAAAAGGTGATGGTTTTTTGATAATTCCCGATCGATTTATACACCGACACGAGCAGTTGCAATACTGCGGTATCAATAGCAATGACTTGGCTCATATCCACCTGGATATGAGCCAACTCGGAACGGAACAGATCCTCGAAGGCTTGTTTCAGAGGTTCAATGTTATAGATATACGCCTCTCCCGAAAGAGAAAGGCCTGTTTCCAGAACCTGGATTTCCATTTTCACACATCCCTGGCATCCAAATAAACCAGCGTCTGATTGAGTAACTGATAGGCAACCTCACCAAAGGTGATGGGGCCAACCATACTACCGGTTTTCTTTCCTTCCAGTTCGGAATAGAGGTAGTTGAGAATGCAGTTACAGGAAAATACAGGGGTGTTCACCTCTGTCGGAACCAACTGTCGAAATTCCGAGACATAATCGTTAACCGGAGCCGCGATTTTATATTCAACGCCCTGGAACACGGGCGCATACAGGTTGACAATACGTTCCTCCACCTTCACTTCCTGAAAGCTGACATTAACCATCGCCCCGCAGTAATCCGCGACCAAGGGTAATTTGGTATCGATTTTTTTAGCTAAAATATATTCTGAAAAGTTTCTTTTCGTGCCATTGATGAAACAATCCTTGACAGAAAATCCCTCAGTTTCAAAAGTGATACTATCTCCGCTGCCTTGCTTGAAGAGATTCACAATCCCAATGGTTGCCTGTTTAGTGTCAGGCAACTGGATGTGCATCACCACCGCTTTTTGGTCCGAACTTTCCGCAGTCTTCCCGTTAAAGACCTTGGGCGTGATCTTTCCCAAGTTCTCCAGATTGACGCCTGAAATCCAACCAATAATGGGTTTCAAAAAAATATCTTTGTAATTTGGAGCATTTTGAGCATACGTGATGTGAACTGCGCTGGTCGCAGGAATAATGATGATTGAAAAGCCGTTCTCAGGCGCATCCTCAGGGATGCTGGGCAGGTTCGCTTCATCATACCACTTGACTTCAGTTTTTCCAATGTAGGCAGGTGCTTCAATGGTAAAGATCTTGTCTTCAGTAAGCAATCCTCCGGTTTCATCCATAAAGTAGGGGATTGTTCCACCGACCCATGTTCCTTTTGGCAACTGGCGTAATAAGCGCTCATCCCCAGCAAGAAAAAGAGTCTTGTTTTTCTTAATTTTTTGTCTGGTTTCCTCAACTGTTAATAACATAATCTACTCCTCCTACTTAAAGATCGCCTTAATGTCTTCAGTTAACGTTGACTCATATTTCACAAAGAACGTATGGATTTCCTCAATACATTCGATGCTGGTTGCCTCCGACTGATCTTTCTGGGTTTTTCGAATAAGCCTTGAAATTAGCATACTTGCTGGGAAAAAATTAAAGGTATAAGCAACTTTTCCGCTGACTAGCAATTTCCATTTGTTGTTCGATTTTGGTGGAATCATACTACTCCTCCATTTGTATAATTGTTTCTGACTTTACAGAAGATATTCCCCGCAGTGTGTTTCCAAAGCAAAAACCCACCACTCTTGAGAAAATACTGTGTTCATGTGTTATCCTTAATACAAACCAATAGAGACATGCAAATAAAAAAATAAAAAAATAACAGATATTTTTCAGTAGTGGAAAAGGAAGACGTGAATTCACCATTGCAGAGAAAATGAGCATGTGCCCTCTTTTTTTTGGAAAAATATTTGGGAAGCAAAATTTGAAACGGATTGAAAAGATTAAAGTTTTTTAATGTAAAAAAAATGTAAAAAAAAAGGATATTTTTTTTTGCTTTTTTCCTATAGATTCGTTATGTGTTTTCTTAGTAGTACCTGGCTAGGGGAATTTTCAGGTATAGACCCGTTATCTTTCTGTGAACAGGGGCAAGAAATCGATACTGTTATACGTCTTACCATGGGAGAGTCATGACAATGAAAAAAATAACCGTTCCATTCATATTAACCCTTCTTTTTTCTCTGCTGCTGCTAGGATGTACGTCCTCAAGTGACGACTCATCGAATAGCAAAAGTGCCGCTCCTGAAAGTTCAGGAGTACAGCTCAAGAATACGATGCAGTTCTATCTGTTGACCATTAGTGAGGCTACAGAGAAACAACAAGTGGAAGGCGACTTGGACGCTTTTGAAGCGTTTTTAGTAAAAAAGGAAATTACGACAGTTGATGAACTGAACGAAGCTTTCGGAGATGCGCAGTTTGTTAACGAAGTGAATGCGTTTCTTGCTGAAAAAGCAAGTCTTGGAACTCGAGGCAGTGGGCGTGCCATAGGTACGTTTTGGGATAGTATTAAAGGCTGGTTAGAATTCGTTACAAAGAATTTTTCCGGAATGGTTTCCAACATCATTGCCTATTTAACGGGGCAAGGCGGGAGTACCGCTTTAAAAATTAACAGTGCGATTCGTGCCAGTGTGAGTTCCATTGTCGCCGGTCAGGCAACGGCTGTCACCTTTGAAGTGGACATTCAGGGGACACCGATCTCAGCCGAATTATGGCAACTCAATGAAGCAGGGGCACCAATCAGGCAACTGTCCTCGCTGGCAGATGGCGGTAGCAATGGAGATACCAAAGCCTCTGATGGGACGTATAGTGGCGCGGTCTCCTTCAACGAAGCACAACAGGGAGTGATTATTGTGCAAGCTATTGTCAAAGGGACAAGTGAGCAGGGGACTTTGGCAAGTAAGGAATTCTTTCTTTCGGTAACCTCAAATTCGGGAATAGCCCAAAGTTATTTGTTATGTCGAGATCCAGGGGATCCGTCTACAACCGGGGATAGTACCGTTTACTGTAATGCTAAAACCCAAGGCTGTAACGATTTAAAGGATCCTCAAATTGGGGAATACAACGATTTAGCGGCTTGCAGTCGAAGTTGTCGTGATCTTGTAGGACTAACGGTTAAAAATAGTTCCTCTGCGGATGAAGTCATTGCCCGATGTGTGGTAGGAAGTGATAGTGGAACGACTCCAGGCTCAGGAGGAATTGTTGATGGTCAGGTTGTCGACAGTTTGAATCAGGCGATCAAAGGCGTGATTGCAACCGTTGATTTGAAAGGTATTGCTTATCAAGCCACAACTGCTGAGGATGGAAGGTTTTCTTTAACGATTCCTGAGGCACAGAGAAAAGAGGGTTATAATGTTCAGTTTTTCAAAGAAGGGTATGAGTTAGCATCTCAGCCTGCTGTTTTTGATTTAGAAAACTTAAAAGTGGCATTAGGGGTGATTGTCTTAAAAGTATCGTCGATAGGTAATAAAAATACTCGTGTGATTTCTGGTAAAGTTGTTGATGCTTCGACGCAATCGAGTCTGGGTGAGGTGTTGATTACCGTGACTGACGCAAAGAGTAACCTTAGAGTGACGTCAACCAACGCTGAAGGGAATTTCACTATGAGTGGTGAGGCCTTTGAGCTCAACGCCACATACACTTTAAACCTAACAAAGACGGGTTATGAGCGCAGAAATGATGTGAGTATCACCATTTCTGGTGTTTCCAATTCCGTTATTCCCGTGATTACTTTAACCCAGCAAACTGGAACGACCCTTACAGGAACGGTAGAAGATAGTTCAAACGCCCTCCTTTTGGGAGAAATACAAGTCAAAGTAACCGATGCGCAAAGTCTTGAGCAAAGTGCGGTTACGGATGCAAGTGGAAATTTTAGTGTCGCTGGAAACTTCACCAATGGTTCTTCGTATACCCTTGCGTTTGAGGGCACAGGCTATACCAGTGGAACGTCCCAAGTGAGTATTACTAACGATGGGGGGGCCAATGCACTTGGCAGTCCTGTAAAGTTGGTACCGGTTGCAGAGTCCCCATTGAAAACGATTATAGGGCAAGTGCTCAATAGTTCTTCATCCGCTCCTGTTGTTGGTGCGCAGGTGACGATTCGTGACGCAAAGGGGAATCTACTCAAAGAATCCAGTTCCAATGCCAGCGGTTCTTTTTATCTGGTTTCCTCAAATCTTCTCAAGGAAACGACCTATTCCCTAGAAGCGAATGCCGCAGGTTACTATACCGCTTCAACCACAGTCACTATACCGAGCGGGGCGGTGTATAACATTCCTGAGTTTATCAGCTTGGTCAGCACAGATACGATCTTTTCAATTACGGGAGAGGTTGTCGACGGCCTGGGTTCTGCGGGTCTTAAAGGGGTAAAAGTTACGTTGCAGGATTCGAAATTGACGACGCAGTTTGGGGTGACTGGAGAGGATGGAGCGTTTAAACTGACTTCCAGCAATTTCAAAAAAGATAGCAGTTATGTTCTGACTCTGGAAAAAGAAGGGTATGTGACTCGCTCCGATGTGCTTGTAACCATCAAAGAAGAAAATAATGAAATTGATGGCGGAACTGCCCATCTGTTCAAACATGTAGGTTCTATCACAGGAATGGTTCAGGATGATGCCGGTGTGGTTTTATCAGGTGTGGAGGTTTCCACTCTGGATACCGCGGGCGAAACAATCTCTGGATCCACAGACAATAGTGGAAGCTTCACTTTGGAAAGTGATTTTTTCTTCCTTGGACAAAAATATGGTTTGTCGTTTTCCAAAGCAAACTATTACTCACTCAGTGCGGATGCGGAAATCGTGATTCCCTCAGCAAATAGAATCACAACAGTTCAATTGACGATGAAAGCCACGATTTCAGGCAGTGTTGCGGATTCCAAAACCAATGCGGCACTTGCCGGTGTAACAGTTGCGGCTTTGAATGCTTCCAATCAGGAAGTGACCCAAGCTCAAACCGGCAGTGATGGGAAATTTACATTGGATCATACGGGGCTGGTTCGGAATAAATCCTATAAGATTAAAATCCAAAAATCCGATTATCTTTCACAGGAAGTGACCTATCCCGTAAGTGGGAAGAGTTTGACACCTGGCGATAATCTTATGAACTCTGTCCTTTTGGTCTCTGTATTACCAGGACCTGTGACCATTCGGGGAAAAGTCGTGGATTACTGGAAGAACAGCGCAGGTATCGCTGCCGCGAGCATTGCGGGTGCTTCAGTTAGCATCCTTGACGAAGAAGGTGTTGTCCGCGAAACAACAACGGGGTCCACGGGTGATTTTGAAGTCCATGGTACGTTCGCTCTGAATAAGTCTTATGATCTGAAAGTCAGTAAAACTGGGTACACCGGAGAAAACGATGTTTTCATAACGACTATCAAAGGCACAACGACGGAGCTAGACGCTGGTATCTACAATCTGTATCCAGTCGGTATTTTTGTTACTTACCAACGTTGTAAGAATGATGTCTGTGACGATGTCCTCTCGAAAAGCTTCGAATTTCGCAAGCAGCAGAGCTATGAAAATTTCTTGACAGGCAAGATTGGTTTCACGTTGACATTACGTGATACCGAGACGATTGCCGCGGCAGATAGTTTTTATCTGCATCTTGATGATACAAGCTTCCCTCCAACCTTACCTTCAGGCAGTAAAATATCGAACTATGTTGCGGTTGGAGGAGGTGCTGTCCGTGGTGTTCTCGGAGAGCAATTAGGTCAGGAAAGCAGAGAGGTACTGTGGAATGTCAAAGATTTTGTGATGTATCACTTCTATGCAAGTCAGACGGGGAGTTACAGTATTGACCTCAGCGACCTTTCAAATACAGAAATGAAACTCTATAACTATGCGGGGACCGAGTTGAGTCATCAGGATGGAAAAACGGATTTTGACAGCAAGCGGGTTCATTCCATTACTCCGAACGCGAGTGATCCTTCCAAGAACTGGTATTTTGTGAGGGTTCGTGGACGGACAAATAGTGTCTATGGTTTCTATAATCTCAAAGTTTTGGGACCTGCACTATCAAACCAATTGGGAAGCCTGCCCCAGACTTATGATGTAACCAATACGGAAAAAGGAGGGGTGATTTCCTGGTTTGATCAGACCAATAACCGTCTGTATATTGCGGCGCCGAACGAAAATACCTCTTCAGGATCAATCAAGATTGATCAGTTTGGGTCCGTCGGAGGACTCGTCCGAAGTACAAATTTTAGTGGGACGTTACGAGCGGTAGACACGACAGGAGATACTGCGAAAATTGTCAAAGGATACTTTAACATCATCAGGAGCGAGTAGACTATGAAAGCGATAATCAATTTCAAAAAAATAGGTGCAATTTTTTTGCTTGCGTCTCTCTTTGGGTTCTCTCCTCTATGGGGAGCGGATCCTTCTCAGTTGGCAATAGGGTCACTCCAATTTAAAATTGGAGATCAGTCCTATTCTATGGATAAGGCGATTGGTGTTGTAACTCAGGAAGGAACCCAACAGACGATTACGGTTGCCTTGAGTGATGCAGAAAAGAAAATAGAAGTTGCTATCAATGCTTCAGTTCCCAATGCGAGTGTTGATAGGCGCTTGAATACCGAATATCATGATATTTCTTTTTTGGTAAAAACCACTGCAATTTCCGTTTATGTGATGCCTGAAGTACAGTTAGCCAAATATAGCGGATTACTTTATACGGAGCGTCAAGGAGAGGGAAGGAATGAGCGGTTCGAGCGAAAGGCGCCCGAGTGGGTTTCAATGACTCGGGCTCAACGCATTGCGACAGGACAGGGTGTGATTCGTAATAAAACGATGGAAGGTACCGATTTTCAACTGAATCTTGCTCCAGTACTGTTAAATGGAAAAATTATTGAGCTCAAAGGAACTTTTGCCGGAATTGTCAAGCTTGGAGATAACAGTACGGGAGAGGTTTCTCAACAAGTTTTAAACGATGGTGCTTTTCGTGTAAGCGTGCACCAACCATAAGTAACTTTATACAAGGGGTAAGGCTATGAAAAGTTTAAATTATTGTATATTCTTCGTCTTCGGAGTATTCCTGCTGCTCCCATCCTATGGCTTCGCCTATACTTATCAGGCTCATCAAAATACCTCGGAAGACGCATTTTTGTTTATGGAAACGAAGGGGACCATCCAAATGCGTTGGGTTTCAGACTATCTGAAAGCCAAAGCCGGAGGACGTTATACGGGGCACTGTGAGCAAAAAACGGATTTGATCAGCGATTTATCAGAAGCTGACAAGAATACACAAAGTGGATGTGGCGCAGTTGGAATTATGAGAGTGGGCGGGGTAAAACCCGATTATTTCCGTGATGCCTTTTGGGACGATTTGATCAAATATGGCTGGAATTTTAATGTGCCCTTTTTAAAGAATAACTTTACTTCCTGGTATCACTTTATTAACTTGTTACCAGGAAAAGCGGATGCGGGTCATACGTTGAAAACGGATGTGTATAACGATTATGACGGGTATTCCTGGCAAGCCAGTTATGGATTTCCCGATGTCGGACTTGATTATGGCTCTGCCGCTTTCATGAATAATGCGTGGATGACGGTTGATTTACCTAACTGTACAGATAGCGCTTGCAGTGAACGATACTCGGTGGTACCTCAAGGCAATCCCGCCTTGGATTATAAGCAAAATAGAGCGACTACCTCGGTAGGTCAGCCCCATGGCGCAAAGAAAATAGGCAGTGATGACCGCACCAATTATAACTGTTTTTCCGATACACGAATTACAGGAAATTGTCCGGATGTTGGGGCAAAAGTAAAAAGTGGGGACTATCACTATCAAATTCCGAATGTGAGCAAAGCGGATAATTCGGTTTTTAGTTCGAGTTATTATTACTCCAACGAAGACTGGGTGATCTATGAGCCTGCGGACAATGCCGCAACCTTCTATTACAACGAGTTTTTCCTGGAAGGGGGCCAAACACGAAATTCGGTTCTGGATAAGAGTTCGATTGCCGGACGGTACTATTCCCTGAAGGCCGATGAAATTATTTATCTCGGAGTGGTCATGCACTGGGCTACGGATATCAACCATATTGCTCATATCTGGAGTACCTTAGGGTATAATCATGGAGAGTATGAAACCTGGTCTGATGAATGGTATGGAAATCGGAAGGTTAATGGAACTCAGCCGCAAAATTTCGAAAATTTTGATGAGGCCCGAGCTTATCTTGACGCGCGTCAAAACCGTTATCAGAACGGGGTTTCTTTGGAAACGGCCTTTATGGAACAAGCTTTTCATACTTACCATATACGGACACGGAGCGGGTATGATATTTTGACCAACTCAGACGATGGAACACGAAAGACTTTTGGAAAATGGTCCATTAATAATTCGATTGCCTTTACTGCCGCTTTATTTGAAAAAGGGGTTCTTGATCTCAGAAATAATAAATGAACCGACTTCAATTATTGAGTCATAAAATCCTCCAAGGGGTTTTTATGACTCTTTTCATTTTATACCTCCCTGTTTTGGCCATTGCGGAGCCTGTCTTAAAGTTCCGTGGTGGTCAAATCTCGCCAGGAACCTTCCAATTGCTTTATCAAAGCGACTTTGCGAGTCAAAAAGATCCCAACCTGGTTGTGGAATTACTCGAAAAAAGAGAAACCAAGGGCGCTCTTGCGACAAAAAGAGGTTTGAATGAGGATCGCAACTATGCTTTGTTTTTTATCCTAAAAAAACGGAGCCGCATTGCGCGACAGGCTCAGTTGACGTGGCGCAATTTACATCCTTCCCATAATGAAAAAAACTTTGAATATGTGCGCATTTGGCGTTATTTGGAATTTGATATTGATTTAAATCGCCTGACTCAACAGCTTTCTGCTTATCTTGATAAGACAGGGATTCATACGCGCCTGACGATTGATCCAGAAAAATTGAATATAGGGTCCTGGAGTGAAGGAACCATCACGTTGGCAATGCTCCAGAAAGAAATGTTGCCGGAAAAATGGGAAAGGATGTTGAGTTATCATTCGATTCCTCAACGTCAGTCCTTGCAGGAAAGTTTGGAATTGTGGACGAATGAAATTCTGAGTCAGAAAGCGGTGGAACATTTTAAAGCGGATGAACAAGAGTTAGCTCGTCAAGATCACAATAGTGTCGCGGACTCTTATTTAACGATGAAATACGCGCAAGGCTGGAAGGGGATTTATCCGGTAAAACCCATTGAAATTCCTTTTCAACCTACAGAGTTACTCGAACATTTTTTAAAAATGAAAAATACTATCCAAAAAATAGAATGGGTTGAATATCGCTATACGATTGTTAAAGATGCGGCTGCCGCTAAGTCTTTTCGAGACGCGCTCAAAAAAAATAATGATTTTATGGACTTAGCCCGCCAGTATGCGGTGAGTCCTCACTATGTTGAAACCGCGAAAAAACAGCGTGTTCCTCGTATCCATCCCAAGTATGGTCCCGAACAGGATCATCTCCGACCTTTTATTGAGAGGCAAGTCCTGGCTTTTGCAAAAACGGAAAACCTTGATATTCAGCAAATGCCTTCAGAAGAAGGGATCAAACTGATTCAAATTCTCAACATCCAAAAAGAAAACAAGGAGGTTCAGTTTGCTGATTATCGGACGCTGGTCAGAATGGATTTGCAGAAGAAAATTCTAACGCGTCAATTACCTATTGAACTGCAAGACGTTCAGAATGAACTTCATTTTCAGGTGAACTTATCGTACGATGCGTCTCAATTTCACTGGAAATAAAAAAGGAAGGGACACACCCTGTCTCCAAAGACAAGGTGTCCTGGGTGACGCTTATTCAAGGAAAAGGTAATCGGTCCGATCTTGGTGTTTTTCCATAGCGAAGGCTTCTTTGGATTTATAGATTTTATCCACGAGTTGAATGTATCGTTTGATTCGGGGTGCGATTTCAGGAGTGATTTCATCGGAATGTTCTTGGTAATACTTGATCATTAGAGCAATAGAAGCCTTGGCGGAAGAGTGCTCGCCTAAGTAGACGCCTAAGGCGACCACACGGAAACAACACCGGAAAAAGTGCTCCCCTGTGGCACTAGGTAATATCTTACGGTAAGCGCCTAAAGCCACACTCAAAAACTCGTGTTCGCGGTCCATTGATTTTTCGATCTTTGACAGCAACGCCGCCTTTAGTGAATACTCTCCAATTTTGTGTATTTCTCCTTCAAAATTATGCTCGTCATATTTGTAAAGAAGTTCAGAGGTTCGCATTGCGAGCTGATACGCCAGTATTCCATTTTCAATGGTCCGTTCTATCTTGTACATGGAGTCCGGAAGATTTCCCATCATCTCTTTCATTTCTGCCAATTGAGGGAGTAAGGCTTTTTGTAACGCTTTATCTTCCAGAATACTATGTGAGGGATTTTGAGAGTGTCTGAACGCATTGATGGTATTGCTCGCAAAAAAAGTTTCTGGGCAAACACTCACTTCCAAGGCCGTAAAGTTGCAGAAATCATGATTTGAGGTAGGTCCGACATACTCCGGAATCAAGAAAAAGTTAGGTTTCATGATCTGGCTGTTGGGTTTCAAAGCGTAACTTTTGAAAGTTGGCAGATCGGAGCCTAAAAAGCAGCTTAATTTAATGGCAACCAAAGATTTGTTACTCGCCTTGATTGCCGCTTTCTTCTGGTTTTCCTTGGATTCATCAAAGTACTGCTCAGAACTAAAACAAGCTTCAACACTAAACATACCGTCATCCGTCTTAAACGGAATGACTGCGACCGGCCCTTTGGCTGGATGTTCTATTAGGTGACCTTCTCCCCTCAAGATTTGAGGAATACCAGCCTTAAAAACGTATCCTTCTTCTGCAAGCGTTCTACGGGCTTCTCCAGAGATCATGTTTGTTAATTCACCTACAGCATCCGCAACATCGTCATTCAGCTTCGTGTACGACTCTCCAAGCATATTATTCACAATGCCAACAATCGCAGGTTCACTGAAGGTCAAACTGATGCTTCCATTGGTGCCTCCACTCAGGCCAATGATTGCGGAAATGATACCCGTGGCTTCCTGACCCTCTTTTTTGTAAGGTCGACCAGGTTTCGCTTCGGTTTGTGCCATTGTCTTCAACACCTTCATGGTTGAAGCCAGAAAAGGATTGATGTATTCTATTTGCATTCGACTCTTTCTAAGAACCCATTATGCTCTGTGCACAGAACTAAGGGAACCCTTATTTGCATGGAGCTCCCTAATATGGTTTAAAGTACGAAAATGACTGGATTCACTTTTATTTTTGTTTTACGATAGACGGACTTTTATCAGATAATCATAAACTCGTTGACTCAATCACAACAGGTCTGAGTCTGAATGTAGTATTCTTTGCTCTTCAGTACCATCTCAAGCGAAGTGAAATACTTTCATCTAGAGTATTTCACAAATTAGGGATAAAGAGTCAAACCTTTTTGACTGTTACAGCTATTTAATTATTTTTGTTCCTATGAGGACGCTCTACAAAAGCCAAAGAGATGCGTTTATATCTGGTAGAAACACTTAAAAAAGTGTATACATATGCCATACCTGTTTGTGTCTTGTCCAATTAAAAATAATACGCAATAGCTTGATCTTTTTGTTAAAATGAATTCTGCTCCGGGCAGAAAAGTCTAAAAATAAGTCCTTTGTGCGTCTATGCGAAAAATAATTGTAATGAGTAGTCTCTTTCTTACCTTATCGGGTTTTGTTTTATTGTACCGTACTGAAATTGTTTGGGAAAGTTCAGTATCGTTAATGTCGGTTCTACATCTTTGGACAGGGATGTTCTTTATCGTTATTTTTCCAATGTATACCTGGGATCATGTTCGGACGCTAAAGCAGCTTTCCTGGATCTCATTTTCAGGTGTTGTTCAGTGGGTTGCAGGGATAGTGTTGATATTATCGGGGGTTGTCTTGATGTTATATGGAGCAGAATCGTTATCGCTTCCTACCAAAATTCATACGATCTTCACCTTTGTCTTGATATCCGGTTTGATCGTTCACTCTGTGTTTGTCAGGAATTTTTTTTTAAAAAAAGGAGATCCCGTCCATACGGAAGGCGAAAAGAGGGCATCCTCATAGCTTGCCATTTTTTCAGTCCCATGAATAAAGCCATTTAAAAGGTGTTTATGAATTTAAATGATCGGTTTGTAGAAATCATGGATACAACCTTGAGGGATGGTGAACAAACTCAAGGTGTTTCTTTTACACCCGCAGAGAAAACGAACATTGCGAAAGCACTATTGAAAAAACTACACGTTGATCGAATTGAAGTTGCCTCCGCCAGGGTCTCAGAAGGAGAGCAAGAGGCGGTTAGGAATATTACCTCCTGGGCCCAAAGTGAAGGTTTTTTGGATAAAATCGAAGTCTTGGGCTTTATTGATCATCAAATTAGTGTGGATTGGATCGTTGACGCAGGAGGAACAACTCTCAATTTATTGACTAAGGGCAGTGAGCGTCACTGTGTCCAACAGTTAAGAAAAAATTTAGACACCCATATCAAGGACATTCGTCAAACGATTAAGTATGCCCAAAAGAAAGGCCTGTCAATCAACGTCTATTTAGAAGACTGGTCTAATGGTTACCGTGATAAAGTGGAATATGTGTATTCATTTATGGACCAATTGAAGGATCATGGTATTTTAAGGTTTATGTTGCCAGATACCTTAGGGGTGATGTCTCCGGATGAAGTGTATACCAGTCTCACGGATATGGTTGCCCGTTTTCCCTGGGCCCATTTTGATTTTCATCCCCATAATGATTATGGACTTGGAACCGCTAATGTTTTGTTTGCGGTCAAGGCCGGCGTGAGGAGTGTGCATTGTACGATGAACTGTCTGGGTGAACGTGCTGGAAACGCCTCTCTTGCAGAAGTTTGTGTTGCGTTAAAAGATAAATTAGGGATGGAGTTGTCTATTGATGAAAGCAAGTTATCGTCTTTAAGTGAAATGCTTGAAAGTTTTTCTGGAAAACGGGTTGCTGCCAATACTCCCATCGTCGGCGATGATGTGTTTACGCAAACCAGCGGCATCCATGCGGACGGAGACAATAAAGCAAGGTTGTATGAAAATCCCATTCATCCAGAGCGCTTTGGACGGAAACGCAGTTATGCCCTCGGGAAAATGAGTGGAAAAGCGTCTTTGGTTAACAATTTGGAGCAGTTAGGTCTTCAGCTTTCGGATGAAAATATAAGAAAAGTGTTAGCCAAAGTTGTTGAATTGGGAGATTCCAAAAAGATTGTGACTCAGGCTGACCTCCCTTTCATCATTACTGATGTTCTTGAGAGTAGTGAGCAAAACCGAGTTCGATTAGTCAATAGTTCCATAACCAGTGGCCTTGGTTTGCAAGCGGTGGCAACGATTTGTGTGGCTATTGATGGGAAAATATATTCAGAGGCCGGTAGTGGCAATGGCGGGTATGATGCGTTCATGACGGCAATTAAAAAAATATTAGTACGGCGCAAGATTCCCTGTCCCGTACTGGCTAATTATGAAATCCATATTCCTCGGGGTGGAAAAACCAGTGCTTTGACTGAAGCGACCATTACCTGGGAACGAGAGGGAAAACAATTAAAAACAGTAGGAATCGATTCGGATCAAGTCATTGCCGCTGTGAATGCAACCTTGAAAATGATTAATCTTCAACTGATGAATCTTGAAAATACCAAGAAGAGTAGGGAAGATACCCCTTTAAAAGGAGCAACAGCTTGACAGCGTTGTTTTTGAGAGTCACCTTATAGTGATCTCGGAACTCCTGTTTGTCCTGGCATGAAAATCCAACTTCGATTATCGTTCCTGCGAAGGCAGGAATTCATTCGGTTTCAAGGGTTATCCGCGGGACAGGATCCGCGCTTTTGCAGGCATGACATAAGGAAAAAACTCTGCCCGAAACCACTTGTGTCACTCTACTATAAGTCTTATAATCATTTAGAAATAAGGATAGTATGTTATTAGAAGGCAAAACTAAAAGATTAGTACCTGGTCCCGTGGCAGGATCAGTAGTTTTAGAAACCAAAGATGAACTCACCGCAGGAGATGCTGCCAAAAAAGCGACCATTGAAGGGCTTGCTCACCATAAAACGGTTCAATGCGCCAATGTGTTTTCCTTATTGCAAGCCCAGGGTATTCCAACCGCCTTTATTGAACAACACAGTGATTGCGCGCTCCTTTGCTACGACTGTGATATGCTTCCTCTGGAGTTGGTCACTAGGCGTTATGCTTGGGGAAGCGTTTTGAAACGAGAGCCTCAATTAATACAGAAGGATGGGGCTCCTTTTCGATTTAAAGACCTTCGCTGTGAATTTTATCACAAGTGGGCTGTGATTATGCCTCCACTCACGGAGGTTCCCATTCAAATGCAGGAAGGCAAAGCCAGGGCGCTTTATTTGAAAGACGGAATCTGGGCCAGCGGAATTTACACTGATCCGTATGTACATATCAAACAAGGCCAGTGGAGTTTGCATTCTCCCAAAATTCCTTTGGAGGCTTCTAAGCCTTTAATGACGATTGATCCGGTGTGTGATGAAAAGGAAAGAAACTATATCTTGAAAGAACTGATGATTCCTTGCTTTGAAACCTTAGAAAAGGCATGGCAAAAGGTAAACACTGAGTTTGGAAAAGTGGCTTTAGCGGACATTAAAATTGAAGTGGGTCGTCGAAAAAAGGATGGTGTTTTAGTTATTGCCGATGTGATTGATAATGACAGCTGGCGTATTTGGCCTGGTGCGGATCCTAAACGACAGTTGGATAAACAAAACTTTCGAGATGGGCACCCCTTAAGTGTGGTTTCCGATAACTATGCGCTGGTCGCAGAGCTGACTCGTGAGTTTTTAATCTAATTCTATATAGAAGAAAAGCAATGGCACGAACAAACAAGAATAGTCCAATTCCCTTATACAATCTGGAAAATACAGCTTTTTTATTACTGACCGCAAATCCCGCGGGTTTTCATCATTTAATGCTTGCGGAGTGTGCCTTACGTCAGATGCCTGAGCTTAAAAAAATAGTGTTTGTTATTTCTAATGGGAAGCATCCTGATCCAACTAAGACAACCCTCATTCCTGAGAAGCACTTGCGTTTGGAGATCTTGCGGTCTTTGCTAAAAGAATATAAGGATCCTCAAAAAAGTTACTTAGCTCAGTTGGCAAAAGAAAGGGAGGAGTTTCTGCGTCTCTATGATGCAGTGCTGGAAATATCGACGATTGAATTTGACCAGGATTTAGCTTTTCGCTTGAGTGACCACCTACGTTTTATCCGCAAGCAATCTCATTTTAGCTCGCATTCTCAAGCGATTAAGATTATTGTTGGCGCAGACTTGTTAAATCGTATCAATAATCCCAATATCTTTTCTGACATGGATCTTGAGGAGTTGCAGAGTTCAGGAGAATTTCTGGCGTTACCAAGAGACCATTATGATATTGATCAAGAACTGCTTCAAATTCAAAAAGGCCGTAAAACAACCCTCCAGTATGATAAGTTAGATGCTGAATTGTTGCCAGAGTCTTTAAGGATTTTTCTGAAGCTTTCTTCAACGCAATTGCGCTGTACGGTTCAAGCCGGCCATTCCCTCAAGTGTTACTTGCCCACCTCTACAGCAGAGATGTTGTATTCTTTTGATCTCTATCGGGAAGGCGTCGATGATGTATCCATGACTGAGTGGAATCGTCGTTGCTGGCAGTTTGAACAGGAACTTGATAAATTGATCGCCCACTTGAAAAGGGTTCTGGATGAACGAGCTCGTCAAGGGTTGTCCCATACCCTGGCCATCGTTGAAACGTCAACAGGAGGAAAAATCGCTTCTGCCTTCACTAGTTGGCCTGGGGCCTCAGCGCATTTCAAAGAAAGTCTGATTCCCTATGATTATGACGCAAAAGCACGCTTATTGAGACAAGCACCCACCCAAGAAGCCATTGTTTCCAAGGCTATGGCAATGGGCTTAGCGCAGGCTTATCAAGCGCAAACTAATGCAGATATCGTCTTGGCAGAGACCGGAATGGCAGGTCCGCCTGATGGGTATCATCGAAGCAGTAAAAATGGCCAGTGTTGTCTGGCCTTAATGGTAAAAGGTGTTCCCTATCACACGCTAATACAAAGCAATCCTTTTCTGAGTAAGAAGGAACATCAATTACAATTTTCGGCATGTGCCGCTCAATGGGTCGCAAGGGTTTTGGAATCGCTGGAAGACACTGATTGAGATATTTAAACCTTATACTGTGGCGGTGTGTTTTCCGCAATTTTTAACAAGCGTTTCCTGCGTTTGTTAATCTTGGAATATTCTAGACTCCACTCCATGAGTTGTGTGTTCATCATGGGTGGAATCCCAAGCTTCTCTCCCCACATCAGTTCAGAAGAATAATTACGAGCTTCAACTCACACGAGGTGAGTTGAAGCTCGTTGATGTTAGAGTTCTTTAACTGACACAATGAGCTTTTGGAGTACATCTTTAGCGTCTCCAAACACCATTAAGGAGTTATTATTGATAAATAGCGGATTCGGGACTCCCGCGAATCCCGGACTTAAACTACGTTTGACAATCACCACCGTTTTGGCCTTATCTACGTCGAGGATCGGCATTCCATAAATGGGACTGCTTTGGTCATCTCGTGCGGCAGGATTGGTCACGTCGTTAGCACCCAAGACGATGGCAACGTCTGTTTGAGCAAATTCCGGATTGATGACATCCATTTCCAGCAATTGCTCATAGGGGACCTCTGCTTCTGCAAGCAAGACATTCATGTGTCCCGGCATTCTTCCTGCGACGGGATGAATGGCATATTTGACTTCAACGCCTCTTTTGGTAAGCAAATCGGCCAATTCACGAGTGGCATGCTGGGCCTGAGCAACAGCCAGTCCATATCCAGGTACAAAAACCACTTTCTGCGCCGTTTCAAGAATCATTGCAATTTCATCGGTATCGGCACTGGATATTTTCCCTTCATAAAATTCCTTGCCTGGAATTGATTTTTGAGCTTCTTGACTGACGATTGCGCCTCCAAAGAGGACATTCGTCAACGAACGATTCATCGCTTTACACATAATGTTAGTGAGAATCAATCCTGAGGCTCCAACCAGCGAACCGCTAATAATCAGACCATTGTTCACCAAAACGAATCCAGTTGCAGTGGCGGCAAGTCCTGAATAGGAATTGAGTAATGAAATCACCACAGGCATATCGGCACCGCCGATAGCAATCACTAAAAGCACCCCAAGCACGAGAGACACAATGATGATGAGGTAAAAACTGAAGGCACTAGTAAGTGGCGCGAACAATACAATGAGGGATAACACACCTATCGCCGCAGCCACGCTCCGGATGATCAAGTTATGTTTGGGTAAAGTAAATGAGTTTTCAACAAAGCCGTTCAGCTTTCCAAAGGCCATCAAACTTCCGGAGAAGGTAACCGAACCAATGATTGCGCTGAGAATCAACGCCACAGTCCAATCCAGGCTTGGCGAATCATTGACTAAGACGTTAGACTTTTCAGTAAGAGCGGCAATAGCGACCAACAGAGAAGCACCTCCTCCAAATCCATTCAGCAGGGCAACCATTTGAGGCATTTCCGTCATTTGTACTTTTTTTGCTACATAAGCGCCAATGGCAGAACCAATCAAAATCCCAATCAAAATCCAGCCGTAGCTGACAACATTACGATCCAATAACGTGGCAATCAAAGCAATAAGCATCCCGACTGCTCCCATCATATTTCCGCGAGGAGCACTCTTGGGAGAACTTAAACCTTTTAACCCCATAATAAAGAGGATTGCCGCAATCAAATAAGCGAATTGCTCCATGGACTATCCTTTCTTTTGTTTGAACATGTGTAACATTCTGTCAGTTACCATAAATCCTCCCACAACGTTGATCATTGCGAAAATGATGGCAACCACGCCCAAAAATGTAGAAAAACCTGTACTTCCTTCCGCGCCCCCCGAGCTTAATATTGCTCCAATGACTGAGATTCCCGAAATTGCGTTAGAACCACTCATCAATGGAGTATGCAGGGTAGGAGGGACTTTGGTAATCACCTCATATCCAACAACGATGGCCAGCACAAAAATAGTAAGTGAAATGATCAATGTTTCCATAAATCCTCTTTTGTTAAGATGTCGATGAATCTTTTAGAAGTGCTTGAAGCGTTTCAGGAATCACTTTTCCTTCATGAGTTACGAGAGAATCAGCAATAATTTGATCTTCAAGATTCAAGTTAAGCTGCCCACCCTTACAAAGATTGAGCAGAAACATACTGATATTCTTAGAATACAGTTGTGACGCATGAACTGACTTGCGGGAAGGATAGTCAATATATCCAACGATAGTAACACCATGTTTAACGACGACTTTCCCTACTTCCGTTCCTTCGACATTTCCTCCTCGTTCTGCGGCCAAATCCACAATGACAGAGCCGGGAGTCATTCCCTGGAGCATTGAGTCTGTAATTAAAACTGGGGATTTTTTTCCTGGAATTGCCGCTGTCGTGATCACGACATCCACATGAGACACTTTGGCGGCCATCTGCTCTTGTTGTCTCTTATAAAAATCATCAGATTGAGCCTTGGCATATCCCCCCTTGCCTTCCGCATCTTCGGTTTTCAGATCAAATTCCACAAATTTTGCGCCAACACTTTCAACCTGTTCTTTGACCACAGGGCGGGTATCATAGGCCTCCACAACTGCGCCAAGACGCTTGGCTGTGGAAATTGCCATCAAGCCAGCGACTCCGGCACCAATAACAAAGACTTTCGACGGCAGAATTGTACCTGCGGAAGTCATGAGCATGGGGAAGTACCTAGGCAAGTGGGCAGCGGCTTCGATAACCGCGCTATAACCGGAAATAGCCGCCATGGAGCTCAGTACATCCATACTTTGCGCACGGGAAATTCGAGGTATGAATTCCATCCCGAAACTCGTAATTCCCTTCGCGGCCATCTGTTGGACCAAATCAAGATTAAAGGCGGCATCAAGAAGTGAGATGACTACCGTCTTTTTTTCAATTAACGCTAATTCATTTGTTGTTTTACTCAGGACAAGGGGACGGATTTTCAACAGGACATCCGCCTGTTGATAAAGCTCACTGGCATTTTTTACCAGCGAGGCCCCTGCGTCTTTGTAGGCTGCATCGGAAATAAAGGAGCCTAGACCCGCACCTTGCTGGACGATCACTTCAAGTCCTGCTTTTTTTAAGGAGGCAATCGTTGCGGGAATTAATGCGACTCTCTGCTCTCCTTCTATAATTTCTTTTGGAACTGCAACTATCATAAGCTACCCATATGAATATGAGACATCCGGATTATATTGTTTCTACCAGTGTTCAAAATGAACTGATAAACCAAGTAAGAAGGAACAGACAAAGCCTCCCTTTCAGGCGAGCCAGTATCTGAACGAAAAGCTGTTTACGTAAACACGGTCACTGTCAAAACACTCGCCTCAACATCTAAAACTTAAATCCCAACTTCAGAAACAAGTGCTTTAAACTTCAAAAGAATCTAGCATAAAAAAGTTTCTGTTCCATTGATGATAAACACAAAATCTCATGAATCAATATTAAAATTTACAGACTCCAGTAAAATATATTTTCTTGAAAATCTTTGGGATGATAGTAAGACTTAATATCGACAACAACGCTTTTCCCCTTTGGCGTCAACCACTGCTTGACGGCATTGGAGCCCTCTTGAACAAACTTCCGATGGGGAACCGCTAAAATAACGGCATCATAATGCTGGGCCTTGGGAGCTTCAAGCAAGGTGAGTCCATACTCTTCAAGCGTATCTTCCTTGTCCGCAACAGGGTCATGAACATCAACGCTACATCCCCAACCCCTGAGGTCATCATAAATATCAATAACTTTGGTATTGCGAGTGTCAGGAATGTTTTCCTTGAAGGTAAAACCAAGAATCAATACTTTTGCCTCTGTGATGGTATGTCCCGCACCAACTAATAATCGGATGGTTTTGGTTGAAATATCCTTGGCCATGGAATCATTGATTCGCCGGCCTGCAAGAATCATTGCCGGGTGATAGCCTAATTCCAACGATTTATGTGTTAAATAATAGGGGTCAACCCCGATACAGTGTCCCCCCACCAGACCTGGCGAAAATTTTAAAAAATTCCATTTAGTTCCTGCTGCTTCCAAAACGTCTTTCGTTCGAATATGGAGCTTGTCAAAAATCAAAGCGAGTTCATTCATTAAAGCAATATTCAGATCTCGCTGTGTATTTTCGATCACTTTGGCAGCTTCTGCAACTTTAATGGACGTCGCTTTGAAAACTCCCACTCTAATAATACTGCCATAAAGCTGGGCAATACGTTCCAAACTCTCTTCATCCATGCCTGAAACTACTTTGGTGATTTTTGAAAGGGTGTGTTCATGATCTCCGGGGTTGATCCGTTCAGGAGAATACCCTACTTTAAAATCTCGACCGCATTTTAAACCGGAACCCTGTTCCAAAACAGGAACACATTCCTCTTCAGTAACCCCAGGGTAAACGGTGGATTCGTAGACCACAATACTTCCCTGTTTCAAATAAGGGGCAATGCTTTTGGAGGCACTCAACAAAGGTTTTAAATCCGGCGTTTTACTAGAGGTGACAGGTGTGGGTACAGCGACTATGATAAAACTGCATTGGGTAATCTCATGAGGATCCCAAGTGTAGTTAATCGACACTTTTTTTAATTCTTCATCGGAAATTTCTCGTGTCCGATCATGTCCTTGACGTAATTCTTCAACACGTCTTTGTTTTACATCAAAACCAATAACTTCATATTTTTTTGAAAATTCAACCGCTAAGGGTAAGCCAACGTACCCTAGTCCAACAACACATATTTTATCAGCCATTTTCGTTCTTTGAAGAGGGGATGTGATTCACGTGGAAATCAAATCAATTTGTAGATCATAGAATGCAAAACCGAATCCTACCATCGTTTCATTGCTGCACAGCAGCCTAAGATTAGGCTGAACCATAAAAAAGCACCCTCTAAAGTGCAAGTTTAATTGTAGGGGATCTGCATGGAACTCTTGATCATTCATTATTTTTTTGACATCTGAAAAGTAAAATGATCTTTGATGTTTTTAGAAAATGAGGTCCCATGCTAAAATTGAAAGAATATCAAATTACCGAAGAGCTCTATCATAGTGAAGGAACGATTGTTTATCGTGGAATTCGTCAAAGTGATGGCGCTCAGGTTATTTTGAAATACCTGAACGAAGAATTTCCTTCCCCTATCAGTTTAGGACGTTTTCAAAGTGAATATGAACTCCTCAAGGAACTGGAAGGTCACGGCGTTCCCCAAGTTTATGCTTTAGAGAAGGTGGAACAGTCCGTTCTTTTGGTAATGCGGGATGATCAGGCAACGTTTTCTTTGAAACAGCTCATTGAACGACAGACTTTGTCCTTGGCTCAAATGCTGGATTATGCGATTCAAATTGCCGAGACTCTGGGGAAAATCCATAAAAAGGGCATCATTCACAAAGACATCAAGCCTCACAATATTGTTTTAATTTCTGAAAGCTCTCAGCTCATACTGATCGACTTTGGCATCGCAACCCGTTTGAAGGAGGAAACGACGGATATTGACATAAGCACTGCCGTTGAAGGAACAATGGCTTATATTTCTCCCGAACAAACAGGACGGATGAATCGATGTGTGGATTATCGGACGGACTTATACTCTCTGGGGGTGACCTTTTATGAGCTGTTTGGTAAGGAACTTCCTTTTCAGGCGAAAGACTCCATGGGGTGGATTCATTGCCATATTGCCCAAGCGCCTCAGCGCCTTGCTGAAAAAAATCTCCAAATTCCTGGGATACTGTCTGATATCATCCAGAAACTATTGAATAAAAATGCTGAAGATCGATATCAAAGCGCCTATGGATTAAAAACCGACTTAGAGATATGTTTAAGACAACTCAGGGATTTGGGTACCATAGCACCGTTTGAACTTGCAGAAAGAGATGTTTCTGAGCGTTTTCAATTACCACAAAAACTCTATGGCCGTGAGGGGCAGGTGAAGGAGTTGCTACAGGTTTTCAACCGGGTAACTCAAGGAAATCAAGAGTTAATCATTGTAACAGGCAATGCGGGTATTGGTAAGTCCTCTGTAGTTCGGGAAATGACTAAAGCTTTGGTGCCTGGCGGAGGTTTTTTTATTTCAGGAAAATATGATGAGTTCAAGCGGAATGATCCTTACTCTGGAATCGTACAAGCGTTTAGTGAATTAATCCAAGAACTCCTGACTCAGTCAGACGCCGAATTGACGAGATGGAAAGAGAACCTTCAGGAAGCCTTGGGTGTTAATGGCAAGGTGATCAGTGAGATTATTCCGGACCTTGAACTGATCATTGGTCCTCAACCTGCTATTCCTAAACTGGAACCGGTGGAGACTCAGAACCGCTTTCAAGTGATGTTTCGACAATTCATCAATGTCTTTACTCAAAAAGGCTATCCTTTGGTGATCTTTTTGGATGATGTCCATTGTTCTGATACGCCAAGCTTGAACCTGTTGAGCCTTCTGCTTTCGGACCCTGATATCAAGTATCTCTTGACGATTGTTGCCTTTCGAGAGCAAGCGGTTGAACAAAATCACCCTTTCAAAGAAATCTTGAAGCAAATTGAGCAAAAAATTCACCATGTCTGTAACCTTGTGGTTTCTTCCTTGGAACAGATCTCACTCAATCAATTGATTGCGGATACAACACATCAGAGCGTTGACGCAACTCAGGAACTTGCCAAAATTGTAATGCAAAAAACAGGAGGTAATCCTTTTTTTATCAGAGAGTTTCTTAAAACGATTCATGGGGAAAAACTCTTGGTTTTTGATCATGAACAGATGCTTTGGACATGGGATATGGCCAAAATCGAAGCACAAGAAACGACAGGCAATGTTGTGGAGTTAATGATTGGGAAAATCAGGAAACTTCCGGAACGTACCCAGGCAGCCTTAAGGCTAGGAGCTTGTATTGGACCTTCCTTTGATTTGCAAATGCTGGCTATTATCGCAAATCGAACGCTCCTCCAAATTGCGGACGATCTTTGGCCGGCGGTTGAAGGGGGCTTATTAATGCCGGTTGGGGAAGGGCATCGACTTTTCAAAGAAGTCAGCGATCATGCTGAGGGAGAGCTCATCAATCCATCTTCAACACAGGGGCCTCGAAAAATCATAGATAAGTTCACTCATGGCCGTGTTCAGAAAGCCGCGTATGGGTTGATCCCGGAAGACGAACGACAAGGTGTTCATCTCCAAATTGGAAGAATGCTTTGGGCCAACCTTAAAGAAGAAACGCTTGGGGATGACATTTTTTACCTGTTATCTCAACTCAATCCAGGTCGAAGGTTAATTGAAAGTACTGAGGAAAAGGTACGTTTATCTCAATTAAACCTGAAAGCCTGCCTGAAAGCCAAAGCCTTGACAGCCTATGGACCTGCAATGGGACATGCTCTCATTGGAGTGGACTCTCTCCCGGAAGCTTGTTGGACAACACACTATGAACTGACCTTAGCTTTGTACAATCAAGTTATCGAAACTTCTTATCTGAATATCGAAACCGAGCAAATGAATCGGTTTTTTAATGAGTTGCTTCAACGGGCAAAAACACACTTGGACACGGTTGAGGCGTATGAAGTTCTCATACAGGCTTTTGCCGCACAAAATCAATTTCAGAAAGCGGTTGTGACCAGTTTGTCGGTCTTAAAACATCTTGGAGTTTCGATGCCTGCCAACCCGACGGCGATCCATGTTGGGATCTCTCTGCTCCAAACTAAATGGGCCTTGAGAAAAAAAACGCATGAAGCATTGCTAAATCTCCCGTTAATGACAGATCAAAAAAAGTTGATCCTGATGCGCATTCTATTCCGAAGCATTCCTGCGGCTTATGTCGCAAGCGCAAACCTGTTCGCGCTGGTTATTTTTCAAATGGTCCGGCTGGCTGTAAAACAGGGAAACTGCGGTCCTGCCGCTTTTGCGTATAGTGCTTACGGGGCCATCCACTCAGGAGCCTTAGGTGATTTTCGAACAGGGTATGCTTTTGGGGAATTGGCTATAAAATTAGCCGAAAAGCTGGAGGCTAAAGAGGCTAAAGTCAAAATCATTTTTGCGAATGCCGCCGGAATTCTCCAATGGCAGGTCCATCTGAAAGAATCCCTTCTTCTCTTGGCGGAAGGAATTCAAATCGGATGGGATATCAGTGATTTGGAATATGCCCTATATGCCTGTTCCACTTATTGTAATCATCAGCTTTTTCTGGGAGAACCCTTACCAGAACTTAGGGAGAGATATCGCAAAGATATTGGTCTGGCCTTTAAATACAAACAGAGACATACCCCGTATTACATGAACTCTTATGCCCAATGGGTTCAAAATCTGCTGGAAGTTACAGAAAATCCCAGTCGGTTTAAGGGGGAATTCTTTGATGAAGATACGATGTTCCCCTTGATGCTCAAAAATGAAAATTTCACAGGATTGTTCTTTGCGTATAAGTCCAAAGCCATGATGAACTATCTGTTTCGTGACTACGATTCCGCGCTCAACAATCTTAAGGAAGCCAGGAAATACCTGGAAAATGTACTTGGAATGATGGGAACGGTCTATTACAACTTTTATTCATCGCTGGTGTGGATCGCCCGCATTCGGGAAGGAACAACAAAACGCTTTTGGGGGAAACTGTGGGTGCATTTCAATCAAAGAAAAATGAAAACCTGGATGAAACATTCCCCTGAAAATTTCACACATAAGTATTTTTTGATTGAGGCGGAAAAGGCCAGAATTGATGGTGAAATTCGAAAAGCCATGGATTATTACGAATTAGCCATCAATGCGGCGGCCGAGTCTGAATATATTATAGAAGAAGCGTTGGGAAATGAGCTGGCAGGGGAATTTTATCTTTCCCTTGAAAAAGGAAGAATTGCTCAATCGTACCTCATCAAAGCCTGGTATTTGTATGGAAAGTGGGGCGCTGCCAATAAACAGCAGGATTTAGAAAAGCGTTATTCCTATTTGCTGAAACAACGACAAACCAACACGGCGGTCACTAATTTAAACTCACCGGCTGAAATGACGACCATGGCGACCAGTTATAAAACCGTGATGGCCACAACCGTACAGAGTCTTGATTTAGATACAGTGATGAAGGCCTCTCAAGCCATTTCAGGTGAGATTGAATTAGGCACATTGCTCCGTAAATTAATGACGATTGTTGTTGAAAATGCTGGTGCGGATAAAGCTCTTTTGATACTCAAAGCGGAAGCTTCAGGTGAATTTTTTATTCAAGCGGAGTATTTCATAGACCGTGAAAAAATAGAGGTTCTTCAAAAGACCTCTATTTTCAAATACGACCAGATCCCCATTTCGGTGATACAATATGCCATCCGGACCCAAGACGATGTGGTTCTGAATGATGCGATGCATGAAGGCAATTTCACCAGGGATGCTTATATTCTAAAGCAACAACCAAAATCGGTTCTTTGCGCTCCCATCCTCAACCATGGGAATCTGACAGGACTGTTGTATCTTGAAAATAATCTGACAGTGGGTGCGTTCACACGAAATCATTTGAAAGTTCTCAATATGCTGTCTTCTCAAGCGGCCATTTCTATCGAAAATGCGGTACTCTACGCCAATCTTGCGGACAATGTTCGTCGAGAGCAGGAACTTAAAACAGCGGCCGCGATACAGAAAGCCCTTTTGCCGAAAAGACTGCCTCAGATTAGGAACATGGATATTGCCAGTCGTTTTACCTCGGCCTCAGAAACTGGAGGCGATTGGTATGGTTTTATCACCAAAATACAAAATACCCTGGCGCTGCTTATTGGCGATGTGACAGGGCATGGAACGCCCGCGGCCTTAGTGACGGCAACGGCAAGCGCAACCTGTTTAGTTCTGGAAAATCTCTACGCACATCAACCTTGTTTGAAGGATCTCTCTCCATCGATTATCTTGAAACACCTCAATGAAGCCGTTTTTGAATCAGGATCTCCCAATTACTTGATGACCTTCTTTGCGGGCTGCCTCGATTTGAAAACGGGAACTATGCGTTATGCGAATGCTTCTCATAACTTCCCTCTCTTGATTCAAAAAGACGACAAGGTTAAACGCTTATTGAATAAAGGCAGTCGCTTGGGGCATTTTCAAGATTCAGCTTATCAAGAAAAAGAAGTGCAATTAGAACAGGGGGATCTGCTCTTTTTTTATACGGATGGCTTGACTGAAAATGAAAGCCCTGATGGAGAACAGTGGGGAGAAAGACAATTGATCCAATACCTTAAACAGAATAAGAAGCAAACTTCTCAAAAAATCGTTGATGGTTTGATGGAAAAAGTAGTTGAATTTAATGGGGGGACCCCCTTGAATGATGATGTGACCATGACGGTATGCCGCATCCTTGCACCTTTTTGAGCTGTTTTTTACTTAATAGACATCTTTCCTAGTACACTGTCAGCCTTTAAATTTGTGGTAAATCGGGACTACGTGCCCGATAAAAACAACGTTCGCAAAAGCTGGGCATGTAATCCCAGCCTACCGAATCCGAAAAATAAAAGCTGACTATGTACTAGTGCCGCTTAAGCGAAGCGAGCGTACCACTCAAGGTAGGGTGCCGCTTAAGCGAAGCGAGCGCACTACTCAAGGTAGGGTAAGCGAAGCGAGCGCACCACTCAAGGTAGGGTGCCGCTTAAGCGAAGCGAGCGCACCACTCAAGGTAGGATGTCGCTTAAGCGAAGTGAGCGCACCACTTAAGGTAGGGTGCCGCTTAAGCGAAGCGAGCGCACTACTCAAGGTAGGGTGCCGCTTAAGCGAAGCGAGCGCACCAGAAAACCGCCGTTCCCTTATTTATGGTGCGCTCGCTTCGCTTAAGCGACACCCTACTGGCTCAACTCTTATCGCCACGGCTGGATTTGTGGTGCGCTCGCTTCGCTTAAGCGGCACCCTACTGGCTCAACTCTTATCGCCACGGCTGGATTTATGGTGCGCTCGCTTCGCTTAAGCGGCACCCTACTGGCTCAACTCTTATCGCCACGGCTGGATTTATGGTGCGCTCGCTTCGCTTAAGCGGCACCCTACTGACTCTTATAGTCGGCTGGATTTATGGTGCGCTCGCTTCGCTTAAGCGGCACCCTACTGACTCTTATAGTCGGCTGGATTTATGGTGCGCTCGCTTCGCTTAAGCGGCACCCTACTGGCTCAACTCCTATCGGCAGCGCTGGGTTCCCTCCCAACGAAGGTGGAACAGGGTTCCCTTGTTTTGAACCACGTTCCCAAGCCGCGGCTTGGGAACGTGGAGAAACGAAGCGGCGTACCTTGACAACTTATAAAAAAAAAAAATCGACAAGGGGCAAGCCCCTGTACCCCGCTTTTTTAAATAATCAAATCCCCTAATAACCTATTGTCCGCCTCGAACACACCGAACATAGTAGCTATACGTCTTATAGTAGTAGTTGACGTAGCCGTAGTAGAAGTACACGTACCATGCGTCGGACGTGTTATCGGCGGACGTCGTAGACGACCAATAATTCGAGGAGGAAGTATTGAGGAAATACGTCGTATTGATCGCGGGAGCATAAGTCGAATCACTCGTAATTGATTCCAGTTCCCGCACATTCGGCAGTCTCCAATCACTATACCCGCCCAAACTTAAGGCTTCACAATAGCTAATGGCAGCTTCCCACGTTCGAGACGTTCCATCATCCTGTCGTTGCCACATCAACCCACGCGACCGATCCAAGACCGTGTCGGAGTTAGCCAAATAACCCAAGGACCAAATTCCCAATTGTCCACCTCGGACGCAACGGACATAGTGGCTACCGAACCTACTGTAGCCATAGGCGCCGCCGCTGTAGACTCGGCCGGCGCTGAAGTCCACGCCCCACATGCTAAACATGTAATTGGCGTACATTGTAGACGACCAATAACCCGAGGAGGAAGTATATAGCTGTCCAGGAAAGTTTTTTCCCTGGGAGCGAGGGTATCTTGCCCTCACCGGAGGGCAAGATGCCCTCGCTGTGCGCCTGCCATGGCGTTTAACTTGGTGGTGAAAGTCCACTCATTACCCCGACAGGAGGGAAAATGTAGTCAGAGTCAAGGGTGTCTAAAGAAACTTGGGACAGGCGCCTCAACAGAGGGAACCAACGAGTGTCGCAAGCCAATGAGGAATCTGAAGGAAGACCGAGACAAATCTGCCGTCTAAACTAGGTGTGAATCTCCGGGAGGCGGAGGCAAGGGATGAGGTAGCAGCGATTACTAAAGTCTAATATCCTGAACGTAACTTGCAGACGTAGAAGAGGTAGGCGGGCAGAGAAAGTGAAACGAATTACCCAGGGAAGAGCCGACAGACTGGCGGACATCATAACTACGATGCTTGCCTCCGCTCAGCGACTGTGAAGACACAGAAGCGCATATTTGTGGGTTTTCAGAGGAAGCCCTAGTAGTCGTAAAGTATCCTGCCAAGGAAGAGGTGGGCGACCCATCGGAGGAGAAAACAGGATACAAGCAGCTGGAACAATGAATGGTTCCGACTCCAGGGACTGAAGTGTATCTCCGACTTTGCTTTACCCCACTGGCTTCTTTTATCCGTAGGGAAGACCGTATTGTGAGGAGCCGTGTACGGACCCGTAAGCACGGTTCTGTGAGCGGACGGCTCCGAGAGGAGCCTCCGACTCGATCCCAAGACAAATTAGGAAACCCCCTTAGGTTCTCAAGACACTCCCCCATCGGTTGGACGCGCCCCCTGTTAAATTTTCCATTAGCATTACAAAAACGCTATGTCAAACGATAATGGCCTTCTTCAAATTTTAATTTTTCGGAACAGTTGGTTTTTGGATGCTGTCCCTTGCTGAGCCTCCAAGCGGTTTTTCTTTTTCTTCCTTGCGTCTTTTTTTAAGACTTGAGCACTTATTAAGTATAGTGCTCAAGGAAAGTTTGTCCTGGGAGCGAGGGCCTCTTGCCCTCACCGGAGGGTGGGACGCCCTCCCCCCGAGACAAAATTTTTCTGGACATCTATAATATTGGTGACGGCTTTGCGCAGGTTTTTGAATTTTTTGGGATTGGTCACATTTTCGGCCATGTGTCAAAAAACGGTCTTTGATTTACCACCTGGTTTGGGTTTTGTTCCGTAGGGGCAGACCTGTGTGTCTGCCCGGGATTAGGGCGAACACACAGGTTCGCCCCTACAATTTGTGGCCGAAAATGTGACCAACCCCAATTTTTTCAAAGAGATCCCTGTTTCTCGTGTAAATTTCTCAGGTTTTTGGATTCTCAGTCGAAAACGTAACGTTTATCCTGCTTTCAAGTGGTCGCGCAGGCAAAATAACTCATGAGAAGTAATGGACTCCAGCACAATCACAGCACATCTTTCTTCAAAACTAAAAGAATTTCATACCAGTCTTTTTGAAATTCAGGATAAGGAGCTATGGATCTTCTTCCTGTCGGTCCGCATTGCGGAGAAATTCCTGTCCATCCATTTTACCACCCGGAGAGATTCCTGGATCGCGTTCCTACTACAGCATTTCTATTTATTTCCGATGGAGGTTACCGAAGTTTTGGTGCGTGAAAGCTTGGCGTTAACCGCACCTTTCAATAATGAACAATTGCTGGAGGCTTTTTTATCTTCCGCCCATTCCGATGATCGTTATTTATTAATTGAAGTGATTCGGGAACTCCTCAGTTCAAGAACCCAGGTTCCTAAAGAAGACATTGATCTTTTTATGGGAATTGTCAAAAATCGGAGGACCTTGCACCTGATTAGTCCGGAACAAAGTTTCAAAAATGAGCAAAGGATCTCTGTGGGAACGTCCCCGGAAAACGACTTGGTGTTGCCTCCAGATTTTATCAACGAACAACAATGTATCATCTATTTTGAGGAAGATCATTTTACGATTCGTGGGCAAGGCGATACGGTTCTATATATCAAAGGTGAGAAATTTCAGGAGTATGAAGGCTCGATCAGCTTTTTGGAATTTCAAATTGAACACACCCCTTTGTATTTCTTTTTCCATGAAAGGGTTTTGTTTTACGAAGATTCTGTCAGTCACTACCTTTCCCTTCATCAATATTCGGTTTTCATCGCTGAAACACAACGGTATCCCCGGTTTTTATTTTGGAAAGAAGTTCCTAAAAAGGAAATCATCAAAGACCTGAATGTTGTTTTCCGCTCTGGAGAATTTGTTGGAATTTTCGGTCCTACCGGTTCAGGAAAATCGACTTTTTTGCTTTCGTTACTCAATCGTTTTGAAACCAAAGGCGAGCTGTGGGTTGATGGCATCGCGTATCGGCCCTATTACCAGCAGCACTATTATGAAATAGGCTATGTCCCTCAGGATGATCTTTTACATCGTGAACTGACGGTTGAAGAAACATTCCGCTATTCTTTGGAGCTGAGAGGCTTGGCAAAAACCAGGCAGGAACTCGCACACCTCATCCAACACACGGTCGAACGTCTGGGCTTGGAATCGACCCTTGATATTCTCATTGGAGATGAAAATTTTAAAGGAGTCAGTGGCGGACAACGTAAACGAGTCAACCTGGGATTGGAGTTACTGTCTTCAAATTTATACCTGCTCATGTTGGATGAACCCACCTCCGGTTTAGATCCCGCGACAGAGCTTCAAATCCATCGATTACTTAAAGAATTGGCAATCCAGGGATTGACTGTGATCATTGTCTCACACAGCTTGTATGAAACCCTGACGTTCATCATGGACAAAGTGGTAATCCTCACCAATCAGGGCGAGTTGGCTTATTTTGGACCCGCGCAAAAGGTCGCGAGTTATTTTCAAGTTGAGAATATTACCGAAGTGTTCGAAGTCCTGGCCACTAAACCTTCAGCCTATTGGAAAAGTAAATTTTGCACCATCAATAATTTTCACTATAGAAAATTCGTGCTTACCCGTCAAAATTTAAATAGCGCCAAAGTGATCAGCGATCATAAGAAGGAAGAACGATACACCCCCAGAAAATACCGATCAGCCGCAGATGTTCATGTAGAAGTTGGGGTTTTAAAACAATTTTGGGTCTTTTCCAAACGTTTATTTCAAAGACAGTTTCGGGATCTGCAAATGCTGTCTTGGCGTTTTGGTCAATGGGGGTTATTGGCCGTTTTGATGAGTTTTGTTTACACGGCGCCCGAAAATGGCTTACTGACCTTACTGAGCATTCTTCCGTTCTGGATGGGCTCCGCCATGACCGTCCGTTCCATCAATCACGAAAGAGCCCTTTTTCGCAGGGAACTCAGGTATCGCTTAAAAATCACACCCTATGTCCTCTCGATATTTTTTGTAAACGCCGTGATGACGCTCTTTCAAACCCTGTTATTCATGATCATCCTGTACCAACTCATGTATTTTGGCCCTCCTTTTAATTTCGGCTTTATGCTGCTGTGGCAAACCCTGTACCTCTCGTCGCTGGTGGGAATTGCTTTTGGGATGTGGATTTCCGCGCTCTTTAATTCTCAACAAGCGGCGGTGACCATCCTTCCAGGAGCCTTGGTCGTCATGATCCTTTTTGGAGGAGGCGTGTTCCCTGTGAATTTAATGAAAGAAACCGCCTATCAAATTTCAAATATTGTCGCGCCCACTCGCTGGACCTTGGAAAGCCTGGTTTATCAAGGACAATGTATGGCACAGGTCACGCCCATCAAAAGCCCTATGCATTCACGAAAGTGTCTTTTGGCCGCGATCAGTCCGTCTTTTCAATCGATATTTCAGGATTACGCGGTTGAGCCTTATGAAATTTTGAATAACCTTCAAGCTCAGGAAATTGAAACCTTAAAGGCGACCTTTGAACCTCAGACAACCCCGAAACCTGAAAATTTAAACCCTGATTTTAAAGAGTTAATGGAGGGACGGGGATTGGAGTGGAAGCAATTCATCTCCAAAGTCACACCCCAGGATTTGAAAATCTTCGGTCAAATCAAAAAACTCGATGTCCTGATTGACGAAAACTCGCCTCCCGTTTGGGAAACCACCTGGTTTTCCCAGCTTTTCTCACAGAAACCCAAACCCAGAGCCGGTGCGGGAATGGAAGCCATGGGGTTTTACAGAGGAACCGTGGACGAATGCCTGGCAAAGTATCACTTCGATATCAACGCGCCCTGTCCTCAAGCCTTGATACACCCCGAGCAGATCCAATTCATCCTGATGTTATATGTCATCACCTTACTTGGAGCCTGTATTACGGCGCTTGCTTATATAGGCGGCAAAGGGGCTTAGGAACTCACTTTCGACAGTAGTTTTTCTAAAAAAGGGATTTAGAGGACTTGGCATTGGATCTGTGCTGATGGTAGGTTATCTGCTTTTGGCAATAACCCTTCAGAAGGAGCAGAACGATGAATCTATTGAATGAGTATAGCACTAAAGATTTGGGGCACTTGGGCTTGGTAGCGGGAATGTGTAAGGAACCAGGAATTCAACGGATCATAAACGAAGCGATTCCCATCGGAGGGAGAGTGTTGTCTCATGGGGAAGCGGTAGTGGGGATGATTCTGAATGGATTAGGGTTTGTCAATCAGCGGATGTATTTGACGCAGAAGTTTCCTGATTGTTCCTAATTTTGGGGAGGGCCTCGGAACCCTCCCAATGAGGCAGAAATAAACAGATTCTGCAACCAACACTCGTGCTATTGAAATTGATTTAATCGCT
>JBBCAX010000104.1:0-24628 GCA_051382335.1 Deltaproteobacteria bacterium TL4
AAAAGTACGCTCCTCAAAAGGTTTAAAAGTACATCTTTGGGGAAAAATGGCTGCTGCTATTTTGGTCTTAGCTGCAATTGTTTAACTCCGGATTCGCATGAAAAGTATAGACCCTTATTAAATATCAACTTAATAAATCGGATTCATGTCTTTTTTCCAAAATCATGGTTTGGGATATGATGATACTAATGTATTGAGAAAGGAAAAGGAATGATCGCTTTAAAAGATATAAAAATTGGGGTGAGATTAGGATTGAGTTTTGCTATGGTTTTGTTGCTTTTTGCAGGAACCGTAGCCATAACCTATTCGTCACTCCTGTTAGTAGAGGCTAATACAAAATTTGTTGAAGAAGAAAGCCTGCCCTTCGTGCTGCTTGCCGATACGATGGTTAATAACAACATACAGGTTCAGCAGTGGCTTACCGATGTTTCGGCCACGCATAATCCTGATGGCTACAAAGACGCTGAAGAAGCGGCTCAGAACTTTAAAAATGGAATCGAGAAGTTTAAAGCCATGTTTAGAGAGGAAAATAACACAAACGCTCTCAGGGAGATAGAGGAATTGGAAGCCGCCTTTAACCCCTATTATGAGACGGGAAAACGAATGGCCAACACCTATATAACGCAGGGAATCGAGGCCGGTAATCAAATAATGAAGCAATTTGACGAAACAGCCGCAGCAATGTCAGAAAAGGTTTTAAAATTCCAAAAAATGCAGATTGAGGAGACCACTCAAAAGATAAAGGGGATTGAAGTATCTGTAAATGACGCTGGGAAGGCACTATTCTCCATAGGGGCAATTGTGATATTCCTGACAATTCTTAATTCCTTTTTTCTCACACGAAGCATCACGAAGCCTTTGAAAGAAAGTGTCCAGGTCGCTGATCGTTTGGCAGAGGGAGATCTCACAGTAGCGATTGAGGTAAAAAGCAAGGATGAAACGGGTCAATTGCTTGCGGCCATGAAGAACATGACCGAGCAGATTCGAAAGGTTGTCAGCGATGTAAGAGGGGCAAGCGATAATGTTTCCGCAGGAAGTCAACAACTCAGTTCGGCCTCGCAGCAATTGTCCCAGGGTGCCACAGAACAGGCGGCCGCGGTTGAAGAGACTTCCGCTTCCATGGAGCAAATGAGTTCCAATATTCAACAAAATGCCGATAATTCCAACCAAACCGAAAAAATCGCCTCAAAATCAGCTTCTGACGCCAGAGATAGCGGGCAGGCGGTAGAAACCGCGGTAACCGCCATGAAAGAGATTGCCAAAAAAATCTCGATCATTGAGGAGATTGCGCGGCAAACCAACCTGTTAGCCCTGAATGCCGCGATTGAGGCGGCTCGGGCAGGGGAACATGGAAAAGGCTTTGCGGTTGTCGCGTCTGAAGTTCGTAAACTCGCAGAACGCAGCCAACAGGCCGCGGGAGAAATCACAAAACTGTCCTCTTCCAGCGTGGCCGTCGCGGAAAAGGCGGGGATGATGTTGAAGCAACTGGTTCCTGATATTCAAAAAACAGCGGAATTGGTGCAGGAAATCAGTGCGTCCAGTAATGAGCAAAACTCAGGGGCGGAACAAATCAACAAAGCGCTTCAACAATTGGATAGCGTCATTCAACAAAATGCCAGTGCTTCTGAGGAAATGGCTTCTACCGCGGAAGAGCTTTCTTCCCAGGCACAACAACTCCAGGATACGATTGCCTTCTTCAACATTGGGACAAATGAAGAACCTCATGCGAGAGCAAAGAAGCTCACAACCCAGCATGTCCCCATGAATCCTCCTAAGGGGACTCTTACGGCGACCATGCAAAAGAAAAAATTACCAACCCCTGCTCCCAAGAAGGCACTGTCTCACTCCTTGGATTTGGATATGGGGACGGATGATAAGACAGATAATGAGTTTGAGCGTTATTAAATATGAAATAAAAAAATAATCTCAGCGTGAAAGGAAGAGACATGTCAGTAAACGAAATCACCGAAACGATGCAATATTTAACCTTTATTCTGGATGACGAGATCTTTGCTGTCGATATTTCCAAGGTACGGGAAGTTCTCGAGTATACGGCCGTGACCAAGGTTCCCAGAGTGCCTGAATTCATTCGCGGTGTGATCAATCTCCGTGGGAATGTGGTTCCTGTTGTTGATTTGAGACTTAACTTTGGAATGTCGCTCACAAAGCGCACAATCAATACGTGTATCATTATCGTAGAGGTAACCATCAACGATGAAGCCCTAGTCTTGGGAGCCTTGGCGGATTCTGTCAAGGAAGTGATTGATATGGACCCCGAACAAATTGAACCTCCTCCAAAAATCGGAACAAAACTCAGAACAGAGTTCATCAAAGGCATGGGAAAATACAATGATGATTTTGTCATCATCCTTGATATTGACAGAGTTTTCTCTGTGGATGAGCTTTCAATAGTTCAGAATGTAAACGAAAGTAGTGTTTCCGCTAAAGAACATAAGTCGGCGACAACGATGGAGGCCAGTCCTGCGTGATGATATGACAACCCGCATTCTTCATGGGACATGGCTACCTGCTATTGAAAAAGGCTTCTATCACTCAGGACAATTTGTGCTATGGTTGGAAGGGGTGGAGGAACATTTTCTCACACCCCAGATCTCCTACCCTTCTTGTGGTTTCCTCTCTGATGAACTCAAACCCCTTCTCCTTTCCTTTCAAGCTCAGCTCAATCTTAAGCTGGAGTATGGTCAAAAATTCATAACCCTGCCAGGGGTTAATTCGATTCCACTTTCCTCGACCTACGCCTTTGATGTTGAAGCCCTGAATAAAAAAATCACCTGGTTGACCCTGGCCTTTCAGGGCGCGTTGCTTGAAGAAATACAGCATCTTCGTCTCTTTTGCGCTGAAGTCACTGCGCATGGCACCGTTGAAATTGGAGAGGAATTGAGAATTTGGTTTTTGTGGCTGGCAGAGTTAATTACTCTGCTTGCTGAAAACTTATTTCTACCTTCCTGGGTCATCAAGGAAGTCAACCATCCTGACGGAATGTTAACCCTTGCGCCTCTGTGGGAATTCAGCGCAAGACGATTACAGGGCTTGGCAAAAAAATATGAAAGCCTGCTTCCGCTTTCAGCAACCTCTGTCGCTCATGACGCACAAGGCGGTTTTTGGAACAAACAGGAACTTCTGACGCACTTCGCAAATTGTTTTTTGAACGCTCAAGTTCGTCAAACGCAACTTCCACCCAAGTTACGGTTAAAAATCAATCCCACCTTTTTAAAAGCATTTTTCCAAAAAAACCAGGAGTTTGAAAGCACCAGGGAATTCTATGTAGCGTTTGAAGAATGGAAAACATCGCTTCCCCTTTATCAATTAAATCAGAATTTTATTTTAGGTTTCAGGGTCATAGAACCACCCTCAGCTTCAGAACCTTGGTGGCTTCGCCTGTTTATTGAATCTCGTGTTGACGCTTCTTATAAACTTGATTTGAGAAAATATGGAATGCTGTCCTCCAATGAAAAAAAGGAATTATACGCTTATTTTGGACAAGGATTTGAGACCCAACTGGAAACCATGCTGCACTTGACCAAACATTTTTATCCCCCCCTGGAAATGATCTTGAATCAGGCCTCTCCGTTTGAGCTTTGTCTTGATTCCCAGCAAATCGTAGAATTTTTTGAAGACTATTCTGGTCTCCTGGAAGCTTATGGTTACCGGGTTATCATTCCAAACTGGTGGCAGGAAAAGAAGCCTTTCAGCAAAGTGGTCCTAAAGGTTGAAACCGATCCAGCTCAGAGTTCACGCTCGAAAGGGCACCCGACTCAAAATCTGGTACAGACGGTGGTCAAGCATCACTATGAGCTTATGGTGAATGGGGTTCTTTTGGACAAAAAAAAATGGGAACAGTTGGTTCAGGAGAAAATTGCCTTACTTCAAATCAGAGGACAGTGGATCCACCTGGATCACGAGCATTTGCGCCAATTGATGGAGAACTGGGATCATTACGCCAAAACAACACAGCCTTCAATTTTGGAAATCCAAAGACTTCATACGCTTGAAGCCGAAGTGGAATTGGAGCTGGACGAAAACACCCAGCAACTTTTGGCGCCCTTACATCGCCGTGGTGGATGGCCTGAGGTTCCACTTTCCCAAACTGAAATCGAGCTGAGACCTTATCAAAATGAAGGAGTCGCCTGGTTGCAGTATTTAAAAACTTTGGGCATTAATCCCTGCCTGGCGGATGATATGGGCTTGGGCAAAACCTATCAGGTATTAGCGTTCCTTTTTCACGAAATGGAAACAGAAGCCCCGTCTTTAAGCAACCTGGTGGTCGTTCCTTCCTTTATTTTAGGGAATTGGAATCGTGAGATTAACACGTTTTCTTCCAAATTTCAGGTGTACACTTATTATGGCAGACAACGGATTCAGCATGTTCAGAAATTGAAAAAACATATCGCATCGTTTCAGATTGTTCTGACGTCTTATGGAACCCTAATGCATGATATTGAACTGTTACGGGAGCTTGAATGGCACCGGATTATTTTGGATGAAGCCCAACTGATCAAAAATCCTCATAGTTTGCGGACCCAATGGATCAAATCGCTCCAGGCCAGGCACCGTCTTGCGTTAACGGGAACGCCCATTGAAAATCGTCTTTTGGATTTATGGTCCATTTCAAACTTTCTCAATCCAGGCTATCTTGGGGAAATGAAAACGTTTATCCGTGATTTTGAAGGACCCATTCAACAGAAAAAAGATCCTGAAAAGGAAAAACAATTGAGATCCCTGACTGAAGTTTTTGTTTTAAAACGCAATAAAACCGATAAAAATTTAATCAATGATTTACCTGATAAAATTGAAATTACGGAACCTTATTATCTGACACTGGAACAAATCTCGCTCTATGACGCCTTGGTTATTGATACCGTAGTTAAGTTGAAAGAAAGCCAGGAAGAACACAAACCGATGTTGAAAGTATCTTTAATTGGCAAACTCAAATTACTCTGTGATCATCCCGGTATTTTTTTGGAAGACAACAGCGAATTTTCTCTGGAGCGTTCGAACAAACTGGCACTAATGCTGGAACAGGTCAAGAACGTGATTGCCGCCAATGAATGCGCGATTATCTTTACTCAGTACATCAAAGCCGCCAAACCGCTACTTTCCTACGTTGAGCGTTATATCACCCCTCATACTTATTTTATTTACGGGGGTCACAGTCCGATGCAGCGTGACAAAACCATTGAGGCGTTTAAACAAAGTCCAGGTGGCGCGGTTTTTATCATTTCACTCAAGGCAGGAGGTGTTGGCCTGAATTTAACCAAAGCCAATCATGTGTTCCATTTTGACCGCTGGTGGAATCCCGCTGTTGAAAATCAAGCCAGTGACCGTGCCTATCGGATAGGACAGAAAAAGAAGGTCACTATCCACCATTACATTGGAGTCGGCACTTTGGAAGAAAGCATCCATAACATGATTTATAACAAATCAACCTACAGTCAATTGATTCAAAGTCCTTACGAGGAGGAACAAAATCCGCCTTTGTTTGATACGCTACTGACACAACAGGTGATCGCGTCCATGAATGACGAGGATTTTGTCAGCTTGGTAACACGTAACGAAGGAGAGTCGTTATGAAATTAAAGTGGTGGAGTCATCAATTTTGGGAAACTTTTCAAACTCAATGTGAACCCTATGTTTTAGCGCGGGCAAGGCCTTATGTCTCGAAAAACAAAATACACGCCTTTGCGCTTGAAGCGAACACGGTCCATGCCCTTGTGGTCGGAAGCAAGAATCCTGTTCTCGAAATTGCGGAGGGAACCGAGTTTGAAGTACGAGTTGAGTTTGCCGAATTCATGCCTGAGGAAAAGGAAATTTTACTTGAAAAACTGGGTCATAATCTGAATTTTATCCATGATTTGAAAAACAAGGAACTCTCTGAAAGCCTGCTCCCCCTTTTTGAGCATTGGGGATATGCGTTGATACCGCGCTTTCGAGAGGAGTTTGAGCTGCAATGCCACTGCCCTGATTGGAATCATCCTTGTGAACATACGGCAGGAGTACTCTATTATTTTGCGAGAGAAGTCAGCAAAAACCCAATGCTGCTGTTTGAAATCAGGGGGTTCTCCAAAGCCGAACTGTTGAAAAAAATGGAGGCAACTCCAGAAGTGGAGACGCCTTGTGAGCAGGAGGAACAAACGGTTCCTTTGGAAAAAGCAGAATTCCTATACCCACAAGTGAGTCAGGTTACTGTGCCTGAATCGATGATTGCGTCTTTTTGGAAAACCGCTTCCGACAGTGATGAAGATCCCATTTCGACGCCCCCCCGTCAAACCTCACGCCCCTCCCCCTTCTTTGAGTCTCAGAACGACTACCCTGATTTCTGGAATCAGCCTTTTTCCTTCAGGGATGTGCTGAATTCCCTTTATCAATGGATCAGAAACGCCGTAAAGATATGAATATTGAGAACATCTCCGTGCCTCTGTGTCTCTGGCTGAACGGTTACAATCAGCGGCCACAGTCATCGTTTCGCCAGGTTCCCTTCGACTCCGCTCAGGGAACGGTTTCGGAGGCTGAGCGGAGTCGAAGCCGGATTCAAAAGATTACTGCCTTTTGGCGAAACGATGACGATAGCCCCATCAGCATTAGGGCGCACAGTATTCAGGGCAGGGATGTTTGGCCTTAAAGGCGTCAATGCTCGTAATCGGTGTTTCGTTAACGGGAACATCCTTGTGCGTGTTTCCAAGGAATCTCAGGTTGAGTCGTTTTCTGGAAGGAGGCATCAGGTATTGGCGAACCACCTCACTTAACGTTTCCAATTGAATTTTTTCGACCGCAAGGATGTCTTCGCTCACATGATCAAACTGGGCCTCCTTTTCAAAAGCAATGCTGAACAAGCGAGAGGCCTGTTCCGCGATGGAGGAGGGTTTTTTGAGCTTTGCGTTGATTACGGCTTTTTTGAGCGCTTCCACTTCATTCGGGGGAAGCTTTAAAAGAGACTCAATAAACGTCGGAAAATAAGCGTCTACACGTTGTTGCAGTTCTCCCGGGGAGTATTTTCCAGACTGAATAAGAAATAACAAACCCAGGGTTTTCTCCTCTTGAGTCATGCCCGCGTCTAACAAATAACCTAATTGTTGCTGCGTTCTCATTTCAGTATAAAAAAGAGGTTGTAACATTTTGCTGATGACCAACAGAGCGCCCTGAAGCTCCGGATTCGTTTGTCCCACTTGAAACTGAACCACCAGCGCTGAATTATTCACTGGAACGCTATGAGAGAACGTATAATCCGAAGATGGGGGCAACTGAATGATGCGTTCCATGAATCGTTCCTTTGGTGATAGGGAGGTTCCCCCCAAATTCTGACTGACCACAGCTACGGTTTCTTTCACCAAATCCCGTTGAAGATTTCCATACGACAATCCTTGAATGTAGTTTTGAGCATAAAGCGTTTTTGCATAAGCTTGAAGTTGCTTCAGCGTTAAGCTCTGGATCACCTGTTTGTATTGTTCTATGGAGTACTTTTGAGACTCCAAAATGAGATTCTGGAAATACAAGGCTTGTTGATAGGGTTGTTGATAATCAAAATTGAGATAGGTTCTTAGCAATTGTTCTTTGAGCGAGTCAAAAATTTCAGCAGTGAGGGTGACGTTCTTTAGCTGTTCAGAAATTTCCTTGGCCAGTTCGAGGATCCGGTCTGAATAGCCGTTAAAAGTCAGCATGATGCCTTTTTTTTGGGAACTGAGGCTAAAATCAAGTCCTGCTAAACTGACCATGTATCGGAATTCGTTGAGCTGCTCTTCGATGGCATTGACGTATAATTGCGAAAGCACCGCGTCTCGGGGCGTCTTATAAGTTTCAGGGGTGTGGATTAAGAAAATCAAATGGGCTTTAGGTGTTTGGAACCGAAGATCTTGTTGAAACCAAATTTCTCCTTGAGGGGCGTCCATAATTTTTTCAGGAAGTCCCATGACATGTTTCTGAACTAATTGCCTCAGGGTGGATTCCTGACCAAACGTCGTTAATGAAGCCTCGGTTTTAAATTGTTCCCAGGAGGCGTAAGTTTTTCCCTGTAAGCTTTTGAGGGTCTCCATCAGAGAGTCCGCCAGTTGTTCCTGCTTAAGACCAACTACGGATTGATACGTGAGTTTAAAGAGCGTGGTGTTGGTCAATAAAGTCAGGTTTTGTGGAATGAATTTATTTTTTTCAGGTAAGTGTAACTCCTTCGATAAGGGCCTGGAATACCATTCTGCCAGCCACTTTGAAGGGGTTTGGGTATAGGCATATTCCGCGCTATAATAGGTTTCTTTTTGTGTGACGTGTACGTTGCGAGCGGCCAACAGGACTAACATATTGTCAGGAGTCAGGCGAAAAAGAAAGTGATCAAACTTCTTGGGATCATAGCTCATATAAAGGAAGGGCACTTTTTCTACTTGATCCATGGGAACATAATGAAGCAACGAGGCCAAGTCAATCACGGCAGGGGTTCCTTCCTGTTTTTCCGAAAATTGATAATCCAGTTCCGCCATTTGTTTCATTTCGTTGTAGATATATTCCGGCAGGCTCTGTTGACGTAACAAACGAATGTATTCAAAAACATGCTGTAACACCGTTTTGTAGTTTTCCAACCCTTGTGGGGTCAGCGTAATGGAAATCGTAAAGGCTGAATAAGAATTGGTGGATAAACTGCCACCTGCGGACAAGCCCGTCACCAGGTTTTTTTTCTTTAAGAGCGAAAGCAAACTGCCTTTGCCTTCATGGCCCATTAAAAAACCCAAAGTCTGAAGAGGTTTACTTGGGTAATAGTTTTCTGAGGGAGGCAGAGGAAAGAATAGCTGCAGCACTCTTGTATCTTTGATGGTTTTGACCTGTAACAATCTCAATAGGGACTTCTTTTCCATTAAAACAGGAGGATAGGTAAAGGTGGGTAATTTATGGTTGATGACCCCGGAAAAGCGCGGAACAATCCATTGTTGCAGGGTATCCAGATTTTCCTTTCCCAAAACAACAAGTGTCATCAAATTACTCGAATAATGAGTGTTGTAGAATTCGAGTAATTCTTCTTGTGTCGTGCCTTGCAACGTCTCTAAATTTCCTGTTGAGAAGTTTTTTTCAGGGTGCTTGGATTCCAGGGGTAATGAGGCCACTCTTTGCATTCTCCAGTAGTCACTTGGAATATTTTTGGAGTGTTCTGAATCAACGGCTTCCATTTCACGTTTTACAAATTCAGGACTGAAAAGAGGCGCAACAAAGAATTGAGAAAAACGGTCAAGTGCGCCTTCCAAATGATCCGCTGATATTTGAAAATGGTAATTGGTGCTATCCGAGGTAGTGAACGCATTGCTATAGCCATCATTTTCCGAAATGAAATTCTGGTAATTCCCAACCTCCGGATATTTTTTTGTGCCTAAAAAAAGCATGTGTTCTAAAAAGTGAGCCAGTCCCGCTCGGGAGGGAGGATTATTCAAGGACCCCACGGAAACACTCAGTGCCGCGGAAGATCGGTGAATGGTAGGGTCGGAGATGATCAGAACTTTCATTTGATTGGGTAACAAAAAACGGCGGTAGGTTCGTTCGGGAAATCTGGGGTCTGTTTGGTCGGCTTTTTGGGCCCATCCGACAAAGCTTTGTTGGATTAATAAAACAATAATACAAAAGATAAATCGAGATTTAAGATAATATTTCATGGGAACTGTTCTTAATGAAGGGTTATGGAGTTTTGAATTGACTCCTGTGAAGGTTCATCCTAACTTGCGGAGGACAATTGGCACAAAAGAACCTCGAAAGAATCCTGACTCAGAGTCCTTTGAAAGAAGAACTCAACAGGAAGCTCATAGTCCGCTGGTCATCCGTCAGAATTTCGAGATGATGGTCAAAAAGGACGCGCATCATCATGCAATAAGCCTGAAGTTCATTGGCCAGCCATTTGTCCTGGTTTCTCAGTTTGAAGCCGAACGGGATTGTAGGTTGCTTCGTATCATTGATATTGGGACGGCTTTTCAGTTCAGCAATAGAAAGCGTACATTGTCTTCGTGTTTCCAGTGCTTTTATATGTTGAACAAAAAAAGGGGCAAGCTTTTCCCAATCTTTTCCGCCAAATTGCCTGTAAAATTCTTTCGCGGAATGATTCATATTGTCCCAGAAGTACTTTTCCAGTTTTGATGATCGATGTTGAATATGCCAATTGAGATCAAAACCTTTTTTAAACCAATGATTTTGATGTCGGAGGCACGATTTAAGAACCGCCTCAAAAAATAAATCTTCGTCAATTGAAGGTTCTCTGGCCTTTGAGGCCACAGGGTTTTGAGTGTCTTTGGACACAACGTCGTTTTTGTTAGGTTTCGTGGCTAATTTTGAGACGATTTTTTCATAAGCTGCATTGATTTCCCGGGTTTTCTCTTCCGCCTTTGCCAGTCGTCTGGGGTGACCCGCATGTCGGTCGGGGTGCCAAATGTGCAATAAATCACGGAAGTTTTCTCGTATTTCTTCAATGGTTGCGTTTTGCTCAACTTCTAATACTTTCAATGCGGTGTCAAAATCCATTGGAACCTGTGTTCATCCTAACGGTCTATAAAGATTATGCTACTCGTGATTTTTAATGATAATGGACCTAAGCCTATCGAACGGACTCTCTCTTACAGGAATGCAAAATCATGGAAACTAAAGATTATCTAAAACGATCTAAAGAATTATTCAAGCGGATTGAGGAGAAACTTGATGAATTTGAAGATGAAATTGATTTTGATTATGCCTCTGGGAAATTAGATATCAGTTTTGAATCCGGGGGCAATCACATTATTGTGAATACACAGCAAGCCCTACATGAAATTTGGCTTGCTGGTAATGGGAAAGGATGGCACTTCAAGTACCTTGAAGATCAGGAAATCTGGTATGCCCAGGCGGAACAGGAAGAGTTTTTTCAAGCGTTCGCCAAATTGTTAGGGGCTCGGTTAAAAAGACGGGTCACTTTTAATCAGTCATAAAGGAAGAAGAAACGTGTCTCATTACTTGCCTCCATTCGTCGGTTTGATTTGTGGTCTACTGTTGTTTACCGCCTGTGAAGCGGAACATCCCAAAGCGACAGAACCTGATAGTCCCTCAACCGTCACAGGGACGATGTTTGAACCTCCGCAGGAAATTGAATCAGGGGCTCAAAAATATTTTGAGAATCCTGTCTCCATTGTCCCTGTAGACTGGAATTACGATCAAAGCAACGATTCCTATCTGGTTGTCAATCCTTTGAGTGACCAAGGTCATGGCGTTGAAGCGGATGGAACCATTGCTGTGCTGAACAAACTGAGTCATCCGAGCGGAACGTCGGTCTGGAATGATTTTCTTCAACTGTCTCAGCCTCTTGCCGCGCTTCCGGAAGCTTCGCTTTCATGGCGTCAACATCTTATCGTCGGACCTTTTAACAGAAATGGCAGTTTTGATCCGGTTTCGACGCTGGATATGATTATTGTGGATAGCAGTTTACAGCGCGTGGAGGTATGGAAAGGGACGGGGAACCAAAATTTTGAACAAAGTCAATCCTTCAGGGTGGAGTTGCTTCCCATTTTTGTGGTTTCAGGGCAATGGAATGATGATAATCAGGATGGGGTGATTAATGCTTCAGATTTTCTGGATATCGCTGTGATCAATAAAGGAGGAAATACACTTTCTGTTTTATTCAATGATGGCTATGCCGCCTTCGCTTCTTATGAAGTCACTCAAAGCTCCGTCGACCTTTATAAGCTTTTGGACAAAACGCCCCCTCCTTCAGAGGTTCTGACACAGGTGCAAACCTTGATTGGCCAGCAGTTTACCACTAAAGGCGCCTTTCTTTCCGCATTGACTTCAGTGCTAGGGGAAGAACTGACGGCACAGTATCAAGAGCAAATCTTTAAGTATACAACGACCATCGTCTTAGAAACGGGGTTGATACCGATGAGAGCCGTGACCGGCGATTGGAATCACGATGGAGCTCCCGACTTGGCGACCTTATCCCATGGAGAGTCCAAAATAAAAATATGGCTCAATGAGGGTACAGGAAAATTTACTAAAGTTGAAAATGAGGTGCTGGTTGAGGCCAGTCCCTCCGATCTCAAAGCAGGAGATTGGGATCATGATGGGGTTCTCGATTTAGCGGTAACCAGTAATAACTCCAAGCACAAAGTCCTTTCCTTGTTGTATGGTGAGGGGACCGGCCGTTTTGGCCAACGCTATGACCTTCCCGCGGGGAAGGGGCCGGCTTCGATTACTGTCGCCGATTTCAATGGTGATCAAGTTCCGGATTTTGCGATTGCAAATCAATTCTACTTTGCCACTCAATCGGTTGCCCTGCGGACAGGCGATGTGGTCCTGTTGTTGAGTAACGGAACCAAGGCTAAAGCTTCCAAAGAAAACCCGCTTTATGTCCAGCATTCGTTTGCCGTAACCTCGGATCCGATGGGCAGTCCTCCCAGTTATGTATTCGCAGACGATATAAACCAGGATTCCAAACCTGATTTGATTTTAGCGCTTCCCTACAAAAAAAAGCTATCAATCCTGATTCAAAAATAGTAAGTACCTCATGAGACGCTCACACCTCCGGTCATTTCAACATATTTTAGTGTTTTTTTGGAGTTTGCGCTAAAGAAAAAAGGAAGGTCTTTCTCTGCGATCGCCTTTGCTCTTCCTTATGAAAGTTATTGAATCAAACAGCATGGTTGACATTACCCACCCCAAAATGGCAAAAAATAGAATCATGCTCTAAATAGGGGTTCAAAAGATAATCGGTGTTATGGTAAAGATCACAAGAAAACTCTTTGAGGAGAATCAGGAAATTTTAGCGTACTTGAAGGGATCTCGTTTGTTTGATAATGTCCCTGATTCTGAATTAAAAAAATTGCTGCCTGTCTCAGAAATAAAGGATTTTGATAAGGACGATGAGATTTTGACAGAAGGCCAAATCAATACTTACGTCTATTTTTTAATTAGAGGCGAAGTTTCAGTGTATGCTGAAGGGGAATTCATCATCTCATTACGACGCTCAGGCGATATTTTTGGAGAGATGAGCATTATTAGTCATAAACCGTGTTCCGCAACGGTTATCGCGGATACTCCGGTTCATCTGTTTTGCGTTCAATCGAAGGATATTGGGGAATACAATGAGTTTGATTCAAGCTCTTATAAAAATATCCTGTACCGTTTATTTGCCATGATTTTAACAGATAAACTCAGTCTCACCACCCATAAAGCCAAACAATTCGAAAAAGCGAATATTCAATTAGCCAAAGTAAAACAGGAACTTCAAGAGACCAATGAAACCTTGGAACAGCGCATTGAAGAACGGACTATCGCGCTGAAAGAAGCAAATCAACAACTTCAAAGGGAATTATTAGAACGCAAACGCTTGGAGGAAGAGCATTTAAAACTGGAGCATCAGTTGAATCAATCTCAAAAAATGCAGGTTCTCGGTACCTTGGCCAGTGGCATTGCGCATAATTTTAATAATTTATTAACTCCGATTCTCGGATTTTCAGAGTTAGCCCAAAATCAAATGGAGCCGGAAAGCAAAGCCTATCACTTTATTGACCGATCTAAAAACGCGGCCCTTCAGGCGAAGGATCTGGTTTCTCAAATTCAAGTTTATTGTAGAAACAGTGCACTCAAGCGTAATATGCTCGATCTTTCAAAAAATACTAAAGAAGGAATTGAACTGCTAAAAAGAATGATCCCCAAGAACATTCTCATAAGCACCCATATTTCAGGTAAAATTTTACCCATCATGGGAGACGACGCACAATTGAAGCAAGTGTTGATGAATCTTTGTGTTAACGCGACACATGCCATGCCAGAAGGGGGAGAGTTAACCATTACGGTAAGAGATCTGGAGCGCTATGATTTACTGACCTCTCAACAACATCAAATTTCAGGAGAATTTTTTGTCCTGGAAGTCAAAGATACAGGTCATGGGATGACTGAGGAAACGATAAAGAAGATTTTTGATCCCTTCTTTACAACTAAAGGTCCTCAGAAAGGGGTAGGACTCGGTCTATCCACATTGCTTGGCATTGTAGAGCAACATCAAGGAGGGGTTGATGTTCAAAGTCAGGTGAACCAGGGAAGTACCTTTACGATCTATCTGCCAACGCTGTATCCTGTTAACGAGGAACTCCTGTTACCCAAACAAAAAGAACAAAAAGTGCTCCTATCTGAATTTTCGGTTCTACTCATTGATGATGAGGGGGGTATTCTTGAATTTCTTAAGGAGGCTTTAACCCTTGACACGACATGTACCCACGTAACCGAATCTCTCAGTGCAAAGATGGCTCTGGAACAGCTTAAACAAGATCCTCACGCCTACAATGTCATTGTCACAGACTACATGATGCCAGAAATGAATGGGCTCCAATTCACAGAAAAAATAAGAGCCATGGGAATCGAAATTCCTGTGATCATGAGCACAGGTTATGATAGTCTTGAAGAAGAAGAGCTGAAACAAAGCGGAATTAATGAAGTGATTATTAAACCTTATGAACTCAAAGATTTATTGCAATTGATAGAAAAAGTACTTCAGTCTTCTAAAACTTGAGCGGAGTCAGCTCACGCTTTTTTGAAATACGCCAAGATGATCCAGGAAGGTGTCAACGTGAGTCACTCCGTGTTGTTCACAAAAGTGAAAGAGCATTTTCTGCTGCTTGGCAAAAAATGTTTCCAAGCGCTGTCTTTGATCCATGTTAGCCGTCTGTGCTTGGTGGATTTCATACATAAAAGCAATGATATCAAGAACTTTTAGCTCTGTTGCGAACTCTGAATCAGCATGGATTTCCAGGGCCGTTAGAAAATTGTTCTGAATGGTTTCCAGTTGTATTTTGAGATCCTGCGTTTTTAACCCGGGTAAGATATCTCCGGTTGAGGATTCATGTAAATCATGAGTTAAGGCCAAAAGCATTAATTTATTGCGACGGTTTTCATTGTACTTATTAAATTTTGCCCAGTATAATGCTAAAAAGGCGGTGCACATACTGTGTTGTCCCACATTCCAGTTGCCAAATCCTGAAACCGCAAAGGCCCGCGGAATTTTGAATAAATTCATGGCAACATCCAGGTTAGGATCATTCTGTATTTCAGATAAGTATCCCTGAGGTGTCAAAATGTCGAGTGTTGGTGCGTTGCTTTGCATGAGTTTCCAAAAAAAATGAGATAATGTTGAAATAGGCGCCTGTCAGCATTGTCTTTTTGAATAAACTCTTGTACAGATAAGATAAAGTCAAATTCTGTTTTTAGTGGTGATGATGATAAATTTTTTCCATAAAGGTTGGAAATGAGGATTTTTTCGATACGTTTAATGGTCATGCTGTGTCTTGTGCTTCTGAGCGCGATAGGGTGTTCCTCAAAAAGTGACAGCGGGGATAGTAAAAAAAGCCCTACCATGGACGACAATTTTGACCCTTCAAAAGATGGCGATTCACAGAATGGATCAAATCTGAGTAACAGTTGTGGGGTGTGTAGTCCTACCGATGAAAATGCGGGACCCAAACCTGTAGGAACCGAGGCTTCAGGCAATCTCACGGAAACCTGCGCTAACCGATCCACCAGCTATAGTGCGACGATAGGGAGTTCCCTCGAAATTAAGAACATTAACTGCCCTTCTGAAGCTACAATCACGGTTGGCCAAGAGACGAAAGGCGTGAAATTCGACGTTCCCGCGGATACGGTTTCCTTTATCGTTCATCTCTTTAGTCCTGTGACAGGAGACGTCAACGCGGTTATTTCCAGTTTGACCTCCCCGAGTTCAACCGAGGTTTTGGCCAGTCTGCTGGGTGCCGGTGTGAATGCGGATTATATGGATTTTCAGGAAGGGTACGCTAATGTGATGGTGCCTAAAAAACCAGGGGTTCCGATTCCACAAGGAGAATGGTTGTATGAACTTCTCGCTATGACTCGAGCGGTCAATACGGCCGATATTAACATGAAAATTTCTTTGCGAACTGGTAAAGTTTCCGCTACACCAAACATCAGATTTCAACCCTATCTCTGTTCTACAAATTTTTCCAAAGCAGATCTTCAAGGAGCCTTGGATCACGCAAAAAAAATATATTCAGACAATGGAATTAATGCGCTCATCAATCCGGTTTCTATCCTTACGGAAAGTAAGTATTTTGTGATTGATGGAGATTTCACCAGTGCGGTTACCGCGGAGTTGGTCGGCAAAGGGAGTTCCAGTACGGTCAACTTGTTCTTTGCGGACGATGTTCAACTTCCAGGACAAGGGCTTTCGTTATTGGGGATTGCCTCCGGTTTACCTGGAGCACAAGGCATCGTGGGGAATAGAAATGGTGTGTTGATTGGCTTGGCAAACCATCAACAGTCAGGCAGCCGTGTTTTAGACCCCATACTTTTAGGTGAAACCGCAGCTCATGAATCCGGACACTTTTTGGGGCTGTTTCATACCACAGAAGGGGATGCTTCCTATCACGATATTATTGATGACACCCCGGAGTGTTTTTTGAAAGATGATACTAATCACAACAGGCAATTGGATCCTCACGAGTGTCCTGATGGGGCCAATTTAATGTTTTGGATTGCGGGAGATGATCCCAAAACGGGACAGCATATTGATCAGAGTCATTTAACTCCAGATCAAATTAAAATGCTTGCAAGCACACCCATTGCGCAGTAATTTTATGTGTGGTAAGTAAGGACAGAACCTATCAGTGAAATATTTATCAAGCGAAAGAGGAAGTATGAAAGTAACTATAAAGGGAAAGAACCGAATCCTGTTGCTGTGTTGGCTCCTGATCAGCATCAATCTATGGGTACAAACGGCGTTTGCGGCACCAACCAAGCAGGAAGTTCAAGCCTTGCTGTTGGGGTATGAATGGCAATTGAACCCTGAACTTTTTAAAAATCTCGGGCCTGATACGGATTTGGTGCTCATGGAAATCATTAACGATCCTCAGCCTACCTTGAATTATATCATCAATCGAGCACTGATCACTTTAAGACTCTATCAGAACGAGAGGGTTGCCCAATTTTTAGAAGCGTACATTGAAAAAGGCGTTCCTTCTTCAACGGTTCGTCGAGCCATCGATTCCTTTGCGCGGGCATTTAAGGACGCGGAGCCTCAACGAGTGCAGAAATCCGCTGAAAGGTTATTGACGCACTCCGATCCTCACACTCAAATTGCCGCGGCTCGTATTTTGAAAAGCCTCAATACCTCGGCTTCAACTCAAACGTATCAACGCTATATGAGAACAAGCATGGAAGATTGGCAACGAACGGCCATTCAAAAGGAGGACTCGGACGAATGGACGCTTGAGCGTGGGATTTTGAGGAAAAAGCAAAAATAACCAAACGTCCAGGCTTAAAGATAGAAATAATGAAGTGAGGTATTCTGATCCCCTTTGGCTCGGTTTTGGTCGATGTTGAAAATCACGATCACTTCCGTTTCTATCTTGAGTTTTACGTTCATCACGACCAAGTCCGCGGTTTCAATCATCTGAAACAAACCTCGTCCAGCCCCTCCTTTCTTTTCATTTAAAGAGCCGGCTTTCCCCTCGTAACAACTTTGAAGGTAATCCAGAATAGTTCCCCGATCGAGCGCGCCAAAGGGATCCACGGTTGAAATCGCCAGCAGTACGCCGTCACAAGCGTAGGAAAAGGTGCCTTCCTCTTCGGGGGAAAGATAAACCGGAACAGTTCGTGGCAAATGATTGTAAATTGGCTTACCTGACGCATCTGTCGGCGCATCATAAATGGCATTCATCAAAAGTTCCTCAGCCACTATTTCGCATTTGGAGATGATGCTTTGGCGCAGACCCAGATCCTTAAAATGGGAGGCCATTTTATTGACTAAGTCTTCACGCTCGTTGCTGCCTTTAATGGGATGTTGAATGATATCCACCCCCCAATTTAAATATTTTTCGATTCCAAATAAATCTTGGCTGATTAACTTACTGATGGTGGTCGTAATATTTTTTAAGGTAAAATTTCGATCCTCCTCATTTCGGGAAACAATATTGGAAATGAACGGATTGGCCTTAAGAATCGGGAGGTAGGATGACGCATTTTCCGAGGTCATCAGAACCGTTTGAACCTTCTCGTTTTTTTCTTTAGCGATCTGACATAAGCCTATCAATTCTATATTGGCACAGACTATATCGTAATGTTGTTCTTCAATCTGTCTGATTCCCGCTTCCATGGTGTCCACAATATCCAATTTAACCCCGGTTCCTCCTAAGGCCAATTTTGCGACAATTTGCTGTTTTTTCGTGGTTTCCGCAAGCAGTACCCGCTTATTGCTGATGGCTTGTTCTGAAATATAGAGAGAGGTAATAGGACGTAAGGCTTCTTCCAGTTTATGCGCATTCCGGGTTATTTGTCGTAGGGGTTTGCCCATTTTCTTGCTTTTGAGTTGATGGAGTTCTGCCAAGGTCTCCAGGAGTTGTCTCAGGTGGGTGTCTTGTACCGTTCGCAGTTTTTCTAATATTTTAGTTTTTGTGGTGTGTAAATCTTCCAATTTCCGGTTACTGGCCGCAAGCGTTGTGTTTTGCTGTTCCAGTTGAGTCATTGATTCATGAAGAAGATTGGTCCGTTGTTCCACTTTCCGTTCCAATTTATAGGTTAACCCCAGGTTGCCCAAGGCAATGGCCAAAAATTGACAAAGGGTATCGGCATAATGTTTTTCTTTTTCGTCTAAATGAAACGGAGCCTTGGAGTTGATTTTAATCAAACCAAGCAACGCCTTCTCACTTTGAATGGGCATTTGGAGGGTTTTGCCTTTTACGGTGCATCCCGCTTTTGCCTGGGTCAGGGATAGGGGGACTTTCCTTGAATAGGAATGATTGGTGTTCTGAATACCTTCGAGTTTTATGACAGGAATCTCATTGATGGAGGGACTTGTTTTCATGGAAAACTTGGAATATCCGACTTCGTTTTTGTTGTTCTCTTCTCGAAAATAGATATCAACGTGTACCGATTGTCCCAAATAGAGTTCGTGAACAATAATATTTGAGGCTTGGATTAAGACGGTGAACGTATCTTTGGAGGAAGAGATGGCTTTGATCGCTTCCAACAAACGCTCTAATTGCAGATTCGCTTTTTTTAATTGCTGGGTATATTGCTTTTCTAGTTGTTCTCGTTCCTCCGCTTGACGGACCATTAATTTATTTTGCTGAGCAAGTCTGACAAAAACATCAACTTTGCTTCTTAAGATACGGATATCGATAGGTTTTAGTAAATAGTCTGAAGCCCCCGACTGGTATCCTTTCAGAATGTTGTCATCATCTTTAGAAAGTGCTGTCATAAAAATGACGACGGGTATGGGATTGAGTCCTTCTAACTTTTGAATGCGTGACATGGTTTCAAATCCATCCATGATCGGCATGCTGACATCCAGAATGATTAAATCAAACAGGTCCTGTTTCAAATGTTCCAACGCTTGAACGCCCGAGAGTGCTTTATAGAACTGTCGATTTTCTTTTTTTAAAGCCTCTTCCAAGAAAAAAAGATTGTCAGGTTGATCATCAACGAGTAGGATCTTGATTAATGGATCATTGGAGTTTGTGGTCATTGTGGAGTCAAATTGGAGTTAGGGGTTAGGAAGTGTCCTGCTGTTCATTTTAAGTTGTTCGCTGTTCACCAGCTTAGTCCATAATCCATAAAAGGACAAACTCAAATTACACACAGGGGAAACCTTCTTAGCGGCTACCCCTTAAAACGTTATCAGGAAGGAAAAAAGTGGCAACACTCGGGATCATCTGTCCTCTAAAGGTTGAAGCCGAACCTTTATTGAAATGGAACACAAATCCTCAGACGTATCGTTACAAAGAGCGGACCTGGGCAAAACTCGAATTAGGATCACATACGGTCATTCTTGTGGTTAGCAAAATAGGAAAACGAAACACCGAAGTTGCGACAAAAGCACTGATAGCCGAGCATAGACCTCAAATTATGATCAATTTTGGTAGTGCGGGGGCCATTTCCCCCCAGATAAAAGTTGGCGAGATAGTGGTTGCTAATGCAACCGCTGAGTATTTAAGAAAGGCACCTTATTGTAACCTCGCTCTGGTCTCTGAGGGACTACTCCAACCCGCACGATCTTTCCCTCAAATAAGGATTGGTCCCATCGTTTCTGCCAATAAAATCATCAACAACGAGTCAATGAAGTTGAAACTCTATGAACGCTATCAAGCTTTGTGTGGTGATTGGGAAAGTGGTGTGTTTATGCGTGTATGCCAGGAAGCAAAAGTACCTGGTGTTCCTTTTCGAGTGGTTACAGACCTGGGAAACGCAAAGGCGATTGCGGACTTTATGAAAAACCATAAAAAAGCACTAGCCCTTGCTTCGCAAACATTAAAAGCGTATTTAGGACACCTTGAAACGGGTTTATGGCCGGGATGATGAGCTAGTCTTGATTGCTCACTCCGGCAGAGCTGAAGGTTGCCATTTCATTATACATTTTGACAGAAGCTTCAATCAAACTCATCGCAAGAGCGGCCCCTGTGCCTTCACCCAATCGCATCTGTAAATCCAGAAGAGGCGTCACACCAAACTTATTGAGGAAGGTTGTATGTCCCGCTTCTTGAGATCGGTGACTGAAGAATAAATAGTCCTTAACGTTTTCATTGATTAAACACGCAACCATTGCACCAGCGGATGAAATAAACCCATCCACAACCACTGGGACTTTTCTGGAAGCTCCTCCTAAAATCAGACCACAAATTCCAGCGATTTCCAGCCCGCCAACAGCGGCCATCACGCTGAGGGGATCGGTGAGTCGTTCTTTGTTGACTTCAAGCGCTTTTTTAATAACCTCGATTTTATTTTTCAAAGCGGCATCTCCAATTCCTGTTCCCCGTCCTGTGATCTCTTCAACGGCGCAAGGCAGTAACGTCGCTAAAATTGCTGATGACGGAGTGGTGTTCGCAATGCCCATATCGCCTGTTCCCAGAAGATCCACGCCGTTATCTGCGGCCTCTTGGGCTAACTGAGCTCCTGTCAAAATTGCCAGTTCTGCTTCCGCGACTGTCATTGCGGGGCCTTTGGCAATGTTATCAGTGCCTTTTTTTATCTTTTTGTGATAAAGGCCTTTCATGCCTTCCAAATCCGCGTTGACCCCCATATCCACAATACCGATTTCCGCGCCAACATGTCTGGCAAAAACATTGATTGCCGCTCCACCTGCCAGAAAATTGGCAACCATTTGTGGTGTGACTTCCTTGGGAAACAACGAAACCCCCTCATCCGCAACGCCATGATCCCCCGCAAAGGTGAAGATCTTCTTTTTCTTTAGTTGAGGCTTACTGGTATTCCGTGCCAAACAATATTGTTTAACACAGTCCTCCAGGCGTCCAAGGCTTCCAGGCGGCTTGGTCAGATCATTAAGGTGGGCCTCCACTTCAGGCTGTAAGGCTTGATTCACAGGTTGTATGGATTCAATAATTTTTTTTAACTGTTCATTCATCTTGAACCTTTTCTTATTTGAGTTTTAAGGGAATTCCGCTCACCGTCAAATACACTTGATGTGCGATTTGTGCGGTTTCTTGATTTAATCGGCCCGCATAATCTCTAAACTTTCGAGACAAGGCATCGGAGGGAACAATGCCCATACCAATTTCGTTGCTAACAATGATCAAATCACACAAGGGATCGGTGATCACCTTGAGAAATTCTGAAATTTCAGGAAAGGTTCCCGCCTTTTCAGTGCGATGATACATCAGATTGCCTAGCCAAACGGTGAGACAATCAATCACAGCGACTTCAATGGTTGAAGGCAAATGGAGTAACGTTTTCGCGATATCCAAAGGTTCTTCAAGCGTTAAAAAATCTGAACCTCGGTCTTGTTGATGCTGGTGAATTCTTTCCCGCATTTCATCATCCATCGCTTCCGCTGTCGCGAGAAACGCTTTATTTTGATAGGCTTGGGCTAATTGAAGGGCATAATTGCTTTTACCGCTTCGACTGCCTCCGGTGATCATCATTATTTTTTTCATAGAAGGGCTTTCTTAAGGCTATGCTAATAACCAGAGCAGAGCTACAAACAGTGCTGTTGAAAAATACACTGAAAATGAAATTAATTGTAAACTCAGTTGAATATGCGTCAGCGTTACGTTTTTTGTCCCCTCTCCAAGCCAGGCTTTTTCGACTTTGCCAAAAGGATAAATTCCGGGTCCGCCAAGTTGGATATTCAAGGCTCCCGCAATACAACTTTCAGGGTGTCCTGAATTAGGGGATTTATGTTTTAAGCGATCTCTCCATCCAATCACCCATGCCCCCTTATAATCCTGTTTGTGAAACCATGCGGAAAGCACCAGCAATGGAATTCCCAAACGGGCAGGCATAAAATTGAGGTAATCATCCAATTTGGCGCTGACGAAGCCAAACTGTTGATAGCGTTCATTCTGATAACCGACCATGGCATCCAGAGTATTGCTTACCCGGTAAAACAACACACAGGAAAGTGCACCAGTTAAAGAATTGTACCCCAGAGGGTGCGTGATTAAGGCTCCCACGGTAAACCAAAACAGCGGAGCCAGATAACTGTCAACATAGTTTTCAGCCACACTTTCAATAGTCGCACGGGCAACGCCTGGTTCGTCTAATTGCTTCGCGTCTCGTCCAATCATCTTTTGAACGGCGTCTTGAGCCTGTGCCAAATCCTTTGCTTCAAGCTTTGCTTTTACAGCGTTTGCATGTTCCAGCAAATCCTTAAACGCAATGCAGGAATAAAGCAGGAACAGTTCCAGTATCCATCGGTATTCTTGCAGCAGATTGCCAAGGAGAAGATAGGTTCCAAGCACACTGGTATGCATCAGGAGCACTAACAGGAAACCACCGAAATATCCCGATAGCTGAATTCGTCTTAAGCCTTGCTCCAGTTGTTGAATCAACCCTCCCATAATCCGTACTGGATGAAGAGGATAGACAGGGTCTCCCCAAATAATATCCAGCAGAAAGGCACCCGATAAAATCACAGCAGAGGATTGTAACATAGTTTTAATTATGAACTGGGTGATGAAAGCCTCCGGCGGCAAGCTTTGAAAAGCTTGACCCAATTTTTTAGAACTTGGAAGAAACTCTCCGAAGAAGACATTAGACATCTTTTCAAAATAGAACCTGGATTTTAAAGGATTTGTGGGTATGAGCCTCCTCCTTTACAGCTTTTCAGAATTTCAAATACATTGTAAGGAGGACCAATGAGCTATAGAGGTTCATTTAAATAAATTCAGAAAACTCATCCTGTTGCGTGATCCGTTTAAACAACGCTGTTTCAGGAGTGCCAAAGCTTGCTTTGGCCAGAAAGGCGAAGGCTTTTCTTGGGCTTTGGCCAAAGCTTGCTTTGGCACTCCACAGTCTGGGTTAGACTCAAAGGAATTTATTTAAATGAACGTCTATACTTTGATCAACTGATAGTGTTTCAGAAAAGTATTTTGTGCTGGGAGCGCAGGCGTCCCGCCTGCTTTTGCGGACAAGATGCCCGCGTTTCCAGGAAAGACTTATCTGAAAGTCTATAGATGACCAGAAAAGTTTTGTCTCGGGGAGAGGGCAAGAAGCCCACGCTCCCAAGACAAAACTTTCCTCGAGTGCTATACTTAATAAGTGAACAGGTCTTAAAAAAAGACGCAAGGAAGAAAAAGAAAAACCGCTTGGAGGCTCAGCAAGGGACAGCGTCCAAAAACCAACTGTTCCGAAAAATTAAAATTTGAAGAAGGCCGCTATCGTTTGACATAGCGTTTTTGTAATGTTAGTGAAAAATTTAACAGGGGCGCATCCAACCGATGGGGGAGTGTCTTGAGATACCTAAGGGGGTTTCCTGATTTTGCCTATAGAGTTTGGGAAATTAAACGACCTATAGACGTTCATTTAAATAAATTCCTTTGAGTCTAACCCAGACTGTGGAGTGCCAAAGCAAGCTTTGGCCAAAGCCCAAGAAAGGCCTTCGCCTTTCTGGCCAAAGCAAGCTTTGGCACTCCTGAAACAGCGTTGTTTAAACGGATCTCGCAACAGGATGAGTTTTCTGAATTTATTTAAATGAACATCTATAGTAGAAAAGTCGTCTCGTCTCTTTTTACAAAGGGGGTTTAAAATGTTTGACTTTCTCTTGAGCGGCTGGCACGTTTTCCGCACCGCACCGCACCGCACCGCACCGCACCGCACCGCACCGCACCGCACCGCACCGCACCGCACCGCACCGCACCCGCTATTTTATCATTCTGACCAATCATTTCGCGCCTTTGCTCCAGTCCTCTCTTTTATTTTAAGAAAAATTTCCGTCCCGCTCTACTTCGTCGGTTTTCTGCTGATGTTCGCGTCTCCTGCCAGAGCTGGTCCGCTCTATGATATTTTGTCATAATATTGCAAACAGTTGAAATTAAAGGATAAAAAATGGTATGGTGGGACTACGTGCCCGCCAAAAACGCGCAAAACAAGGGTATTTCCCTGTTTTTCCCGGGGCACGTAGTCCCCGGCTACCATCACAGGCGGGTATCCAGGTTTGTAGTCCCAGCTAAAGGCGGAACTACGAGCTTTTCTTCATGATTTCATAAAAAGTCACTATTAACTAGTGGTGCTAGTTTGATAGGCTACTCACTTAAGCTACATGAGACAAGTCTCACAACGAAGCATGAAAGTAATTGGTAGGCCGGGATTACATGCCCGGCAAAATGAGGGGCACGTAGTCCCCTTCTACCACTTTCTTACAAAGCCG
>JBBCAX010000105.1:0-12052 GCA_051382335.1 Deltaproteobacteria bacterium TL4
CTCCTGCCGCAATAAAAAGAATATGTTCGGTTCTGACAGGGCCATATTTGGTGTTTACGGTTGAGCCTTCGACGATAGGCAATAAATCTCGCTGAACCCCTTCACGTGAAATATCCGGCCCCCCCATGGAATTTGAACCACGAAACGACAGCCCTGATTCATCAAAACCAAGGACGCTATTTGATTCAGGTGAAAGACAATCAGCCGCTCTTGCTGGCTCTTTGTCAACAGATCGCTTTGAATGAAAAAATGCTGGGACAGTTGGAAAGCTTTGAAAAGTCCAAGGGCCGGCTGCAATCCAGAAAAACCCAGTTTTTTTCTTTTGCGGACAAGCCCCTGAATTCCAGATGGAAACACAGTGGGTTATTGTCTTTTGTGCGTCTGGAGCGTACCGTTGAAGAAATCAAAACCAAACAGGTCTCTGGAGGTTTCTTATTATGTTACCAATCAGTTGCTTCAGTATCAGGGGATTCAGGTAGAGACTATGGCGACAATTCGACAGCATTGGGGAATTGAGTCTTGGCACTGGATTCGGGACGTCACTTTCTCAGAAGACAAAGTAAAATCTAAATACACGAATCAGGCTCAAATTTTAGGCCTCTTGAGAACTTGTGTGCTGGCCGTTTTCAAAAAGTTTGGAGGGAAAAATATGAAGGAGAATCTAATTGTAGAGACTCCCAAACCTTTTTTCTACAATTACTTTGTCAAGTTGGTTTTTTATGAGAAAGCCGTGATTATACCCCCAAGCATGGAAGCTGGCTCAATATGGCTGAAATTGAACTCAGTATTCTTAGTAAACAGTGCTTGGATCGAAGAATCCCCGATCAAGAGACACTCAAACATGAAACCCGAACATGGATGGAAAAAAGAAATAATGCTTCTGCCCCTATGACTTGGCGGTTTACCACAGAAGATGCGAGAATTAAATTAAAACGACTTTACCCGAAAATTGAAAACTGACTATGTACTAGTGCCATTCGTATGGCTTTGGTGGACGAAGCCACCAACCGTTGCATCAGGATCCTCAGGAAACCGATGTATCCTTTTTTGTCCTTCATGGCCTGGTTGTATCCGGTTCGGACATAATCGGTCACGGCATCATAAAGCAACCGTTGTTCGTGATGCCGGGATTCCCAGGTAACGGGTAACAGATGAGTATGCCTTGGTTTGAACAGCGGATTGCCTTCAGCATCGGCCCGCCGTTTCTCAGTTCGGATCAGATACAGGGCTGTTCAATTCTCAATTCTATCATGGATTGTAGGGCGGATTAGCAGAGCGTAATCCGCAAAAAACGTTGGATTACACGTCGCTTTGCTCGTTAATCCAACCTACAAAAAATAGAATTGAACAGCCCTGGGATCAGATAAAGACGGATTCGTTCACGATTCACACTTTCAATATCAGGAAACGTCTGTGGATCCAGCAGGGAAATCAGTCTGTGGAAAACATCTGTTTTTCCATGATGAGGAGTGGCGGACAACAGCAAGAGATAAGGCGCTGCTTCCGCCAACCACTGCCCCAGTTGAAAACGAGCCACACGGTCTGTACTTCCTCCCAGCCTGTGGGCTTCGTCTATGATCACCAAATCTCAGCCAGATGAGATCAGCCCTTCAAACCGTTCCTCATTGTATTGCTGTATCTGTTGTGCCGACCATCCACGGCGATTTTCCAAAGGCTTCACGGAATCCATGGAGCAGATCACTTGATTGAACCCATTCCAGATGTTGTAATCATCTGTGAATTTCCGATACACCTCAAATTCATTGGGAGCGATCAGGTGGAAGGTTTCATCAAAATGGGTTTTCATTTCGGAGATCCACTGAGTCAGTAACTCTTTAGGAGCTACAACCAGAACTCGCTGAACGAGCCCTCTCAGTTTGAGTTCTCTCAGGATCAAACCTGCCTCAATAGTTTTGCCCAGTCCCACTTCATCGGCCAGCAGGTAGCGAACACGATCCGATGAAACAGCCTGAGATAATGCTCTGATCTGATGAGGGAGCGGTATGACGGAGGAATCAATGGGGGCGAAGAATGTTGTGGGAGAGATGGTCAGAGATACGAGCTGCCGTCACCAGGTATTTCAGTTCATGGGAACTCATGGGAGGCATTTGCTCCAGTGGAACCAATTGATCCGCTGAAGTTTTCACCACAGCATCCGCACCAGGAAGCCAGATCCGAACCACCTGGTTTCCCCATAACGTATGCTGATCCAACAATTTACAAACCTGTCGATGCTCACGACTCCATAACCAGTGTTGCTCTTCCATTCCATTGTTTTCAAAATGCAAAAAAAAACGATCAATAAAATCAGAGAATGGAATATTTACTGTATTCTCAAGCGTGACAACAACTCCTGACAATATGCTTGTGCAAGTGTTAAATCACTTTCGCTAATTGATTGTTCACGATTATGTGCAATTGGATTTCTTATTTTAGCGAGCAGTTGAAATCTTTCATTCCAGTATTTCTTATTTTTTTGCTGTTCGTGTCTCTCCAATATTTCCTGGAATCCATTCCCCCATTCTGAAGAAATAATACTCCACAAGTCATTGGGATAGGTATAATCCAACCATTGATTTGAGGCATTGATACCAAAACTTTTAAGTTCTTGGCCTATTTTTTCTTCACAATCGTTAATTAGCTTTGGAAGACTATTATTTCTCTGTTTTAATTTATTTGTCCATTCATCGCCCAAACTATTTTCACATACTGAAGCAATGGTTTCCCGTATTAATATTTCAGTTTCACTCCACAAACTCCAAATGGGCTGCTCCCTGGAACATTTTTCAAGGTACAGTTGAAAGTGTTCTGACCAAGCCAAATATCTTTGAGAATCAATATCCTTTTTGATCAACCCATATCTCTCTAATTTAGATACTGCATCTAATTTAAGATCCCATTTGGGTCCGACAACAGCTTTTTGTAATTGTTGGAATAAGTCATCTTCATTAAGGATTTCACGGAGATGTTCATAAAAATCATAGAGATCGCTTACAATAATCCTGATAGAATGATCTATTGACTGATGCTCCCATGCATGGCACAAAACCATCTCACTTAAATAGGGATATCCTCCTGTATACCAATAAAGAAGCTGAAATTCTTCCTCAGACATTTCCCAGTCTTCATGTCCACGCTGAACCATTTCTCTCAAACCTTCTTGGTTCAGAGGTTTGATATAAAATTTTTCACAGACACCATCCAGGTTGGAAACGTCTGCAAAATGAGATTCAATTGCATATAACGATCTTCTGGAAAGAAACACAATCGACATTCCCGTTTCATAGCCTTTATCAATAATTTCTCTCAGCCATTGAATTACTTGTTGGGCATTGGTAAATTTTCTCACATAATCAAATTCGTCAATGATTAGTTTGGTTGTTATATGAGCTGTATTGAGAGCTTTTAATGCCCTTCGGAAACGTCGATATGCGTCATAATCCTCGTCCACTACTTTATCCAATTGCTTCTGAAAGTTATAAGGAGGCTCTAGTTGATTTCGATCAAAATATTCGTTGATTTCTTCCAAAATATAATCGAATAGTTTCATGATATTTGGAAATGACGAAAGATCGCAATAAACGATAATTGGAATCAGTTTATTTTGAATATTTTGATTTATTACATGAGTAATCAGTGACGTTTTTCCGATTCTTCTCTGTCCTATAATACTTAAACTCGCTGTACTATCTAAAAGCCTGCTGATGAGATGTTCTATTTCTTTTTGTCTACCAACTAATCGTTCCCCTTGAACAGGCTTTCCATAACCAACATACGGATTGTTCTGCATTTTATTCATCCAGCTAGAACTTGATTGCATTTTAACCATTCAGCAAAAAGACCAACACTGATTTTGTAATGTTGCGCATCAACGCTTTGAATGACTTCACGTTCTTGCATGTCCTTGAGAATCAGATTCAATTTATCTCCTTGGGGTAAATCTCTTACAGTTGCATTATTTCGTTTCTCAGCGATTGGCATCAAAATACCCAAGTATTCCTCCCTAGTAAAATCTTTCACGGATTCACCAGCTGCGGTAATTAGGGGGTCAAATCTTTCGATTGGCATAATGTCACTTCCTAATACCAAGCCTGACATCTCATTGCTATCTCCCTTCCAACCATAGAGAACATTGTCAATATCAGCTTCTGTGATGAATGACGATTTTTTAGTGTTAAGATATCTCACTAGACGGTCACAAATAATGTTAGTGTAAAATGGACTTCCAGCTGTCAATTGAAACAAACGTTCAAATGCATGCCCTCTGAATCGTGAAGTACCATCATACAAAATTGGTTCTTCAGCGAGAGCTTTGGTTTCTTCATAAGACAGATAACTAATCCGTTCATCATGAGTGACTCCAAACTCGTTAGGAAATTCCTGCTTAAACTTTGGCATTGAATCCTGTCCAACAACTACTGCATTGAACATCTGAAGCTGCAATAATGCTTTCCATGTTCTCATGAATGTTGGAGCTACAATACCTTCTTTAATGTACTCATACACATACGTGAATTCATCAATCAGCAGTATAATTTTGGGAGCATGAAATCCATTTGATTTTAATAGCTTTGTCCCGTCCCTAAATATCTTCTTGAAGGATTCATTTGGGTATTCCTTAATTTCATTTTTTGCAGGGATGTTAATAGATAGATTTAGTTCATCCTCAAAATATTCGTTTAGTTTGTCCGCACATAGTTCAATAAAATTAACCTGCTTTTTTTCATAATCTATATCTATTTCGCCAAATGATAATAAAATAGACACACAATCTTTATTCAATCGTCTTTTGATTTGATGGAGAATTGACGTTTTACCTGATCGCTTTTGCCCATATAACACAAAACATTGACCATTTGATCCTTCTGTAACTACATTGACAATTCTTTCCAATATTTCTTGTCGACCTTTGAACATAAAAGGATCTTCAACAGATTTTCCTCCAGCATAGTGTTGATACGGGTTCATGATCTCGGTAAAAGAACTACTATTTCCCAAACGTATGGGTAGTGAAAATTCTTTACTTTTTTCCGATTCACCTTGCCGATTCCGATAACTTACGTAACAGCGAACTGTAAACACTTGTTCCTGAATATACTTAATGGTTGGCTTTATAGTAAGTTCAATTTCTTTCCGCTCTCCTCCTTTAAGCATAAAGGGAGCTTTATTCTCATGAAGCACAAGAATTCCATCTTCTTCCACAGCATTTACATCAACACCTTCAATGGGGGCACTCCCTTTCTTTAAAAAAACTTCTAACCTGAGTGTAATTGTGTCTTTCACCAATACGTAGAAATCATCCGATAGCACATTCACTAATTCAATCTGAGGAATTGCTTTTTTTGAGTATTCGTTAAAATCATGTTTAATGGATTCTCTTAATTTTCGTCCAAGTTCTAAAATATGCTCATATGAAATTTTTGTTGGCTTATGGCTAATGTCGTCAATCAAATGATTTAATTCATGCATTAACCTGGAACACCTAGATTCTTTCTCTATGTAATCTTGCTCATTCCAGTATCTAGCAACGTCACTCGTAATATTACTGAGTTCTAATATTCGGTTTTTATCTAATTCAAACAGCATTGAGTCTTTTAACTCCAACAGTTTGGCAGATGTTTCATCAAAATCAGCAGAGTTTAAGTAGTTTTTATCGATTAATGATCTGAGGTCAGCCTTGGTTTTCCTTTGCAAATCAAGGATACTGTCACTTTTATTTTCTCTTAATTTGTCTGAAGGAAGGAGTTTATTGAGATGAGGAAAATTCTTGCTAATCAATTTCAGTAAATATTCAACGATATGTTTATCAATTGTTTCAAAATAATACATATCATCTATAAAAGATTGTAATGATTTCGGGTGAAATTCAAGTTTACCAAGTACAATATTAAGATCGTAATCATTTTCAGAAATGAATTCTCCTGGTTCTGGTATTTCCGGTAAATAAGTAGCTATAAGGAAGGAAATTGGAAATTTAAAACTACGGTCATCTCTTGGTAATGCCAATGCTTCAAGAAGATAAAACCGTCTAACATCTGGATGAACTCCATCATATGTTGCGGCTTCCCCCATAAATGCCAATGCTCTTCCAATCAATTGAGAGGGATTCTTATTCCCTGCTGATTCAGGTGAGCGTTCAGCCATTGCTGCCAACGTGATAAGCAACTTTGCCTTATCTTTTGGGCGACGTCCTCCCATTCTATCCAAATTAATGTCTACTTCTTTAAAGTCTTTACTTACGAAGTATCCCCTGACTTTAGCTCGTTCATCAACTCCAGTAAAATCTGAAAATCTAATCAAATCTTGTGGAAACTTTGATAATGAAGATTTAAACCCTGCCAAAGATAGTAACTCTTCATAATCAGATGAAAATTTCTGTTTTTTAAAGGATTCTAACTTATCTATGAAACCGGATAGTTGTTCATCATAGGGTGCTTTTTTCTGAGCTTCCCTCACAATCTTAAGTGCATGATCAATATCCCCATACATCATCATACAGGTTGCTTCTTGACGGAGATAATTCAAACTTTCTTTTGCGGAAGAACTTTGCTGCTTTAACTGCCGTAGAAGTTTTGCCGCCTCTTCATACTTCCCTAATTTTATATAAAATTGAGTTTTGAGGTTATCTAACGCTTTCTTATCTTCAAAACCTGTACGATGCTCATCCAACAGTTTAATTGCATCCTCCCCACGATTCAAACGATTCAGCAACTGTGCTAAGTCTTTGACTGCGCTTTGTGAATATTTCCCTTTTTCAGCTATTACACTTCTGAATAATGATTCTGCTTTTTCAAATTCTCCATTTTGCTCAGCTATTTTTGCGCTTGAATAACTTTTGTTTCCTTTTGGTAAAGCAATGAATGGACTAGAAATCGGATTCTTTTCTTTATCAGAATCGACCCAAGTAATTTTTTTTGCTACATCGTATCTACCTCTCTTATTATCAGGATCTATATCTCTATAAAATGATACCTTTTCGCCTGATATATTCGATAAGAGTTTATGCTTGAGTTCGTAATCCGTTATATTTGATATTGGGAAGAAAAATGGTTCTTGATCGTTACTATTAATATAACCGTAGCCTTTCTCTGGATATACAGCGGTTATGTAACCCAATAATGTCGTTTCATTTTTTGCAGATGAAGTATGTTTTATTGGTTGAGGGATTGGTTCTATCACAGGTGCTTTAATCGGTTGAAAAACTGCTGATGCCATTGCCATCTTTGATGCCTCAATCACATCACCATTGTAGGCAGCTTCTGCAGATTCAGGGTACTTTTCCTTTAAAGCATACGCCAATAACAAATGATAAAGGTATTTGCCCTCTTCGGTAATCAATTTGCTTTGAATTTCCGCTAACCCTCTTAATTCTTTATCAACACAATGTGTCAGGCATGAACCAATAGAGATTAATATTTCTTTTTCGTTAATATTTTCTTCTCGTTCTTCATCATGGAAAAATAATTGTATTAACCATTGAACGGCCTCTTCCCATTTTTTTTCAACAACACAGATACGTGCCAATCCAAGCAAGGCTTTCTCGTTATAGGTCAGACATGCTTTTTGGAATTCACTTTTCGCTATGGGGAATTTATCTATGGCCAAAGCAATAAATCCAGCGATATAATAAACATTAGAGCTTTTTAATCGTTCTGAAAAACGCAACACTTCAGGCAACAAATCATTAATTCGATTCATTTCCTTAATTTTACACGCATGCTCGTACTTACTTTTGATTCGTGACAGATCCTGCTGATCTTCTTTGATTAGGTCTTTTATCTTAAAATCCACAGGAGGTAGCGTAATACTTGGTGGCGCTTGAAAAGCTGAGAAAGCAAAGGGTGGGATTTTTTCCTGTTTTTTGATTTCGTGTTCAGGAACAACTGTAGCCTCTTGTTCTTTATATTTTTTATCTGAAGTTGTCTCCTTTTGGGGGATCGGAACGTCTGCAAGGTTAGTTTGTTCAGAAGATTCTTCAGGAGATTCTTTTAGGTCATTTGTAGGTTGCTTTTCCTTATCTGCAACGAAAGAATTTTCTAATACTTCAAATTCCAAAATAGAATCTGAACGCACCAATCGGACTTTACCAGAAATCTGAACGACAACTCCTAAATCAGTAATTTCGATAATAGTCCCTTCAATCGTTGAATCATTTTTTAAATGCAACGCAATTCGGCAATCTACAGGAGCATATTTTTTTATTAGATGTATTATTTCAGACATCACATCCCCGCTTTAATGTGGTTACTCTATTTATTGTTGTTCCAGCGATTCGATCAGGTGGTCGTTATCCTGAAATAGGGGTATCAATTCTTCAATTTTCAATTTCCAACATTTCCAGAAGATCCCCTCGCCTGAACGTGGCGGAAAGCTGTTGTAATGAAATTTTTCTGCTGCCGTAGCATGTTTCCAGTGCACCTGTGAGTGTTTCCACAGCCTGATTGTGGTATTTGGCACGATTATCTTCAAAATGCTTAAGTATCTCCTGAAAATTACGATGGGAAACCTGGTCCAGTGTTGTCCCACGATCCTTTAAAAGATTATGAGCGATCAGCATGGATAAATAGTGTGACGCATAAGGAAGAAAGCTTGCTGGAGTTGATGTCGTGGGACGTTTCCTTTCGTTCTCCACGTGGCGAAAGATCAACACGGCCAGTAACGCCTGAGCCGCATTCAGATTCTTGAAAAGATCATCATACAATTTTCCAAAGTGTTCTCTACGGCGGAATTTTGCCTGATGTGGTTTTTTCCTCCAAATAGCAAGCGCCGATTCGGCAACAGTAGAACTGGTGATCACACTGGACCCACCTCCTCCTTCTTCACGCTGCCGTTTGTATTGATATCCAAGATCAGATATGCCGATTTCCAGTTGTTTCTGGATTTCATCATTGGAACGCAAATCACGAAGGTCTACAGGATTCTGACTGTTGGTCGCATAGGTGATATCCTGCACAAAATCCTTATGGGTCTCCGACAGTTGGTAAATACGAACCATGACATAGGCCGATTCTCCAGCTATATTGGGTAAGCTGCCATTCAGGGTTTCCTGGATGGTTTTACAGGTCTGGCCTCCATTAACAACCTGCATGTTCTTGATCTGAACCTTGTAGTCTGATTTTTGAAAAGCGTTGTAATCAAACTTGTCACAAACCACTGTAATCCCGTTGTTGTAGAAATAGAACTTGTCTGATCTCTGGGGATCGCAAAGCGTTTCATGGATGGCGGTGTTGACTCGATTTGTGTGAAGGCCAAGATAACGACGGAGATTTCGTTCTAAAAGTTTGTCGCCATGATCATTGAACAGTCGTTGAATTTCCTGAGCGGATACCCGTCCGATCAGCACACGCATGTAATTCATATCCTCAACAATCGCCTGACCATTCAACGTCAGAGTCGTGTCCACTTTTTTGACTCGTTGAAGGATGTTGACAATAGAGTCATGGTTAAAATGGACAAAATCGACTTTGTCTCCAAAATCCTTTTTGGCGTCATTGATCCAGTTCTCTGCCTGTTCGGTCCAACGCTCACCGTTATTGCAAAGGATCACCCTCACATTGGGGATATAAGCGTCACGGATCAACGAACGAATCTCTTCAATTTTGGGAGCGATTTTATCGTTCAGAGTCACCTTCCTGAATGGATCAAACAGCACGCTCACCGTATCCACGGCTTTCTGCACGCCGTTCTCAGGAAAGTTGGCTGTCCCTTCAAGGTCGTTGATTTTATATTTTCCCTGAAAGATGGTGACCATAAACTCTCCATCCTCTACCTCTCCGATATGCAATCCATCCACTCCAGCGTCATTACCACCTTCCGTAATCAGTTCGGCAGATTCATCCATGAGTATCTCAAGACAAGTAGACATACATAAAAGGACAAATGCCGTGGATTTCTTTTTGTTCACGTCATTTCCAGCAGGCAGCCATTCAGGATGATCTTCCACAATTCCTGTAACCCGCTGGTCTATAATGCTCGCATTGATATTCATAATTTTATCTTCAGAAATGTCTTTCCATCAGTTCATGAATCTTTGTTTGAAAGTAACGAAAACTGGGGGATGCATGATTATTACCTCGCATCCAGATAATCGCTGTACCAAAGCCCGCCCAAAGGCAATCCTTCGGCTACCATGTTTTTGACAATGGCATCATCACTTGATCTGCGTATCGTTGAAAAACCGTCTGCACCTTTTTCAAGGACCCAAACTTCGTTGGGCTCCAGCGCGTCCACAAAATAGGGTTGATGGGTCGTAATGAAAACCTGAGATCCTCCTTTGCGGCCAGTCGCATGCTCACGAAATTCTGTGGCCAGAGATTCGAGCAGCTTATGGTACAAGCCGTTTTCCGGTTCTTCAATGCAGAGGAACGGTGGTGAGGTTGGGTCTTCCAGTAACAGAAGATAAGCAAAGACCTTGAGTGTTCCATCAGACATTTGTTGTGCGAAAAACTGGTCCTGAAAGCCTCTGTCGTTGAACCTGAGTAGCAATCGACCATCGTTGGTTTTTTCAGTGTCAATTTTGTCTACTCCTGGAATCTTGTCAGCAATTCTGTTCAAAATAGCATGGAAACGCTTGGGGTGCTCACGCTCCATAAATTGCACGACATTGCCAAGATTATCGCCGTGTATATTGAGATGTTTCTGTGGGCCTGCAAGCGGTAGACTACGTGCGGAATCTGGAGTGAAATAGCTGAGGTACCAACCTTCGATAAACCTACGAAACGCTGAAATTCTCGGATGCTGTTTCAATGCTCCCAATGTGGCAATTCCTAATTTGCGTTTGTCCTCAAGTTCTACCACCTCGGTTGTCCTGGATTCTTCTTTTGTCTCGTCTGATTTAAGGGATTCCATCAGATCCAGCAGGTCAAAATTTCCCTTACCTTCATCAATCTGACGACCTTCCTGTTCACCTTTCCAAACAATACCTTTACCGCTATTCAGAACTAAAAAGGAAAAAGGCCAACCAGGTTTTTGACCTTTACGTCGCTGTCTGAGTCGCTCTTTCAGAACTTGCGGTCTCCCTGAATCATCAAGATCAATTGACAGTTCGTAGGTAATTGGGCGAGCATTACCATCTTCCTTATAATACACCTCAAACCCAATGGGACCGCTTTGCCCCTGAGATAATAATTTGGCGAAACCACCTCGCCCTCTAGCATCACAGGCTTCCTCGACTCCTAACTTTAGGCAATCCGCCAAGAAACCAAAAGCATCAAACAAAGTGCTTTTATCAACTCCATTTTTACCAATGACTGCGGTCATGGGTGTAAGTGGTTCGGTTTGTTGCTGGTTCCACAAACGACCAAGTGTGATATTTTTCAATGCTCTGAAGTTCTGTATTCTGAAGCCTTCTATCTTTGCCATTATACACCTCCTGATCGTGTCACAGCCTGGTCGTATAGATGTCCAGAAAAGTTTTGTCTCGGGGGGAGGGCGTCCCGCCCTCCAGTGAGGGCAAGATGCCCTCGTTCCCAGGACAAAACTTTCCTTGAGCACTATACCACATAAGCAGTTTGGGGTCTCCCTGAAACACGTCGTCAGGGACTTTACGGGCCACCTCAATGATGGTGCTATAATCTTTTTCCTGCCAGGCTTTCTTGAATCCTGCCCGTACCGCTTCCAGCCGGAAGAGTTTGAGCTTTCGCAGGCTGGAAGCCTGCTCCACATAGTTTTCAAACTCCTTCAACAACGCCCGTTCGCGGAGTTTTTCCAGGTCGCCCGCCTTGTTGGGATCAGGAACATACCAGCGATTCCTGGTTTTGGCTTGGAGGGTGGGATCCTCTTTAGAAAGGTTGCGGAGTTCAGGCCAGTTGGTCGAAAGATAACTGTGAATTTGGCTGGGTACAGGTCCCTTGCCGTCATAGCTGAGAAAATTTTGGTGGAGCAACTCACGGAGATCCAGTTGAGCCTCGTTCTTGCTCTACCCTCCTAGTACCCTGTCCCATAAGTTTCGCTAGTAAAAACGGCAATTCATGATTTTTTGATTGGCTGTGGGAGTTTATCAACCAGAGCCTTTTTTAATTCATCTAATGCTGACTGCGCGTTCTCTTTACGT
>JBBCAX010000106.1:0-8620 GCA_051382335.1 Deltaproteobacteria bacterium TL4
CATCCCCTGTTTTTGCATAGGTGACGTAATGCTGGTTTTCCCAAGCTTTCTGCTCTTGTTTTCCGCTAAAATTCTGAATCTGGATGTAAGGAGGATTCCCAATCACCACATCAAACCCACTGCTTATCCCAAACATCCATTCCATGTCAAAAAAAGGACTGCTGATATTTTGGTCGTAGGGATCCCAGCCAGCGAGTTGACAAGCAGTTTCATTGTCCCAGCCATTAGCAATCAGCAAATTGCCCATCTGTTCTCGCAGGGTTTTGTCTTCTTCTCTCAGTTTGCGTTTGGTTGGCGGGGTTTTAGCGGAAAACAGGCGGTGTCGCACGTCTTTGAGCTTTTCTTCCAAGTTTTTGACTTCTTCACTATCAAACAAGTTTCCCTGATCTGCTGGCTTTGCGATGCTAATGAGGGTATTGGCCGCCACAAACTTGGTTTCCAGGTTGGGCAAAGGACGGATGCCGAAATTGTCTTTGGTCTTATCGGTTTTCTGGTCAACAATGAGTGAAATGAAAAAGCGGAGTTTGCTGATCTGGATGGCAATGGGCTGAATATCAATACCGTAGATGCAGTTTTCAATCAGGTAGAGTTTGCGTCCATAATCGAGTTCGTTGCTGGAAAAGGCTGTTTCAATATCGGCAATCGCCTGGTCACGAATTTCGGCATCCTCAATCGTCTGAACTTTTTCAATCTGGCGTTCTTTCCAGAGTTTATTCTGTGGGTCTAGTTTGTGGAGAATATGCACCAATTTGTGCAATATTCCCATGGGAAAAGCACCGGAACCGCAGGCAGGGTCAAGGATTTTGCAATTGTCGAGGGCATGGATTAAAACTGCTGTTTCTTGTTCATTGAAGAGATGTTCTTTTTCATAATAGCCGATGAGAAATTCCAGCCCAACCTCGGCATCTTCAGGGGGCATGTGGGCTTTAGTTTCCAATTTTTGTTTGAGATATGCCTTGATGGATTCATCCACCATGTAGTTGACAATCTCCCGAGGGGTATAGAAAGAGCCTGTTTGCTTACGGGCTGTGGTTTTTGTTTCCGGGTTATAGCTGGCCAGCAGGTTTTCAAAGACACGTCCCAGAAGTTCAGGGTCAAGGGCAATGTCTTCTTCAATTGGCGTGTTTTCAGTAACGGTGAATTTATAGGATTTCAGAATATTAAAGAGTCCACTGACAATAACGTCCCTCTGTTTATTATCCCCAAGTTCTTCGCTCAAGTCGGCATGTTCCCCAATACCAAAAAAGATATAATCGGGCACGCAGAGTGTGTTATCTGATCTATCAGAAAAGCCATCTTCATAAAGAATAACATCTCCGCCCTTTTTACCTTTGAGTTCTGGATCAGGAGTATCCAGACATTCAAACAGTCCACCATTCATGAAGGGGACAACCTTCTCAACGAGTGTCAAAAACGTCTGAGGGTCTTTAAAGTAGTTTTCATAGCGCATCAGATTGGTTACATTCATGTTCTGGCCTTCTTTGCGGAATGCTCTTTTTCCCATGGTCTGGTTGAGTGTGGCAAAAAAGAGGTTCTATAGAATGGCTCGGTAGTAAGAGCTCCCCAGTTTTTTGTTATCAAATTTTCCTTTTTTGCGGGGTTCAAAGTTATTGATCAGATGACTTTTGATATAATTTTCGTCAAAGAGTTCATCGGGAATCAGATTCTTTTCTTTAATGAACCAGACAAAGAGGATGCGGGTGAGAAGGCGGATCAGGTTTTTGGCATTATGCTCTCGAACTTTGTCTTCCTGATGAAACATTCCGGTTTTGTCCGCTTCCAGAGAAGCCCCGGGGAATGTTACCTCGTGGATTGCCCAAAAATACCAGTTGGAAAGCTCTCGGTAAAAGCGGTTGTTGAGTTCTTTGGTATCAAGAGTCTTTTGCCATGCCTGATGAAGTTCCACAAAGTTGGTAAACTTGTGAACTCGTTTAAGTTCTTCAAAAGAAAGATCAAAGAGAATCTCAATATGAGCCCGATGCGGATTTTCAACGGAAATATCTTTAATCAGCGTTACTTTTTCCAGCACATCTTTTTGTTCATCTTTTTTATGGAGACGGCGATTGATGACCGAAAGGGTGATCCATTCTCCATGCTTGAACAGAATCATCACCGGCATAGGGAATACTTTGTTCACCTCACGGGTAATCTGGGCTAGAGCTGTTCTGGAATAGTCGATTTTTGAAAGTTCTATAGCAAAAAAGAGGTAGGTTTCAATGACCGTTTCTTTATCTTCACCTTCCCATTTTACCCTCTTGGTGTCAAATCGTCCTAGTTGGAGTGATAGTTCCTCTTTGGTTAACTGAAACAGAAGGTCAACCGCTTTCCAGTCTTTCACGAGAGCCTTTTCCTCATGAAACCGGGTATTGCCGTCCAGAAAAGAATCCTTAAAAAACGACCATGTCTTTTGTGGAAACGGGTTCTGCCGTTCAGTGTTGTAGCCGAGCGTTGAAAACAAAGCCAATGCGTTTTGGGAAACCTCCTTATTGGCAAAGGCTTTAAGGGTGGATTGAATGGAACGTTCCAGTTTTTCTTTATCTGTCATGGGATACCTCAATCTTATGAACTTTGGTTTTCATTTTTTTCTTCACTCGCCTCTATTTAATAATCAACCAAGTGACCAATTCAAAGTCTTTCATTTCGTTCAACTGTTTTGCTTTTGGAATCAGCAATGCTCCTCGGTCTGATGTCAGGTTCTGATGATCTTTCTTTTTGAAAATATGAACGATTTCATTGACTGCTTTTTTCAGCAGTTCAGTATATCCATCCATGCTTTCACCATGATTTGTTTCACTGTTAAACAGTTCGCAGAGCATTTCATAGGGCGCTGTTTGATTCTGGCATAGCATCCGGTATATTTCCAAAATATGTTTCGCATGAGTGTAGTTATACCGCACGGTTCCATCATCACGAATATAGACCAGGAAATAGGGGTTTAGTGGATTCACTGCTTCATTGCCGTCACTGTCGCCTTTTTGCGATAGACAAAAAATAACGCCTGGCTTGATGATTTCCTTTTCAGAGGGGGAAAACTCTCGGGTTTTTAGTAATTCCGCATGGTTACCGGAGGGTGAAGGAACCACAGCATACAAACCTAATGGACTTTCCTTGAGCCTTTTTCGGTTACTCTCCAGGAAATTTAAAAGTTCGATTCTGAAATCATCCAAGGTGAAATCAGTTAACGATACGGTTTCATCCATATCTTCCAGATCAAGCACTTCTTTTTGCAATTTTTTCAACTGCTGATTTCGGTATTTCAAATCATCGGATATTAAATCATGAAGCTGTTCTGTGTTCAGAAGATTATCCTCTCCGGTCGCTGTTACATCGACCAGTGCCATACGAGCCTCAACCCGTTCTTTCAGATTGATGTAATTATCAAGGTTTGGGGTTGGCCAGAAATTGACGAGTTGGATTGTTTTATTGATACTTCCCAAGCGGTCAATACGGCCAAAGCGTTGAATAATTCTTACAGGATTCCAGTGAATGTCATAGTTTACCAGAAAATCACAATCCTGGAGATTTTGACCTTCACTGATACAGTCTGTCGCAATCAAGATGTCTATTTCTTCCTTTTGAGAAAGATCTGGCATTTGGGATCGGTTTTTTGAAACGGGTGAAAAATTCAATAAAATGCTGTCATAATCTGTTTTCCCGAAGGTTGTCTGCGTATAGCTTCCGCACACCAGAGCCGAATGTAGTTTTAAATCATTTTTAATCCAGGTTTTTAAACTCTCATAAAGGTACTGTGCCGTGTCAGAGAAGGCTGTGAAGATAAGCACTTTTTTATTGTTGATATTTGCAGGATTTTTAATTTTTTTCAGAATCAATGATTTAAGTTCTTTGAGTTTTGCGTCCCTATCAACGGTTACCGCCTTGGCGTTATTCAGGAGATCAATTAAAGCGTCTTTATCCTTGCCCAAATCAACAAGCCATTGATCCAGTTTCAGATCGGCAAGGTCGAACTTTAATTTTTTACCCACCTGCCATGAGTCCATTTCATCTTCCGTTTCTTCAAACTCTACATCATCAGGAGTGAATTGATTCAGGTCTTCTTCCTGAGTTGTTGATTTACTTCTCAGGAACGCTTTGATTTTTTCTTCCAGCGTTTCAATCTTTTGTATGGTTCTTTCCAGAGAAATTTCAAAAGACTCAATCGAACTTTCCAACCTTTTCAGGTAATTCACCTTCATCATATTAATGAGGTAATATTCACGGTCAGATTGTTTGAAAGCCAACACTTGCATACCAGCCATTGCTTCGTACTTTTGCTGTTTTTCTGATTTTACATAAGCAGAAGGGTTAAATACGGATAGTTTGTATTCAAGGATTTGTTTATTGATGCGGTCATACGAAGGGAATCGTTTTTCCAAATCAATATCAGGATAAACCGAGAGAGGTTTTTTTCGTTCAGGGAAACTGCCAATGGTTTCAAGCCGATAAAAATTTTTAATATGTTTTCTGGAACGGGCAATCGTGAGTTCATCCAGGAGTTTGAAAAACGAGGAATCCAGTTTTTCCAAAAGCTGTTTCATGGTTCTTTGCGGATTTTTTTTGGAGTCTGCCCAATTGGTAAAATGAGTCTGGGCATTTTTAAGCGTTAAGCCAATATCCTTTATTTTACAGGTTTCAAAAAGGGCATGATCCTTTCCTTCTGTGATAAAGGATATCTGGTTTCGCAGATCACGCAGCGTATTATTGACCGGTGTAGCGGAAAGCATGAGCACTTTTGTTTTCACCCCAGACTTAATCACTTTTTCCATCAGCCATTTTGCCCGGTTCATTTTTATGGTGCCGTCCTCTCCTTTTTTCTCCAGAGGGTTCCCTCGGAAATTATGTGACTCATCAATAACAACCAGATCGTAGGCTCCCCAGTTAAAGTTTTGCAGATCAATCCCATTTGCGTCGGAATATCCAGACACACGCCCCATATCCGTATGGTACAGCACGGAATAATTAAACCGATCCTTCTTGAAGGGATTGAGCGAATGATTCTGGCTGGCCTGATAAATCGTCCAGTTGCCGGTTAGTTTTCTAGGGCAAATCACGAGAACCCGTGCATTGAGGAGTTCAAAGTATTTGATCACCGCCAGTGCCTCAAAAGTTTTCCCCAACCCCACACTATCGGCAATAATACAGCCATTGTGTTTTAATATTTTATTGATTGCCCCCTTCACCCCGTCCTTCTGAAATTCGTACAGCATATTCCAAACCTCGCTGTCGTAAAAGCCGGTACGCGCGTCAAGCAATCCTCCCTGCTTCTGCTCATCCAGGTAGTTCTCGAAAAGATGAAACAGAGTTTTGAAGTAGATGAACTCCGGTTCATTCTCGATATATAATTGGGCAAGGTATTTTAAAACCTGTTCTTTGACATCCTCCACCAATCCTGTTGGGTCATTCCAAATACTGTCAAACCAACTTTTTAATTCGTGTCGGTCTCGATCGCTGTCAATCACCAGATTGAGTTCAATGTTTTTATTTTCACCGGTTCCCAGCCCGTTGACCGTGAAATTAGAACTACCGGCGATAGCTTTTTCAATGCCGCTTTCCTGCCGAACATGGTACATTTTCCCGTGTAGAAAATTCGGTTTTACCATCGACCGTATTTCCGCTTTTCCCTTGAGCCAATCGGAGCATTCCCGCGCCATTGTTTTTTGGGTCAGCCTGCTTTCAATGGGGATGAAGACTTTATCATCCTCGATCTTAAAATCTCGTGTATTCACCTTGTCCGGGTCTATGGCTTTGATAAAAGTAGGTTCGCCGAACAGGAATTTCAGGTGCTGAATCTCATCCAGGTTATTCTTTAATCGGTGGTAGGCGTAGATGGTAAAATAGGCTGAGACAATGGACACTTCAGAGCGAGGTAAAAGGGCTTCTTTAAGAAAATCTCCCACAGTCCCGTGTGCGTGATTATCGCGTATTGCGGAGTAAATCATGTGCAATTGCGGGCTATTTTGTGTGAAATCTTGTTTTTGCCGTGCCATGTGGTGGATTCGGGTTAGATTGTTATTGACTTCATTCCGTAAGCTTTGTAAGTTTCTTTTGGTTTACAGCTTTGTACATAAAGTGAGGGAAAATGGCAACGGTGAACGCAGAAAAGGCACGAACAAACCTGTCTGAGCTACTCAGCAGGGCGCATTTCGGGAATCTATAGGAAAATCAAAAATTGAGCAAGAGCGAGTTGGGATTTTTTTACGAATTCTGAGGATTATTTTCGGGGTTTTTGAAGACGATTTTACGTTTTTGAGGATTTTGCCGGACGTAACTCACTTCTTTCAGGATTCTTCTTCATCTTTGCGCTTAACTTGCTGAAAATAGATGACTTTTAGACGGAGTTATCCCTTGTACATGTCTGAGGATTTTTTTTAGTCCACATATTCCTCATCATGAAAATACACATCATCCGGTGGAAAGGGGTCGCCAAAGTCGAATTCAAGATTTGATATGGAGATCTTGTGAAATTCGTTTCCAGTGGCGAAGTTCCGTGGGGAACACCAGACTCAAGAGTCGCTCCACCAGGTGATTCAAAGGACGAAATCCAAGAACACATCCTAAAATGATGACAGGCACAGGGACCAATGTTTTTTCCAGAACTAGAGAAACGGAGACTAGCAGCCCCAAGAGAAAGCCATAGTGGAGACTCTTCCTGAAAAGATGAACCACAGAGGATTGATAACGCTGGAGCAAAGCATAGCCCTGAAGCAGAATAGGCAGGAAAGTGAAATTACCTAAAGGGTAAAGTTCTACTCCGTTGATCGCCGGAATGTTTTCCAGATTCAAAAAGATAATGACGACTTCACTCCAGAAAAAATAGAACAACTGACGTTTTCTGGATGAATCGGTTTCACTTCTGTAGTTTTTGAATAACAGGTAGATACACAAGGAACATACTATCACGGCAAAAACACTAAACAGATCAAACCCGATGTTTTTCTTGGGAAAAAATCCCCAGTAATAATGCCAGGTTTCTTGAAAATAAAAATCGGTCTGAGTCAGCGGAAACAAAATCATGCTGCTCAGATAAGCCATGCTTTTGGTGCGCTCGCTTCACTTAAGCACACACTACAATCGAGTCGCACAAACTGGCTGAATTTGAAGCTGCCCAAACCCGCCTCAGAACCATTCGGTTTAGTTAGCCTGGATTGAAACAGGCCTAACCTGACAAGTATGGAGGTCTTAAAGACCATGCGTGCTCATATTCAATGGAAAGACATTCCGGTGTTGATTTCGTTGTTCTGTCTTGCGAAGTTCGCGTGATTGAATCATTTTGCGGCCTTCATGATTCAATCACGAGGATTTAACCTTTCACTCAAAAGGATTACTATGGCTACGCAATATCCACATCTCTTAGCTTCACTTGATCTTGGTTTTACGACACTGAAAAATCGTGTTTTAATGGGATCAATGCACACAGGTCTAGAAGATCGCGCAAAATTTTTTCCGGATTTGGCGGAATATTTTGCGGAAAGAGCAAGGGGCGGAGTGGGGCTCATTGTTACCGGAGGATTTTCACCAAATAAAACAGGGTGGTTCTACCCTTTTGCCTCAAAACTCACCAGTCGCAGTGAGTTGAGCCGCCATCGACTGATAACCACAGCGGTTCATGCTGAAGAGGGAAAAATCTGTATGCAGATTCTCCACGCCGGAAGATATGCGTATCATCCGTTCAGTGGCGCGCCTTCCGCGATTAAATCAGGGATCAATCCTTTCAAACCGCGTGAACTGAAATCCAGACAATTGGACAGTCATCTCAAAGATTTTGTCCGTTGTGCTAAACTGGCCCGGGACGCAGGGTATGATGGGGTGGAAATCATGGGTTCCGAAGGTTATTTCATCAATGAATTTTTGGTCAAACGGACCAACAAACGCACCGATAAATGGGGCGGAAGCTATGAAAACCGCATTCGTTTTCCTGTAGAAACCGTAAGGCGGGTACGCGAAGCGGTGGGATCTGATTTTATCATCATTTATCGAATCTCCATGCTGGATTTGATAGAAGATGGGAGCACGCTGGCGGAAATCCTCATGCTGGCTAAAGAAATTGAAAAGGCCGGAGCAACGCTCATTAACACAGGCATCGGCTGGCATGAATCGAAAATCCCGACCATTGCGACCATGGTCCCCAGGGGCGCTTTTACCTGGGCGACCCAAAAACTCAAAGGCGAAGTGAAGATTCCGGTTGTTGCGGCAAACCGAATCAACACCCCCGAGATCGCTGAGGAGATCCTTGCCAGAGGCGATTGCGATATGGTCTCCATGGCACGTCCTTTATTGTCAGATCCCGAGTTTGTGCTTAAAGCTAAAGAGGGACGTGCTGACGAAATCAACACGTGCATTGCCTGTAATCAAGGTTGCTTGGATCATGTTTTTGCGGGAAAACCGGTTTCCTGTCTGCTCAATCCCCGAGCCGGACATGAAGCTAAATTGAAATGCCGTCCCGCGAAAAACAAAAAAAGGATTGCGGTTGTCGGAGCCGGACCCGCAGGCTTATCACAATACCTTCGCCAAATTTGTAGCAGCGTAAAACGCAAAAAATTAAATGACCTGAAACATGAGGAACAATCTGATAATTTGTTTGTGACGAAACAAAACAAACTTTTCAGGAGGAATTCCCCATGTT
>JBBCAX010000107.1:0-5744 GCA_051382335.1 Deltaproteobacteria bacterium TL4
GTCAATATCACTCTCAATGTTATCTTTGCGAGCAAGCCAATTCTGCAAGGTAGAGCGTGGAACATCATTTTCTTGGCACCATTGACGTTGGCTCAATTCTCTGGTGCGTTGTTCAAAATCGATCACGTTGGCTACGATTTCTGAGCGTGACCAAAATCGTTTTGATGTTGATTCTTCTAAAGGATTAGAGTCTGATTGCATGGTTCATTCGGGTGAGAGGGTTAACATGATTTTTGAAAAATTGTTAATACACTACTCCTGATTGAGTTGCAATTTCTACTAATTTTTAGACAGGGTGGCCGAACTTACGACCAAGCCCGAAAATATTGACTTAATTCAATGAAAATATTGACTATTTTATATTACCATCACACGGATTGGCAGTTCAATCTGCCATGACGGTTACGCGACAGGGTCAAGTCTCTAACATGAGAAACGAGCGCTTCAGCCTCAGTGGTGTATTATATAACATTTTCATTCTCGGGCACCTTTCAAAAATGCTGAATTTTAGTTTACAGTTTGTCGTTCCATCCGTTGAGATGTCATTCCCGCGAACGCGGGAATCCAGCGCCCTGTATCGAAGACTGGATTCCCGCCTACGCGGGAATGACAACAAAGTGTAAACTACTTTTGAAAGGTCCCGATTGTTCCAGTGTTTAATCAATGATCGGGAAGATGAAACTATTTACCATTTTAATGAAAACGCTGAAAACATTGTCAGAGAATATCAACATCAACTTAATGTTGAAGCAAGAGATGTCGATCCTTACCTATACTCTCCGATCCGCAAACTACGAACTTATGTTTTAAGGTTTTGCCTCATACTCCATTGCATCAGGGGAAAGGATAAGGAGGTGAATGAAGAAACAGCCTTGTTTGCCACACTGTTGATTAATCATCTCAAAGAAAACATCGAAAAAGCTTTTCATATCGTTTTTCAAAGTAAAAAAGAGGAACAGCAGACAATGATTATAGAAAAAGTCAGGGCGATGGAAGGAAAGGCGACGAAAGACGATATAAAACACCGATTGAAACGTCACATTCCCTACAAGGAATGTGGACTATTCATTGATGAGTTAGTTAAAAATAAGATTTTAACTGAATATAAAGAGGAAAGACGCAAAAAAGTTTTTCTGACACTTTCTTAGTCGCAATGTCTGTCAGAGATGCGTTCATAGGTTCATAGCGTTCATAACGCTTTTATCCGTTGTAAATACTAACTTTGGGGTTATGAACGTTATTTTTTTGATGTCCATAATATTATTAAGAAATAACCAAACCTATGAACGCTATGAACGAAAGCGTTCATAGGTTGAATCCTTTGATATATAAGACTTCTATCGGTTACAGGATTTATGAACGCTTTCTAAAAAGCAAAATAAGATGTTCATTTATTGGATAATGGACATGGAGAAATACTGTATAACGATCCTCAATTTTAACACAGGCATTTAACCGCCATTACCGAGCATTAGGATGGAATAATCGAAAGGTAAAACCTCTTCATGGATTCCGTGCTTTGTTCGCAAACCGATTGTACCATGAACTTGAGATTGAACTAGACGTGGTCAGAAGTATGTTAGGACACTCGAATGAAAGGGTGACTAGACTCTATTTATCGGATACAGATTGTAGGCATTGGAAGGCGTCAAAGAAGCTGAATGAATATGATAAATGTTTTCTGTCTGAGAATATATAGTTGGCAAGGTTGTGCTCTACCAACTGAGCTATTCTCGCTTGATGTTTGGCATTGAATGGAGACGACAAAATAATGGAGCTTTGATAAAGTGTCAATCTTTTTTATTGGCGCTGTGGTTTGAAAACAATTTTTATGGAGAAGAATAGGCTTCCAGGGTGGATATTTTCTGGCGAGATCACAAGTTTTTCACAATGTTAACCGTGAGCGAGGGACAACTGAGGGTTTTGCCTTCATCCCCCTCAGTTTGACGCATCCAAGTTTGTTTACTAAACAAAGAGGCGATGTTAGGTATTTCCGCTGTGGCGATTAAGTTTGTTGATAAACATTCTCGACATAGAAGCTGTCTTCCCTGGGTGGACGTTTATAGTCTCCCGTGGGGCGTATAGGCGAAATGTCTAGCGGACCGGGCAAGATATCCTCATAAGGGACTGCTTTCAAAATATCATGAATACAGTTCAAGCAAGCAAGAGAACTGTCGTCAGCGTCAACGGACCTCCAAGGAGCCTCTTTGATATCGGTGTAAAAGAACATCTCATCTTTGGCCTTGGAATAATCTTCCCAACGATTGGCACACTCCAAGGCAATAGAACTAATTTCCCAACGTTGCATGGGATTGGAAGCTCGTTCTTTCAAGCGCTTTTCATATTCCTCAAAGCTGACGGAAAACCAATATTTCAATACAATGGTTCCTGAACGAACCAGCATTCTTTCAAACTCAGGACACGATCGTAAAAATTCTTTATACTGAAGATCCGTGCAAAATTTCATGATGCGTTCCACCGTACAACGATTATACCAACTTCGGTTAAATAAGACGATTTCTCCACTTGCCGGAAGATGACGGATATAACGTTGAAAATACCACTGTGTTTTTTCAACATCAGAGGGAATCCCTAAGGCAACAACAGTGGCGCCTCTCGTATTCAAGGGGTCAATAACCCGCTTGATAATTTCACGTCTCTCCGTGGTATCTCGACCTTCAAATATAATCACCAGGCGTAATCCCTGCTGCCAAACCCAATATTGAAGTTTGACCAATTCCCGGTGAAGTTTTGCCAACTCATTTTCATACTCATTCCTGGAAATTCTATTGGATTGTATTTCGGTTGGAGTGATTCGTGCTGGACTTTTTTGAGGATCGCCTTTTGAACTGGCGGTTTTTTCTATTGGTGCTTGAGGCGGACTTGCGACTTTAGTTTTCCGTGCGTTTATGGAACTGGAAGTTTTCGCTCCCGGGTTCCGAAGAGGATGTGGAACTTGTTCGACCAGGGATTCTACGAAATCGAAGTTTTCCTCTATTGATTCTTGAGGTGGACTGGTCACTATCTGGGCTGTTGTTTTTTTACCAGTCACCGTTTTGTTCTTATTCTTTACAGTTTTAGTTTTGGAGTCAGAGGTTGTTTTCTTTTTTTCAGGGTCGGCTGTTTTAGGTGCTGTTTTCTTTTTTTCTTGGCTCATGTCCTTCTCCTTTTAGCAAGTTACAGGAATTGATTGAACAGTGAGCAGGAACCATTACAGTATGCAATTCCTTTAAGAACGGAAAGCCTATTTCCCATCCTGTTCCATTCAATGCTCTCTGGATTTTAAGCAATCAATCAAGGGTTTTATTATTTGTTGAACAGAATAGTGCCATTTGTCAATGCTGAACACAGAATACTCAATAAACCTGTGCGTTTTTCACTTTGGGGTACGTCTGTGCCGCTCAAACGCACCCCATTTTCGGAAGGTATCCATGACGCCTCTAATTGGGGGCAACTCATCGGCCTATAATTTTCCTTAATATTCCCGCTTCAAGGTATCCAAACCCAGGGTTCCTCCGGGGTTCATGATATTATTGGGGTCGAAATGATTTTTCAAGGCCCGCAGAACTTCCAATTGTTCTTTTCCCAAGTGTTCTTCTATCCAGGGAGCAATCATCTTTCCAACGCCATGATGGTGACTCAAAGAACCCCCATGTTTTTGGATACTCTCGATGATCTGATCCTGAAATTTACGGTACTCTTCAAGATCATCCATTTTGGCGATGAAAATAAAATATAAGTTAGTTCCTTGTTGATAGAAATGGGAAGCATGTGTCATGCAAATGGTGTTGGGACGACTTTTGATCATTTTTCGCACACCTTGATGAAGAATGTGGAGTTGATCCCAAGTGACGCCTGATTCCAAAGTATCAATGACAATGCCGAAATCATTCAAATCCTCTCGTAAATAAGGATCCCTAAAACGACCATGTTCCCACCGTTTTACAGGGAACCCACTGAGATACATTCCTTTATGAGCAGTGCAGATCTTGATGATTTTTCTCTTAACTAATTTTGAAAAATCAGGATCTCCATCTGCTTGGCCCAAGACAAGACAGCGTTTCATGGGTTTAAATCCTCTAAGCCCTATTAAGGCATCCAGTGGCGTTCCTTCAAAACCGTAGAGTTTTAAGCCAATGTCGGTTTCTTCCGCATCGGAAATGCGAAAAATGGAGGGCATCCCAAATTCGCTTTGGCAAATCTCTCTTCCTGCGTCAACAGCGGAATTCCAATCAGGAAAAATAAAAGCAAACTGTTTCCTGTTTTTGGGATTGTACCGGAAAATTTTCATGGTCACCGCAACTAAAACCCCAAAACAGCCCTCACTTCCTAACATCATATCACTGACTTTAGGACCTGTCGCTGTCCCAGGATAATCCAGGGTTTTAAATGAGCCTCTTGGCGTTACATACTCTTGACTCACCACTAAATCGGCGGCATCCCCATAATAGGAAGACTGCTGTCCTGAGCCCAAGGTGACGGCCCAGCCTCCAACGGATGAATACTCAAAGGACTGGGGAAAATGACCGCATGTATAAGCATGAGACGCATTGAGTTTTCTTGGCGCTTTATTCAATATTTTTTCAAAGGCCGGTCCCATCATTCCTGCCTCAACCGTAATGGTTTGATTGGTCTCGTTGAATTCTAAAACTTTGTTCATGTGGGTATTCATTACCATGGTGATTCCACCTTTGACCGATTTAAACCCCATATTGACTGAGGATCCGCCTCCATAGACATAGACCGGAATTTTTTCTTTGTTGCAGTAATCAATCAGATTTTGCACGTCTTCTTTATCCCGTGGATGTACGACCACATCTGCGACCTTCCCGTTAATACCCCGTCTTAATTTCAAGGCCTCTTCAAGGGTTTTTCCATTGGAATACTGGACTCTTGAATAATCATCTGTGGCAACATTGGCTTCACCCACAATTTTTTGAAATTGCTTGAGCTGTTGATCGGAAAGTTTGATCGGTTGATCACACGTGACCGTTTCATCACCCTTTCGTTGTTTTTCCTGAAAATCCTCATCGGTCATTCCAAACGTTTCTTTCATCGCTTCGTATAATCTGGGATTTGGATGTTTGAATTCCTGGGGATCACCCCATTTAAAAATGGAGCGATAGGTTTCTTTTTTAGGGGGCTGATTTTCCCATTCTGGCTCAAATCGTAGCAAACTCATAATTTCTCCTTTTTCAATTAAGATTGATAACTAGTCGTTGTCGCAAAATTCAAAAATTGTAGGGTGGGTTAGCTGTGAGGAACGAACAGCGTAACCCACCAAAAAACGAGGCATGGATAGTATAAGCTTTTTTGGGGTTGCCTCTAAGTTCGGCAATTTTGACGGTAGCCCTGGGTTTCGTCCCAGGGGATACTGCGCACATTGTTCCTCGGGGCGAAACCCGAGGCTACCCCTAGCCGAAGTTAGACCCAACCCCGCTTTTTTTGGTGGGTTACGTTACTCGTTCCTCGTAACTAACCCACCCTACCAGGGCTGTTCAGTTCTATGGTAGGACGGGACTACGTGCCCGTCAAAAATACGATTTTTGGCGTTTGCGGGGCATGTAATCCTCGCCTACCATCCGGTTGATTTGGCGTTTGCGGGGCATGTAATCCCCACGGCTTTCTCATAAAAAAAAGATTGTGTTTCAGAAGGATAGAAAGTTATCATAGGACTTCAACCCCAACCCTAAAGGAGTCTTATGACAGAAGAATCTCAATCTCCAGAAAAGGCATTAAAATTA
>JBBCAX010000108.1:0-11856 GCA_051382335.1 Deltaproteobacteria bacterium TL4
CAGGGATGAGCGGTGGATCGAGTATACAAAAAAAACAGCTCAAACGCAGAACAGTACACGGCAAACCGCACTATTTCCTTTATCGCCTCCAAGTCAGAAAACTAAAGCTCGCTACATGAACCTTAATGATTTGATTCACTGGGGAGAAAAAATGATATTTTTTCATGAAAATCCAGGCATTGAATTCCCCGAAGGAGTCCCAAGAGATAAATTTGAAGAAAAAATGGAGTGGGTGAAGGATTTTTCTGACGTTATTGGTGAATGGGCAATCTTGATGCGGACTATTGGCGAGGCAGAGTCACTGGTGAGAAACAATGGTCTTGAACATGGAAGTTTGATAGCGTTAAAACGTCAATTTCTCACGTTACCAAACAACGAGCAAACCTCCAAAATTCAATCCGAACTCCTTGCGTTTGTGGAGACGGAATCCATGAAGGCTAAACCCAAAGAACGTTTATTAGGGGCTAGTGAATCTATAGAATCCGTTTTTGGAAAGCTTAAAACCTTAGAAGCAACACAAAATAAAAACGGATTCACAGGTTTTGTTTTAGCGGTCGCCGCAATTGTAGCCCCAACGAACTCCTCAGTGATTTATACCGCAATGACAAATACGCCCACAAAAATGGTGACTCTGTGGCAAAAGGAAAATATTGGAAGTTCAGCACAGTCGAAAAGAAAAATGCTGGCTGACCTGTATGCAAAACACAACAAGCCTTCTGAAAAAGATGATATTCGTATCACTCAAAAAACATCAATACTTCCTTTTTTGGAAAGAGATAAAGCCGAAAATAGTAAAAAGCAAGAAAAGTTGAGTTTAATCAAAAATATCATTAAAGGCATATATAAAAAAGTAAACAAGGTGACTTGTTATGGAGCAAAACGGGAACAACTTAAGAATGCTAGTTGACCTTTCTTTTCATCACCCCACCATATACCTCAAAATATAACCCCCTAGAACACCGCTTATTTCCTCCTGTGACAAGGGCTTGTAAAGGGGTTGTTTTCAAAAGTATTGAATTGGTGAAGGACTTGATCGCCAAAACAAAGACCTCTTCGGGATTAAGGGTATTTACTTCCATTCTCGATAAAACCTTTGAAACTGGACGCAAAGTGGCTCTCGATTTTAGAAAAAACATGCGGCTTCAATTTGACGAATATTTGCCTCAATGGAATTATGTCGCTATTCCTGCAGCAATAGTAGTTTCGGACTTTATTAAATCCTGGATCCTTACTCGTTTCCAAAAAATAAATGCGATTCTTTAAATATTTGTTGTGTTGGGTGCTCTCTAAATATTTCTGTTTCCAGTTGTCTCGGGCCTCTCGAAACAATTTTATCAATTTTGAGGGGGTGCTTTTGTACGTATATTCGCTGGGTCGACTCATCGGGTGATTTTTGGAAAGGGGGATGTTTCATGGAATTCAAAACCAAAGCCCCTTCCTATCAAAAAATCACAAAATAGAACAGCCCCAATAAAGTACAGAAGTCGAATCACTTTATTTATCAGTTAAATAATATTCTTTATCTGAATATTCATCATCCCAGGTTTATCCCCATTCCCTTTCCTTGACGATGATCTCTCAATCTTACGGTTACGTGTGCACTATTGGCCTGGCTCCTTTTCTTTTTTGCGATAATGTTTAAAAATTCCATCCAATCCCCAAATGATGATATATTCTTTGAGTTTCAGGTTTATAATTGTTCGTCTTCATTTGTATTTCCTCTTCTGTTCTCGTTCCACTAAGATCCCTTATCTCTGTAAGTTGAGAACTTTCTCCTGTAATATTGTTTATACCATAGCTCAAAGACACTCTCGCTGAGTTAATAATATTCCATCCTATGCCGTAGTTGCCCGCTGTGTTTGACCATTTTTCTTTTTCTAAAAGCTGAACTCTATGAAGATAACGGACTTCTTTTCTCCAATTTCGGATTGCTATGCCTCCTTGGAAATAAAGCCCTAAATTATCAAAAGGGAAAATCCGTGTGATACCAAGAAGCGTTTTGAAATCCTCATCACGACTATTATCAATTCTTTTATTCAATTCATAATACTCCATTCCCAAATAAAACCACGACGTCAGGTGATATCCAGTTGATAAACCACCTCCTATTGAACCTGTTGAAACTGTTCCTAAAGGTAGAAAATTGCCTATGCTTCCCACTATCTGCAATTGAAGAGGAAACTCAGTTCTTCGGTTTTTCGCCCACAATTGTGAGGACATTAACAAAAAAGATACAATGCATACCGTTAGAAAATGCGACATTTTCTTAATTTTTATCATGGAATCGAGAGCGATCAATTATTGCCCTCCTTTTTGCTGAATATAATTCTCGTAGTCCCTGACATAACTTTCATATTGCGATTGACACTGCTGTGCGTCAGAAAAAATATGAGAATTTGGACCTGCGACTGTCGCAACCACAGATGCGTAAGTTGCCGCTATTGACAGACACTCTGGATATAAAGGATTTAATTTGCCATCAATAGTACCCTGATAATTTCCAAAAATTGGATCATAGACATCTACTTCAAGGTCACTGTCACAGGCATTTTCAAGATCTCTCGCAAACTTTTTATTACAGCCTTCTGCCGTTGATCCTATGGTATAAAAGCAACGGTCGTGATTATCACAAGCTCCCGTAAAATTAACAGGACCCCAATGATCCCTCACTTGCTCGGTACTTGTCCACCCACTACATCCATTTGGAAATTGCCCATAAGGGTATTTTGCACAGGGAAAGTCCTCACTATAAGGTATATGAATTCCGTTAGATGTTGTCCCTGATGATTTATTTACCAAATGTGTGCATTCCTCTTCTGGGTTTGGAATCGATTCTTCACACATTGTATGTCTATTTTTTAATGAGGGATCTTCTAAAACGGTACCCTCCCCCTGAGTTGTAGAACTCCCCCCAGCGCCAGGGTTTTTGACATGACCTAAGCACTCAATACCAGGTTTTTGACATACTTGGTCAAACCAATTGAGAACGCTCAATCCCACACCCCCAATAATAGCGACGTTAAACAAGGTTTTTATTCCTTTAAAAAATTGCGCTCCTTCAGGTGTTACACCACTTATCGCTCCCTGACTTAGTCTATTTAAAGTGGATAAGACAAACCTTCCTACTAAATAGAACCAGCCAAGTTGTCCACCATTTTTAATATTAATAACGGACCATTCAAGGGCAGCCAAGCCCAAAATGAATTTTTGTACTTGTTCCTCAGAGGTTAGAGTACGAGCGTTTTGTTGCAAGGTTCCTGTTGGATCAATCGAATTGATTGGATCACTGCCTACATAAGCATAAAGGTTGGTATCCCCACCGTTAAATCCAATAGGATCTTTGGTAGTCCATCGCCCAATTTCAGTGTCATAATCTCTAGCGCCAAACCGAACTAACTTGGTATCATCATCATAGAGTCCACCAGCGAATCCAAAGGGCTGAAAACCGGGATTGGTATCTTGAATCACATTCCCAAAAGTTCCATAATCCATTCGTTGAACAATAGTGCCTGTGTCACTATCGAGTACCAGCCGAACGCTTCCCAGATGATCAGAGATAATTCTATAGGTTTTATCACCTTTGATCATATACGCTGGAACATGCTCTTTATCAGCGTAAACGAATCGACTCACTACTTGTCCATTCCCATTAAGCTCAACAATAGGATTCAATTGATCTTTGTAAAGAAATCCCTGAGTTAATATCCCATCGACTTTTTTACCAATACGACGGTTTTTTCCATCAATGAGGTACTCAATTTGCTTGCCATCCGGTTGAGCTACAGAGCGGAGATTTCCTAGAACATCGTAGTCATATTGGGTTGTAAGGTTTTCCTTAGTGGTTTTCCTTTTTAGGTCACCATTAAGAGTGTATTGATAAGTTCCACCCGCATACCACGTTAAACGATCTTGCTTATCAAAAGTACTATTAAAATATTTAGAACCTACTTTGTAATTGGAACGGTTTCCATTTGAATCATAAGTAATTTGCTCTGTTTTAATGTCATTTTCGTAAACGTTTTTAATACGATTTCCAGCATCATATTCATACTTGTGTGTTATTACTTCTCCGTTAATACTTTCGGTTTTTTGAGATACTTGACCTAGTTTGTCATAGAGATAGCTGATTTGATATAGAATATTCCCTTCAGATTCTACACGGTATTCCGCCAATTCTCCAAAATCATTGTAAAAATGTACTGTATTGATTTGTCCAAGAGTCGTTCCACTCAATGCTCCGGTATTTGAATCCAAGGTTAGTGTTAGGAGACCAGCGTTCGTAATAATTCCATCCTTGTCATAAGTAAACGAAATCTGTGAGCTTCCATTAACTTTTCTTGAAGTGATCTGGAAATCATTATTATACTCCAAATTGACTTTCCCTGAAATAACCCCTGTCCACTGTTCTTCTTTAAGCAAATCTCCATCATAGAGATACGAAAGATTGGCACCATCTGAAGTTGTGATGGTTTGGGGTTGGCTTGTTGAAAGAAAATAGGTATATGAGATTTCCCCTCTGGGCGTAATCAGCTTTGACAAGTTCGCGGATTCTGAATCATAGACATAATCAAGCGTTCTTCCATCAGGAAACGTCATAAATTCTGGTTGTCGATCCAGATTGTAAGCATATTGGGTCACGTATTGTTGAATTCCAATAGCTGGAGCAAAGAATTTTGTAGGCAGGTTTACTGAGTTGTATTCAAAGGAATATGGATCACGTCCTGGAGGTTGAATCGTTTTAATATTGTCATTGCCATCATAACTTGTTTGAATGGTGTAGAGATCAGGGGTAATCCTGATTACAGGCAATCCATTGGCATCGTATTTTAGTTTATTGACTCGCAACAAGGGATCAACCACGCTTTCAATTTCGCCATTCGCGTTATATATAAAATGATAGGTTCGATCACCTTGAGTCACATTTTTAACTCGTTGCTGTTCATCATAGGCATAAAGTACTTTTTTTAATCCGGGAGTTTCCTGACTCATGATTTTACCAAACTCATTATAGGTAAGTATGGTTTTTCGTCCCGCAGCGCTGATTGAGGTTTGGGTTCGGTTTTCAGTAAGATAGGTTTGAGTTGAAGCTCGTCCATTAGTGATTACTGTCTCGGTTTGTGACTCAATGCTTAGTGGATCGCCAGGAGCACTATAGCTTGCATCACGTGTCACCATGATGTCAGATTGAAGTCCACTTGGCGTTATTACCCGATTTTGTTCAAGGTTGAGGGTTTGATCTTCCCAGCGTGGATCAGATGTTACCTTAGTAAAGGTCATCATTCCATTAGTTGAAGTGGTAGCCACTGTATTTGGGGACATGAGTTGTGTGGTTGTTGCTTCTCCACTAGGTGTCGTGTTGGTTTGGTAGTAATGTCCAACATTTGGTTTTCCGGTCTCAATCGTTGAAATCCGCCCCATTGGAGATGTTTGTGTCATTATTTGGCTCCCCGTTTGAGTAACACCGCTTGTTTTATCCCATATACCCCCCAAAGCGTCTTTTACCGTTTTGAGCCTTCCCTTTTTGTCAAAAGTATATTGAGTGATTTGGTTTTTGGCATCCGTAAAGCGATCCATTAAACCATTATCAGCATAATGAAATTGGAACATCCTACCTGAGGGAGAGGTAATATGGTTTAAATAGCCTTGAGCGTCTAATTCCATATTCGTTATTTTTCCATTTGAAGCGATAATGGCGCTAAGTCTTGATCCATTTCTTTGTATTTGTGTTGTTTCAAGGGTTGAGGAGAACAGTTTGCTATGTCGTTCTTCTATCTGTGTTAGATAACCTGAGGAGTCATAGGTAAATTGATAGAGTATTTTCCCATTGGTGGTATTTAATGTTTTTAAATGAAGGCCCAATTCATTGAAAATATAAGCCTGACTTCCATCTAAAGAAACAATATTCAAGGTATTTGCGTATTCTCCAAAAAGTGGAATAGTTTTAGTGATTTTTCTTTCACTACCGTTCCCCAAATAGAGAGTCTGGGTTTGTTTATCATAGAAGTGATGAATTTTAAGACTCCATCCTCCCAACCCTAAATTTTTTGCTGTAGAATTCGTGATATGGTGAGTATACACGTTCCACTGGGTTTGTCCCGTTGCCGAATTGACATAGCCTACTCCAATACGCGCTGTTGTCACTCCATCCACAAAGTTTCCATAACCATCGGTACCATCCCATTCATATTGATATTGTGACTGAGGAACCGCTTTAAATTCCTTACCGGTCATTCTTCCAGCGATATTGATACCTAGTCTAACAAGATCAACCCCTTCAGGAATCACAGTTTGAGTGAGATTGATAGAGAAAATTGTATTTTTTCCACCAGGGACTCTGTCACTTTGATAGTGTAAAAAATATGGTGTTCCATAAATTCGAACGTCATGCTTTAAGATTTGAGATTCATCAGTTGTCTGAATGCTCCATTTTCCACCAATACAAAGTCCAAAGTCAGTGTTTCCATCAGCAAAGTTAATTCCAGTGAAAGGTGAGGTTGTAGTACTATCTTTGATGACGGTGCTTGTACCTGTCAACATTTCACCAACGCTATTTTTGGTAAAAACTAAAATATGAGTAGCATCCGCTGGAAGGGGAGTGTTGGGGGCGAAAGTGTGAGTGATTTCCGTTCCTGTTTTGGGATAGGAAGCGATGTATGTGTTTTCTGAAAGTTTATCTGAAGCGTTTGCTCCCCAGTAGATCACATATTCTTCAATACTCGTTTCATCGGAGCTTGGAGTAATCGTTAAAACTCCTTCAATCTCTTCAAGGTCTGGATCTTTGTCTTCAAAATTAATATTAGCGGCGGTCTGAGTGGAATATACTTTATCCAAAATTGGAGTACTGACGCCTTCTTCCATCCTGCCATCAGCATTTTTGGTAAAAACAATTAAATGCGTGGCAGGTTGAAGTGTTTGGATGGAGTAAAAAAGTTTGGTGTTCTCAGGAAGTTGATAGGTATAACTGGAACGACCATCCGCAGGGATAGTGGCGAGAGGTTCTGATAAATCAGCTCTTTGGGTTTCACTAATTGCCCAATAAAGTTGATATTCCGTGATATCTGATTCATCACTTGCGCTTTGGATGGTTACTGTCCCCGCAAGTTCTTTAGGATCACCATCTGTATCAACGAATGTTAAACCACTGGCAGGGATTGTGGGAGGTTCTGGTGCGCCTCCTCCCATGCCCATTAAGAATACGCTCAAAAACACAACACAAATGACATAATAACCCTTAGTTATTTTCATGAGCCTCCCCTTTCGATGGCATTTTTTGAATTTAAAGTAAACAGTGTCTTTAACTCAACATAATTTTTTCTTACATAAAAAATTATTGACTACAAGAAAATAATTATTTTATTTTTAAAAATAGGACTTGTGAGTAGATGGAAGAAGGAAGATTGGTGGAGACGAGGGGGATCGAACCCCTGACCCCGATGCTGCCAGCGTCGTGCTCTCCCATTCAACAAACTCCTCAAAGGGTTTTCCTCTCATTGAATCCAAACATTCGCAACAATATTTATCCTTACTAAGTCATCCATAACAAACAGAAATAAGTTTTGTCTACGAAAAAAGATTGACAGTTTATCAAAGCTCCATTATTTTGTCGTCTCCATTCAATGCCAAACATCAAGCGAGAATAGCTCAGTTGGTAGAGCACAACCTTGCCAACGTGGTGCTCACACTCTCCTGTTGCAATTCCTAGCTTAGAGCCATTTTAAGCCCTTTTTTTTAGATTCCTTTTTTCCTCAAAAATGGATTATTTTCATCTAGGATCCGCTTGTCGTAGGTATCCAATTTCTTTGCTACATTTCTGTGCCTCCGGTCTGTATTTGACAAGTAAAGTTTGGTGACTTTAGTCGAGGAATGCCCGACCATCCCACTCACCACATCCAATTCAATATTGAGTGTGTTGAAAAGCCTGTCGATAAACAAAGCTCTGAAACCATGAAGGGGTTTGATCGATCTGGCTTTCCAGCCAAGGGTTTTGTAGTGTCGGTTAAACGCCTGGGTTAAACCGTGCGGACTCTTGTAGAGGATTTCTCCATGTCCATCGTCTAAAAGATAAATCTCTTTAGGGAATAGTTTTTTCTGTTCCAGCAAATAGGCCAGCAAATAGTCAGGACAATCCACCCGCTTCTCCTTCTTCTCTTTGACTATAAAGTTTTCCTGATGTCTGACATGAATACACTTCCTGCCAAAATCAACATAATCCCATCTGAGATAAAAAACTTCCGCACGTCTCATCCCTGTTGCCAAAAGCACCATTAAAGCTCTTTCATGAAGTCTGAAACAACGTCTTAAATAATTGTTATCCGCTTTCTCTTGTAACATAGCCAAGCGGTGAAACAGGCGTTCCAGTTCTTCCAAAGAAAGAATCGAGGGTAACTTTAGTGGTTCCCTTAATTTACTGAATCGAGGGACTTTATCAATAAAGCCTCGATCATACGCCCAATTGAGAAAGGTTTTCAATCGTTGCAATTTCATGTTGGTACTCACTTCGTTCAATCCTTCTTCTCTCAGATAAGCAATGAATTGATCCACATGCTCAAGAGAAAATTCATTGATTTCATGATTGCCTACCGCTTTAAGATACACCTTCACAAACGGCTCGTAGTGCATTTTTAAGGTATTGGGATGTCGTCTTGTTTTCGAAACTTCTAACCACTTTTCCATAACACGATGCATATCCATAACTTTTTTCTTCCTATATATGAGTTTGGGGTTATCCCTACTTCTTTTGCTCTATGGCACTAAAACAAAGGGGTAGCTGGCGTTTTTGTAACCGCAACCATCCCCCAACTTTGGGGCACCTTGGGGGCTACTGGTTTTAGTTTGCCCCCTACAACTTGCATCGTCTTTTAGTTTTGGGGTTTCAATTGAGTGGAATCAATAAGACCAGGAATAAACTTGGAACCATCCTCTCCTTCTCCATTCCAAAGCATCTCATAGATCTGGACTTTGAACATTTGATTCATGGTTTTAGTTTTAATTATTCAATAATATCAGTGGTTTTATTTTATGAATGAATTAATGCAAGGTTATTATTTCCCGTTTTTCAGGCCAAACCTATCATTAATTCTAATACGACTTTATAAGTCTCTGATTTTATTCAGGAGTAATATTGAGCAAATTGTTCAAAGTCGAGATAGATATAACTTTGTCCACGTTTTCCCTGGTGAGAAATCATGTATTCCAGATCTTCAAGGCGTTTCATATGAACCTTGAGTTGCCAGTCCGACCAGCGTGTATATTGACGAACCGCTTTGCGGCTAAAAAAGATTTCGGAGAATGGCAAGTCCTGGTCTCTGGCAATGTCATCAACCATTTGATGAATCAGTTTGAGCAGGCGTCGGGTTTGAGGGGCGAGTTCGTCCAGGCAACGTCCCAGGATTTCCACCATCAAACGATTAGCAACCTCAATATCTGATGGGGTCACTTCGATATACTCTAAAGATTGATCGTCTATGGAGGTGACTTGGCGAGGGCGTTGATATTGATGAAGGAAGGTCACTGACTTGATTAAACCCAAATACTTCTTATTGTCTCTACGATTCCTTAAATAATCAGTCGTAAAGGTCAGTTGTTCCGCATAAGGATTGATCACTTTCAAGGATTTCAATAAACGCTGGGCGTTGTGATGTTTGCGCTTCACCCCTTCTTGTTGAACCTTTTGTTTTAATCCTTCCAGGGTTTCGGCTTGACGCTGTTTTTTATGAATTAAATCAGTTTGTTTGCGATCTTCCTCTATCGTAATTCGAATGAAACGATTGATCAATTCCTCATCAACATCCGCCTGTGTGGTGGTCAACAAAACAGCGCTCGGTCCTCGCACCATCTTTTGCTGGACCACAAACTCACCACTTTTAGGATCTTTGACGGTCGAGGCGATTTTGAGTTGTTTGTCGGAGATGAGGTTTTTTAATGCGTATCCCGCTTTTTCCGCTCCCTCGTCTTCGGAAATAGCTAGGATTTTGTGAACCAATTGATCTTCTTGAACGTAGTACAACGCCTGACCTGTCAAGGCCGTCCACTTCTCAAAATCTTCAGGAGGGGTTAGGGAAAGAACGCTATCAAGCAAGGTACTTTTTCCTGCACTGGATGAACTTTGTACCATGACCGCCAGGGGATCATCGAGTTTCCTGGAAATCGAGGCTAAATATCCGACTAATTTATTGATTTCCTCACCGACTAAACCAATCGTATCAAAGTCTTTCAAGATTTGTTTGAGTAGGTTCTTTTGCTTCAGGAAGTCCAAGGCTTCCTTTTCCTCCTCGCTACTCATCTCAACAGAAACGGATTCCTCCTTATCCTCGTTTTGTCTCAATAAACGCTCAACCAACATTTCTATTTCTGGTAGGAGGTGATCCAAATCTTTTTTGAGGATTAAAGGTCTCAGTTGAAGATCGTTTGAGGCTCCCGTGATAAATTGTTGACGCTGACGATTAGAAATCAGATCCAGGGTATCCAAGAAAAACAAATCCTCTTGCTGAATTTTTAGCTGAATTTTCAAGTTCTCCACAGAGCGGATTTTCTCAATCCCTCGCAAGCGGTAGTGCCGATTGTCAAAGCTGATTTCAGCTTGTGTTCCATCCCACTTCAAGGCTTGACTAGCTGCTAAAGAAGAAGGACCTGGACGCACCTGATTTATAGAAGGAGTAAGGTAGGACAGGCGACATTCCAAAAGCCCTTGTAATGCGTTTTTGGGATCACTTTGACTCAATATAAATTCGTTCACATCCTGATTTTTAGGCAACAAAATCCGTTCAACGACAAAACCTTCTTTCAATAAACATTTCGCTAGTTGATCCGCCGCTGTGTTTCCTGGTTCATCATTGTCATAGGCAATCCATATCATTTGAACTCCTTTTGTTTTGATGACTTCCAGCATTTCATCCGTGAACCCACCCGCACCAAAGGAAGCGGTGATATTTTTGAAATCGTGAACCCAAAAGCTGAGGGCGTCAATGATGCATTCGCAGAGAATCAAGGGAGTTTCTCCGCTAAAGGATTGATGGTTGAATACGCCTCGATGAGAGTCTGGTAAATAGAGATGAGGAATAGTCGTTTTTTGTGCTCTTCCGACTCTGCGACCATAGATTTCGCCAAGGGTTCCATTGCTTTTAAATATGGGAAAGGTCAAACATCCATTGAAGTGTTCCTGACCATTTTCCCTTAGCAGTCCCCAGGATTTGAGTTGTTCCCTGGTTGTTTCTTTGTTTCCCGATTTCTGAGGGGGTAACATCTGAAACAAAGAGCGATTCGCCAAGCCAATCTTGAAGGTTTTCAACAACTCGGGTTGATTCAAACCCCGACTCTCCAGATAGGCCAATGCGGATGGTGTGTTGAGAAGGGTCTGATGATAATGTTCAAGTGCCTTTAAAACCTCAGCTTCCGCTTGAGAAGCACAAGGGATTTTGCTATCTTGTTCCATATCTGATTTTTCAGATAGTTGCTTGTTGGATTCTCCATCGAAGCTCGCCAAAGTCTCTTGGAGGGTCCAACCTTTATCTTCCATTACAAAGTCAATTACCGATCCACCTTTCCCACATCCAAAGCAGTGCCATATTTTTTTAGCCGGGGTGATGTGGAACGAAGGTGTCTTTTCTGAATGAAAAGGACACAACGCAACCAGGTCTTTCCCCTGAGGCTTGAGAGCAATCCCACGTTTTTTAACTTCAGCAACAAGATCCATCTCCTGTTTTATCTGATCTATTGTCTTTTTTGACATACATTTTCCTTTCTCTATTTCTCAATTGTTCAAATAGTAAATCCCTGAGTAAATTCAAGGATTCCCGCAATTTAAGCGGTTCCACCAGTGCATTACCTGTACGATAACTCATATCGAGTTCGTCCAGT
>JBBCAX010000109.1:0-5429 GCA_051382335.1 Deltaproteobacteria bacterium TL4
GATCTAGGCTTCGCTACGTGATTGAATCACTAAGTCGAATCGATCTATTTTCCTCCAAAACGCTTGGGTTCCTTAAACAAAAATACTAATTCCTTGTTATTAAAACAAGATACAAGTCGAAGGGGACTTGGCGAAATGCTGACGATGGCCTCCGATCCTCTCAATTTTGATAGCATTATGGAAAAATTAATCAAACCCTATCCTGTGGTTCTGGTACAAAACATAGCGTGGGGCGAAATGGATGCCTTTGGGCATGTGAATAACATTATTTACTTTCGATATTTCGAAAGTGTTCGTATCAAGTATTTTGAAGCGATTAACTTTCTTGACTTGATGTCCGAAACCAGAATTGGTCCTATTTTGGCGTCAACTCAATGTAAATATAAAATCCCTTTAACCTACCCTGATACCCTTTCAATTGGAGCCAAAGTTTCGGACATTCAAGAAGATCGATTCAGTATGCAATATGTAGTCATCAGTCATCGGTTTCAAAAAATTGCGGCAGAAGGCCAAGGTGTGATTGTCACCTACAACTATGACGAAAATATCAAAGCACCGATTCCTTCCAGTCTGAGATTAAAAATTGAAGCCATAGAACGACACCCTGTTTTTAACCCATAAAATCCAAAGACCACAAACCTTGGCTCTCAAAGCACAGAAAGAATCAGATTTCGTGCCGTGATGGAGCGAACGTATTTACCTGAATTTATGGAAATGGTGTTGCGTAAAATAAGAGTTGGGCGTATATTTTTAAGAGACGCTCTGTTTGGAAGAGGTTGTCGATGATCGCATGCTGTAATATTTTCTTTCAGGCATGAAAGGAAATGGTTTCCACGGAAGGGGAACTACAAATAGCCTGTCTGCGTTTGGAGAGATAGGCGGGAGTGGGAGGTTGTGATGGTAATACCACCCATATTTGTTGTTTATGTGATGCTTGCCCCCTTTGCGGCCTATTTGTTCTAGGTGGCTGTCCGAGAATGTGACGGAGGGTGTGCTTTAGCGAAGCGAGCGCACCAGAAAGCTTGCTATTTTAGGCCTGACTCGTAGGCCTGCGAGTTTGGATTCTCAAGGTTGGTTGCCGTTGATGGCGGAATCTTGCCCTTGAGTTCGCTTTTATCGGATCACAGTCATCAATTCAAGCGTTAAGAAGGCGTTTCAGTTGATGCGTTACGCAAGGATTCCAGTCGTTCGATTGCCGCCTCATAAAAACCTGTCATGTTGGGTTCTATCAACTTTCCAATGAAGGGTTCTAAAATTTGAACAGCTTTTTTGACGATAACACTGGGAATGCCTGGAATACGTTCCAGGGTGATAGAAAACCCGCCTTGTAAGTCGATATCCGTACCATTGGGAGTTTCATGGTAATAGGTGACCCCTTTGCAATGAACATACTCTGTAAAGTAGTCCGTGATGACTTCCCACTCAATCGTTTTTTTATTCTGGTCACAAATCAGGACTTCGTTCCAGCGCAACATTTCAGGTTTTACAATGGGCCGTACAATTTTGGGAAGTCCTGCCTCCGCATGAAATCTGACAAGCCACCGATGCCGACCTTCTCCGAGTTTTTCATGTTCCAAGGTTTCAATTTTGCTCAGATCCGGAATATAATCGGCAAGAGGATCAAAATCCCTGCTCGTTGCAATAAAAGTTTCATCAATGGAGTGTGGAAACGATTTCACAATGTTAAATGAATACATATCATCCTTTTTTTGCTAAATGCCGCCAAGTAGTGCGGCGCTACCGTTATTCATGGGAACAAAATCAAGAACATTACTTCGTTACCAAGGTCCATCTTGGTAACGTATCAGCCGAAGCTCCAGCTTCGTTCCATTTCTTCCCGGTACAAAGCGGATGAAACTGAAGCTTCAAAAATAAATCGATTCCCAAACTGGAGCTTGGGAATCAGAGAAATCGAATCTTAAGTGCTTTTTAACATATCCATTCCATAAATAGCTACTAAAAGTAATGATTTTTGAGAATTTAAAAAGTCCCGCGAAATGAGAATCAAAGACCCTCCCCGCTGGATAAGCGGTTCGAAAGCATTGCTAGGGGCATAAAATAGCTTTTCCCGATTTTAATAAAAATCTATATACATTAACTGACTGTAATTATTGACTAACAATCAAAGCGCTTGCTAAAAAGATTGACTTTTTTGCAGACTTTGCCAAAAAGACGGCTAAGTTTTAATACTTTAGTCACACCTCAGAGGCCTCATGCGAAGTTTGAGGAAAGTAAATTGCGCGGACTTTTACCATTCAATTCTAATATTTAGCTTTTCAGAAGTTTGAAAATAACAGATAATATATAAAGGGTTCTATCATGGAAATAGAGGATAAAGTAGTAGCAACGATCAGTGAACAGTTAGGCATCGAGCGAAGTGATATCACGATGGATTCTAACTTCGTAGATGATTTGGATGCAGACTCACTGGATATTGTGGAATTAGTCATGGCCTTGGAAGAAGAGTTTGGTTTGACGATTCCAGATGAAGATGCGGAAAAGATCACAACCGTTCAAGCGGCAGTTGATTATATTACGCAGTCTCTGGAATAATTGTTCGTCCACTCATTACTCCGGTATTGAGTAAAACAATCAGGGCATAATTTATAGGAAAACGGTAAATATCATGTCCAAACAAAAACGTGCTGTGGTCACAGGCCTCGGATGTGTTAGTCCGTTAGGGAACAATGTGGTTAGTTCCTGGAACGCTTGTAGTCAAGGCGAGTCCGGGATTGATCGGATAACAAAGTTTGATGCTTCGGAATACAGAAGTCAAATCGCGGGAGAACTCAAGGGCTTTGAACCAAGTGATTTGGTCTCTAAAAAAGATTTAAAAAAGATGGATGATTTCATTCATTATGCCATTAAAGCGACGCAAGAAGCCCTCACCGATGCTAATTTGGAAATTGGTGAGTCCCTACAGGACCATGTTGGAACATCCTTAGGTATCGGTATTGGGGGCTTACTATGTATCGAACAGAATCACCACGTTTTAGAGACACAGGGGCCGAGTCGAATCAAACCCTTCTTTTTACCACAAACGCTACTGAATATGGCCGCTGGACAGATTTCGATCATTTTTAACGCGAGGGGCTACAATGCCTGTACGGTCTCGGCGTGCGCCTCTTCCAACCATGCCATCGGACATGCTGTGAGAATGATTGAAAACGGGGAAAGCACCGTGATGATCACAGGGGGCGCAGAGGCCGCGATCACGCCGTTAGCGGTTGCTGGCTTTGCCGCAATGCGAGCTTTAAGTACGCGTAACGAGACACCCCAAACCGCAAGCCGTCCCTATGATCGAGATCGGGATGGGTTTGTTTTAGGCGAAGGGTCAGGGATTTTGATTGTGGAAGAGTTAGCCTTCGCAAAGGCACGAGGCGCCAGGATTTATTGTGAAATTTCTGGATTTGGCTTTAGTTCTGATGCTTTTCATATTACGGCCCCTTCAGCCGAGGGGCCTAAGAGATCCATAGAGATGGTACTGAGAAATGCGGGGTTGAATCCGGAACAAGTGGATTATATCAATGCTCATGGGACTTCTACTCCGACCGGTGATATCAACGAGTTGAATGCGATTAAACTGGCCTTAGGCGAAGAAGCGGCCAAGAAAGTTTCAATCAGTTCAACCAAATCCATGCATGGCCATTTGCTGGGGGCTTCTGCCGCGTTAGAAGCCGTTTTGACGATCAAGGCCATGGAGCAGAATTTTGTTCCACCCACCATCAATGTCGAAAATCCAGATCCTGAATGTGACTTGGATGTAACGCCAAATGTAGGACGTGAGCGAGAAATAAGGCATGCGATTTCCAATGCTTTTGGTTTTGGTGGGACCAATGCTTCTTTGGCTTTTTCTAAATGGTTATGAAGGGGGCGTGACCTTTTTTTTTCAGGCCAGGTGTTGTCGCGCAAATGAAGTGGGTCTTCTTATTCGGAACTTACGGTGAACATGGATTGTTGCTAATGATTTCAATCAAAACAAGTCCCCCTTGGTTATTACTATTCCTCTGCTTGCTGGTGTTCCCTCCACTTGCTCTTCCTAAGCCTGTTCCGAAAGGCGACTGCAAGCATCCCAAACCTTATACCGATCTCACGCACTGCCAGTTTCAAAGAAATTTTTTAAACAGCAGGAAGTTGATAGGCGTCCACTTGAAAGGTATGAACCTGAGCTCCTTTAACTTACGGAATGTCGATCTTCAAAATGCGAATTTAGAAGCCACCAATTTAGAAAACGCGGATTTACGCTGGTCTGATTTAAGAAAAGTTAATTTTAATCATGCTAACCTGGATAACGCCAACTTAAGTGCCGCATTTTTACAAGAAGCCCAGTTAGAAGGTGCGAGCTTGCTGGGAACCCTTTTGTTTAATGTCAAATTATCAAAGGCAAAGCTCAAGAAAGCCTTTTTATTTGGTGTTGATTTGAGACGAGCGGAATTAAAAGACGCGGATTTGAGCGATGTGACCTTAGATGAATCGGATCTCTCTCATACTAATCTCATCAACGCAAATTTACAGGGAGCCCAAATGACTCATGTAAATTTGGAGAGAGCCAACCTGGAAGGGGCTCTCTTCGAACAAACCCCTTTACGTTTAGTTAATATTGAGGGGGCAAATTTAAAAAACGCAAAAGGTCTTCCTGAATGGGTCGTCAAGGGGTTAAATGAACGTGGATTTTATAGTACGACTCTACTGGAAAAGGCCATACGATTAGGTTTTCGAGAATTAGATGGTGTTGACCTTGAGGGGGCGGATTTGAATGGTTTGGATTTAAGTTACGCACGTTTAATGTTTTCAAACTTGGAATACACAGATCTGGAGGGAAGTGATTTGAAGGGCGCAAACCTGAGGGGTGCCAGTTTGAAGGGCGCAAATTTAAAAGATGTGAATTTTCAGGGCGCTATCCTCGAAAAAACTAATCTGTATTACACTAATTTAAAAGGAACTATCGGAATTCCTCAACATTTATTGGATGCATACGCACAATAGAAACTAATTTCTTCAGACAAGGGAAGTCATGCTTGAACCTTCTTATATAGAGTCCATAAAACAAGAGCAGCCTTTATTATGGCAAAGCATCCTCTCTGCCGCAGATCAAGGGTTGATCCTTATCGATCATGAAAATGATGCAATTTCCGCAACCAACCGTCTTTTGTTAACTTACCCCGGTCTCCATGAAGTTCTCGCCTATCTCAATGATCAATGGGTTGAATCACACCTGAATCAACTGAGTAGGCTTTCTGAATTGCTTGCCGTAAAAAACTAAAAAAAATGAGGTTAGGCATTCCTATTTGCATAAAGACTTGTTGAACTAAACGCTTCGCGTAGCTTTTTTACACAATCGCCTATCTCTATGATTCAGCCCTTTGCTTTCCGTAGGTCTCTCCCACTAAATTCATTCTAGATTATACTGATATTTCAGAGATTTGTAG
>JBBCAX010000110.1:0-42966 GCA_051382335.1 Deltaproteobacteria bacterium TL4
TTTCAAAAGTAAAGCCCTGGAATGCGCGCAACTCTTTCAAAGATCTTCCTCGGCGGTGGAAGAACGTAATGGACAATTGGCATTCAGGCATCACACCCTTCATCAATTTTCCACTCAACGTCTGGAAATGTTGACCTGTTTACACAACTACTTTATCAAACGTCCGGATGGGACCACCGCCGCTCAACGTTTTTTCCTGCAAGAACCTCAGGATTTATTTCAATGGCTCTTGCGACGGAGGCCTCCCTTATCCAGACCGGCGGCTTCCAGAAAAAAGGAGCAAAGGAGCAATACCCTGAAAGTCGCTTGATTGCTGGATTGGCGAAACGATGACTATAGCCGAGGTTGAGTTTAGCAAAATAGCCGTCCTTATTTGATTTTTCAAGATTTTACCCTCTTTTCAACACACTTTCCCATAAATTGTAAAATTTCCTTCAATCCCCTACTTGAGATTTTCAGGGGATTGAATATAGTGAGGGTTTATCATTGGCGTATTCAGGATTAATTGAAGCTAATTAATCGCATATTCAGAATTAACCCGACTGTTATAGTTAAAGAAGGAATTATGATCCAGGAACTACGAGAACACTCCCAGAGTTTATTTTTTAAAATACTTTTGGGATTCATTGCCATTACCTTCATTATCTCTTTTGGCATAGGCTCTTTTTTAGGAGATCAAAAAGAAGTGATTGCTAAAGTCAACCATAGTGAAATTTTAATGAAAGACCATCGGCGCGCTTATTCCCTCCAAATGGAAAATATGAAGCAGAACTTTGGAGAACGCGCCGAGCAGATTGCAGAACAACTCAACTTGAATCAGCAAGTGCTTGATCAATTAATCAGTCAGAATCTGTTGCTAAGTGAGGCGGATTCAAATAATTTTCTGCTTACGGATTCAGAGCTTCAGGACTTTATCAAAAATCAACCTTATTTTCAAAGAGAGGGTCGGTTTGATTTTGAAACCTATAAGACCATTTTGAAACAAAACCGGATGACTATAGATGAGTATGAGTCCAATCAAAGGAGAGAGTTGCTTTTACAAAAAGTCAGGGATGTTTTAGGGGGTAGTCTGGTGGTCAGTGAAGCGGAAGTCAATCAAATTTTCCAGAATGAAAATGAAAAAGTTGAGGTCCAATATGTTGATTTTAAGCCGGAGACCTTTGTTGAAAAAGCGGAATTTACCGAAGAAGAACTGAGTCAATACTATGAAAAAAATATTCAAAAATTCCAAACCAACCGACAATTCAAAATAGAATATTTCAAACTGACTTTGGAGCATTTCAAAACCAAAGAAGTCAAAGAGCGTGAAACGAAGCGTTATTATGAAAGAAATCAGGAACAGTACACCACACAAGCTGAGGTCAAAGCCCGTCATATTTTGTTTAAAGTGCCTCCGGAAGCAACAGAAGAAATCAAAGTGGCAAAACGGCTTCAATTGGAAGCACTGCGAACGAAAATTGTGGAGGGTGCGGACTTTGAAGAAATGGCCAAAGAGCATTCGGAAGATCTGAGCAAAACGAAAGGTGGGGACTTGGGTTGGTTTAAATCGGGAGACATGGTTGCAGAATTTGAAGCAGCCGCCTTTGCTTTGGAGCAAGGGGGAATCAGTTCCATCATAGAATCTCCTTTTGGACTCCATCTCATCAAAGTGGATGACAAAAAACCCAAGGTGGTTAAGTCCTTCGATGAGGTCAAGGAAGAAATCAACGAAACACTCTCCCAATCCTATGCGGAAAAAAAACTGGATAAAGAATTTGATCGTCTGCAACAGCGAATGGATTTAGAAAAAAACCTAGCCGCCATCGCAGAAAGTTATGGTTCCCCAATCGAGTCTACCGAATTGTTTGATTCAGAAAGTGTGATTCCCGGTTTGGGTTCCGCTAAAGATTTAACGACTCAACTACGGCATGCGAAAGTCGAAGAATTTGGACACTGGAAACGAAACCCTGTCCAGGGGCATGTTTTTTATCGCGTTGTTGCGATTGCTGAGCCGAAGTCCAGACCTTTGGAAGGTATCCGTGAACAGGTAATCCAGGCGGTGAAACAAGATAAATCAAAAGAGATCGCCAAAGAAACCGCACAAAAAGCGTTAACCAATCTCGCGGAAGGAACCCCTCTGAGCAGTATCGCGCAAATTTATAAGCTCAAAGAAGAAACCGTATCCTTCACTACCACGACCCGTTATCTTCAAAATGTGGGAGAAAATGAGGAATTTAAGAAAACGGCACTTTCACTCAGTGACAAGAACAAATATGGCCTCAGTCAAAAAGAGGACAAAGTCTATTTGATCGAACTCAAATCACGCAAACTCGATACGGAAAATGCTAACGACAAAAAAGAAAAAATCCGAGGTCGTCTCAACGAGCAGCTTCATCGTATGGTGATTAATAAAAAGCTCAAACAATTAAAAGAGTCTGCAAAAATTGAAATTTTAAATCCTCGCTTTCGAGCAGTCAATTAGAAATGAAATAAAGAGTGCCAACTTTTAAGCTTCAAGCAAAGGATCAAAAAAGCCTTGTCATCCGTTTTCACACCAAGATACGACTTCTGCTTTGTGGGGCGTTGTTGATGCCTTTGCTTGTGCACACGTCAGTCGCGCAAGATTTTCCCTGGAAAAGCAAGACATCCCCCCTCATTAAGCTTCGTCTTTATGCAGAGTTTGATCGTCCCCGGTTGTTTGCGGGGCAGGTTGCCGTATTGACCCTGCGTGGAACGATTGCAGACGGCTGGCATATCTATTCTGTTCAGAAGCAAGGTGAGGACGGGCCTTCCCCTACCTCCTTAACTTTTGAATCCGGGGTTTATCAAACGGATGGGCCTTTACGAGAGAGTTCCCCCCAAGACATGAGGGATGAAGCCTTGGGGCTCAAGCTTGCAGTGCATCAAGGAGCGTTTATCTTAACTCAGCAATTTCGAATTGTGCCGGAAACAAAAAAGGGCGTTCATGATTTTCATGGACAGTTGAATTATCAGATTTGTGATAATAATATCTGTGCTCCCCTACAGCAGCAACAATTCAGTGCTCCTCTTGAAGTAATAACACCTCAATGATCTGAAGTTACGTTCATTTCAGTGATGATTATGAAGCAGTGGGCTAATTTTGCAGAGTGACAAGAAATAAAACCACTGATTTTTTCAGAATATAGCAGGGGGATAACCTATAATTTGAAACGAAATTCGTTCAGCAACGTCAATAGCAAAGGAAAACGATGACAAATCCACCTAAAAGTAAAAATATTGGATGGCATCTAGGTGCCATTACTAAAGAAATCCGAGAAAAACGAAATGGTCATATCGGCGCTACTTTATGGTTTACAGGTTTTTCAGGTTCAGGAAAATCAACCTTAGCCCACGCTGTTCAGCAAGCCTTGTTTGATAAAAACATTCAAGTCTATGTGTTGGATGGCGATAATCTCAGACATGGATTGAATTCCGATCTGGGCTTTTCTCCTAAAGATCGTAATGAAAATATTCGTCGTAGTGGAGAAGTCGCAAAATTATTTAATGATGCTGGAATCATGACCATCACCGCCTTCATCTCACCCTACAGAGCGGACCGTGACCGGATTCGTGACATTATGAACCCAGGCGATTTTATAGAAGTCTGGCTCAATTCGACGTTGGCAGTCTGTGAAGACAGAGATCCTAAAGGACTTTACAAAAAGGCACGCGCTGGAGAAATCCCTGAATTTACGGGGATCTCTGCCCCTTATGAGGAACCGCTTAATCCAGAAATCACCATTGATACGGGGAAAATGAGTGTTCAAGAAAGTACAGAATTCATTCTCAATTATTTAGATAACAAGGGATATTTTATGTAATTCATGATATGCACTTGGAAAAGGACTTGGGGAATGGGATTGGAGAGGATCGAAAGCGAGACCTAAGTGGGTCATGCGGCCTAAGCCCCTGGTTCAGATCAATATCTTTGAAAGCGTGATTCATGCCTTATTTATACTACTCAAATCACCTCAATGTCTTAACCCAGCCCCTGGCCCATAACTTGCGCAGAGAGGATCCCTTTATTCCTGAGAGCATTGTTGTGCCCAACTTCAGTTTACAAAAATGGCTCTCCTTACAGCTAGCCTCACTGCATGGTATTGCCGCAAATTATCGCTTTGTGCCCTTGGAAAAAGCCATTTTTGAAACCCTCCTTTCTTCTCAACAACGAACTCAAATCAAGCTTCTCCGACCCGATTTCGTCCAACATTTGTTGATCCAGATCATTCATGACAAGCTGAATCACACGGGAGAGGTATGGCAGCAGCTCAAAGATTACATTTATGGCCGTCCGGAGCTGTCAGAAATCGCGATTGAGATTCGGATTTATCAACTCGCAGAGCGCCTATCGAGTCTTTTTCAACAGTACGAATATTTACGTTGGGAGATGCTTGAAGAATGGCAGCAAGGAAACAGTTGTTTTTCGGGAATGGCCGCAACCATTGAAGTGTGGCAGAAAGCCTTATGGTTGGAGCTTTTTGGCAGTCAAGGCCTGATTTCTCAATATAATCAACAAACGGACGCAAGTATTAAACAAGGAGAAATGGCTTCTGCCCTACTCTACACCTTACCTCAAATTTATCGAAAATTTCAACCGCCTGTTCCTAAATCCCGTCAAAAACTCCATATTTTCGGAATGTCGTATATTTCCCGCTTTCATCAGGAAGTGCTGTCTTCTCCCGCGTTTGATCAGCAATATGATATTTATGTCTATACTTTAAATCCTTGCATGGAATTTTGGGAAGATGTCGAATCCGACTGGGAAGCTCGTGCAACCTTACGGGAGCAAATTCGAAAACGGAAGCAACACTATGTGCATACGTTTGCCGAACATGAGAAAAAAATCTCTTCCGATGAGCTGGAAACAGGAGAATTATTTCAAAATGAGGAGGATAATGCCTTCCTAAGAGCATGGGGCCGTCCTGGCAGAGAGAACATCCGTTTGCTGAATGAATGGAATAATTGGCATTTCATGCCTTTTTTTGTCTCGCCACTCCAAAACCAAAAATCGACACTCTTGCGACAAATCCAATATGATTTACTCACCAGAGAACCTCGGCGCGTTAAACCTCTTGAACCCCTAGTTCCCCAAGATGAAAGCCTCCAGATTTTAGCTTGTCCCAATTTACGACGGGAAATAGAAATTATTGCCAATGAAATTTGGCACCTGGTGAAAACTCAAGCGGAACTTCATCTGAACCAAATCGCGGTGATCATTCCTGATATGGCCAGCTATCAAACCGACCTGGAGCTTGTATTTCAATCACTTCACAACATCCCCTACAATTTAATGGACGGGATCAGTACCCAAGCCGGGCGTTTACTTGACGGGGCGATTCAACTCTTGGGTCTTTGCTTTACGGATTATACTCGTAAGGATTTATTTCATATTCTATGCAACCCTAATTTTCTGCCTCAACATCCCACCAAGAATATAGATCAATGGCTACAATGGGCTGATGAACTTTCCATTTTTTATGGCATCGATCAAGAGGATAATCAACAACGGGGATACCGGCATTTAAAACATGATTTGTATAACTGGGAGCAAGGATTCCGGCGTTTAACGATGGGTGCGTTTTTACAGCAGGAGAGTGCGCACAACCCACAAACCTATGCCATTCAGGACCAGCCATACGTTCCGCTTTCTGTGGATACATCAGAACAAGGAGAGGCCGCAAGCTTCATGCTGATTGTACGCTCTCTGATTGCAGATACCCACCTGATAAAGCAATGGAAATTAACGGGTGAGCAGTGGAGTCACTATTTATGTACTTTGCTGAAAACCTATCTCAGGCCCCTCAATACGAATGAAGAAGCAGAGTTTCAACGCCTCATCAATAGCATTCTTTCGCTGAAGGAATTTGATGTGATGAAAACGCAACCCATGAGTTACAGCGTGGTTTATGAATATTTCAAAAAACAACAGCAAAAAATTTCACTCCATCGCGGCCATTATCTCGCAGAAGGTGTGACCGTCTCGTCCTTTCTCCCGATGAGGCCCATTCCCTTTGAAATTGTGTTCATTCTGGGGTTAGGAGAAGGACGTTTTCCCAGCTTGGATAGCAGTGATAATCTTGATTTAAGAAGAGCTCGTGTTTCTCTGAAAGAACCTGTTCGGAGTCGTGCTTTTCGTGAACGTCAAATTGGAGATGTTTCTGGTGCGGAACGTGATAAATACATGTTTCTGGAAACTTTAATTTCCACCCGTCAACGTCTTTACTTAAGTTATATCGCTCGCAATGACAAAACGGATGACGTTCTCAACCCGTCTTCCATTGTGCAGACATTAACGAATATTATTGACACACAATATCTTCCGGAAGGCTGCGTTTTTCAAAAAAAGCAACACCCCCTCAAATCCTATGACCTCCGTTATTTTCCGGAACTGATGCCTGGAGATCAAAAGCAGGACCTTAATTCCAGGGCTTCCCACGACGGGTACAGTTATGATAAGCACGCGTTTTTACAAGCCCGTAGCTATCAAATTCGAAAATTATTAGACGCCTGGACTCAAAAAAATCACTATCCTGCGCCATCTCGAAACCTGTTACAGAATTATTATTCAAAATTCTTTGAAAATGAGTCTGTGACTCAAGCTCGAACCTTGTCCGCCCAAAATATACCAGAAAAAATTTCAGTTTCGCTGGCACAACTCCGAGCCTTTTTAGAATGTCCCTTACAGGCCACAGCCAAAAGAGCGTTGCATTTGGAGGATGAACAGGAAGAGGACCTCCGTGAGGAAATCCACGAACCGTTCTTTCTCGATTTTCTGGGTGGCTGGAATTTGTTGCAAACGGTATTGACCGAGGCCTTTAACACCAACACGACCTCGATTGATTGGCCGGCGATCTATTATAAGCATGCTGATTTTCTGGAATTGCAAGGAATCTTGCCCACAGGACGATTCAAAGACGCCACAGCTCAACAACATCTAAAACTTCTTGACGGTTGGTGTCGCAGTCTTCAAAAACTTCTGAATACCAGCGACTGGCAGATCATTGCGAACAAAACACAGCGTTTTCATTTTGGAAGACTCAAAGAAGGCGTTGCACTTCCCAAAACCTATCAACACGCTTATCCGACTCTTAAGATCCCTTTAACTATCAAGGGAACACCAACTACCATAGAGATCTCAGGTCATACAGAATGGTGGTTTTGTGATGACGCCTTGTGGATGCCGGCCTACTTCACACTCAAAGAAAGCAAGGATAAATATTGGTTACGGCATTTTTTGAATACGGTTTTTCTCTCTGCGGCACATCTGCTCCCGCCTGATATTAAAATCCAGGGAGCCGTGATCACGTCAGATCCTGAGAAGCTTGAGACCAAACGGATTCACACCTCAGGATGGGATCCAGAACGTTCTCTGAACTATTTAAAACAACTGCTCACCGCCATGTTTGAAGAAGATTTTGATATTCTTTTCCCCGTAGAAGGGGTTTTTGAGAGTTATCATCCACAAGTGACCGCCTCTGAATTCAATCATCAGTTTCATGAAACCATCAAAAACTGGCTGCTGTCCTCTCAAGCCGTATTCAGTTCCCAATATGGGCCTATCAAATATCTTGAAGATTATAGCCCTCCTAGTAATCCCTATCAACTAACACAACAACGTTTTTCACCCTTTTTTGAGCTGATGTCTTTTAAACAGAGACATTAGTTAAATGCGCTCATTTATCCGGAGGAGTTATGAACATAAAAGAATACTTAAATCAGCGAATCGTCTCAGAAGAAGTCCATCAATCGGTTAAAAGCATGCCTAAAAGTATGGGTACCTTGGGATTCGACCCTTGGGGCTATAATGAAGAGAGTCTTGAAATCAGCATGAGTTTTGTTAAATGGTTATATGAGCACTATTTCCGGGTCAAGGCCTTTGGACTCGAAAACATCCCCCCTCAAGGACGGGCCTTCATTGTCCCCAATCACAGTGGCCAGGTTTTCCCTGTGGATGCGATGATGATTGGTTCCGCTATTTCCAACAATCCTCATGGCCCCCGTCTCATACGCTCCATGATTGAACGCATGTTCCCGACGACCCCCTTCATAGGTAATATTGCCAATGATATCGGGGCCGTTTTGGGAGATCCGATCAATTGTATCAAAATGCTAAAACGAGAGGAGTGTGTGCTTGTTTTTCCTGAAGGAGAACGGGGTTTTGTCAAGCACTGGAAAGACCGGTATACACTTCAACGAATGGGAACAGGTTTTGTTCGGATTGCCATTGAAACCAACACCCCTATCATCCCTGTTGCCGTCATTGGCTGTGAAGAGATCTCCCCTGGTTTGGGCCGCTTGGAAAAATTATCAAAATGGTTTGGGTTACCGGTCCTGCCTCTTGCCCTTCCCATAGCTTTACCCGCACAGATCTCACTCTATTTTGGAAAACCCATGCATTTGGAAGGGAATTTGGATAATGAAGAAGAAATGGTGGGGTTGGTCAATCAGGTTCGGCATGAAATCGAAAGCCTCATAGCACAAGGACTCAAGGAACGAAATGGAGTTTTTCGATAACGGAACCTTGGTGAGCGTCTTGAAGGCTGAAGTCATGGAGCAACAAGTATGGCGTTTGCTTCAAGACCTTGACAAGTCCGGAAGCTTCAATATGGCCGCAGACCAAGTGTTGTTGGAACAATTCCACCCGGGAAATCCTCCGACCTTCCGGCTTTATACCTGGAATCGTTTGACACTTTCTATCGGTAAAAATCAAAATTTAGATGACGATATCGACGGTGACTGGTGTCAAGCCAATGGGATTGAGATCATTCGCCGAGCCACAGGAGGGAAGGCTGTTTTGCATGGCAAGGACCTCACCTATGCCCTCATAGGGGACACCCGGGACCCTCGTTTTTCCGGAGGTATTATGAACACTTACAAGTTCATTTCCCAAGGGTTTGTTGATTTTTTTGAGGCCCTGGGACTAGCTCCCCAAATTCAACCCTATTCGCCCCGACCGTCACAAGCAACCCCTGTCTGCTTTGCGAGGCCTTCTGCGTTTGAGTTACTGATTGACGGAAAAAAAATTATTGGCAGTGCTCAACGCCAAACAGCCAACGCCTTCCTTCAGCATGGAACCATTCCGATCCAGGATCAAACCGCTTTGTTAGCTCATATTTTTCCCCATTCAACGGCAGCAGAACTACAAAAGGAAGTCACTTCTTTGGAGGCTTGTGGGGTTCTCCAAAACTACAAGGTTCCGGAACTACTGGAATTATTGCTCGAAATCCTCCAAAAGGTATTTCAAATCCGATGGGCTCCTTCCACGTGGTCAGCAGTGGAGCAAAATACGATAAAACACACACTTCCTCTTTTTGAACCGCTCTTTGTTTCACAAACCAGGAAGTGATCACAAACAGCAGTAATCCTGCTCGCTCTATTTTATAGATCACCGTTTATATTGTAAATCGTATTTCGTTTTGCTATTCTAAGTTCAGACGCTTGTTAATTTTATAGATTTTAAATTGTCACTCATGACACCCCCCACATGAGTTGTTCTCGCCAGATGATAGTAAAGCAAAGATTATCCAACTCTATACACGTAAAGCTATGCACCACTCTTTGAAAAACTATAATAATTATTTGCTGTGGATCATCATACTCCTCTTGTCGATTGCCGTCCATTTGGGGATCCATCTGTTGACCCAAAGGCTCACAGACTGGGTGATCCTGGCTCTTCCTATTTTATCCTTACTTATTATTTTGTATGTTCTTAAGGAAGATAAAAAAACACGGGTTCACTTGAATGAAGTGGAGCAAGAAAAATATCGTGTTTTAGAAGAAACTCAAAATAAATACCATTCTCTCATTGAAGCCTCTGAAGATGGGTTGATTTTGACAGACATGGAATTCAACACCCTCTTACATAACAACGCCTATGCTACAAGTTTGGGTGACAATGAAGGCGAGCCTTTTCATGAAAGACTCACTAAAGTCCATCCTGATGATCAGGCGATTGCTCAAAAGCTGCTTAATGAAATTGCGGATCGTGGAGAAATGGAAGTTGAATACCGTATTCAACACAAAGATGGATACTGGGTTTATCGCTCCACCTCAGGTGTGGTGATCCATGATATTCAAGGACGGCCCAAATCCATTCTATTTACCATTTGGGATATCACAGACATTAAGCAAATGGAAAATGATTTAAAAATCGCCAAGGAGCAAGCCCAAGCGGCAAATATTGCTAAAACCCGCTTTTTAGCCAATATGAGCCACGAAATCCGTACCCCTCTCAATGGAATCGTTGGCTTTTCCCAAATATTGCTGAATCGACTCAAAGAGGTTCAACTGCCAGGGAACTCTCATCACCACTTACAAAACATCATTACCTGTGCCAATAACCTCTCTGAATTAATCAATGATATCCTAGACTTATCTAAAATTGAAGCCGGGAAAATTCAACTCAATCTGGAATCCCTCAATTTCAAACAATTGTTTCAGGGGGTTTACCACATCAACAAACCTCAGGCCTTGAATAAAAAAATAAAATTTTCCTACGAAGTGGATTCCTCGCTTCCTTTGTGGATCCTGTCTGACCGGACAAAACTCAATCAGATTCTGATGAACCTTGTAGTGAATGCGCTTAAATTTACTTCCGAGGGCAAAAAAGTCCACATGAGAGCAGCACAAGAAAACAATTGGTTATTGCTCCAAGTCATTGATGAAGGAATCGGAATTCCCCAGGAACGTCAACACGCGATCTTTAATGCTTTTGAACAGGGAGATATTACCACAACACGCATGTATGGCGGTACAGGTTTGGGACTAGCCATTACTCGAAGAATGGTTGACCTTCTGAAAGGGACAATTGAAATTGACAGTTATGTGCAAAAAGGAACCACCTTTTCCATCAGAGTTCCTCTTGAAGAAGCGCATAATATTTCAGAAGATGAGACAGTTATCGATTTAAATCAATATCAGTATTCCCCGGATAATGTCATCTTACTTGCGGAAGACAATGACATTAATCAAGAAATGATTTGTTCTCTTTTTGAAGATTTAAACTTGAAAATTCATGTCGCGACAAACGGCAAAGAGGCGGTAGAAAAAGTCAAAGAGATTTCTCCAAACCTAGTTCTTATGGACATGCACATGCCCGTCATGGATGGCTTGGCGGCAACCACCGCAATCAGGAAACTGCCGCAATTTTCCTTACTGCCAATCGTTGCCATTTCAGCGGACGCCTTTGTCGAGCATCGCAACCACGCTCTTGTTAACGGCGTTGATGAATATCTCACGAAACCGATCGACTTCCATCAACTATTACCTGTTTTGAACAAATATTTAACGAAGGAAAAACCCGTGGCTCCTGAAACAGAAAATGTTGCGTCTTTGCCCGATTCTGTCAAACAGGAGGTAATTGCTCATTTGAATGAAATTTTGGAAATCCCTATCTATTTTACCGATCAACTGCTGGAAAAAACTCAGGAAATCCGAGCACTCTGTCTCTCCTACAAGTCGGAATACCTAAAACTGTTACAACCTATCGAAAATGCAATATATGGAGGAAATACCAAGCAATTATCCCACCTCATCAATCAGCTTCTGCGTTAATGATATCCCTCACACGGGTTCAAAAAAGTAGACCTAAAGGACGTCATTAATCACCCAACATACCGTCTTTCAAATCACCATCAGCAGGATCCTCAGAAAGCCAGATTCCAAATACCGCTTTTTTGAAATCCATCCCTTTGATAGTGTTTTTTAAGGTCCCGTTTTTATAAATTTCTGTCCCTGCATTGGGATTATAAATCAGATCAAACGCATCATTTTCATTAATTTTTTCTTTAAATACCTCCATGAAACTATCAATTTCTGTTTTGAGGCTGCCATCCTTTCCGTCTGTAGCGTTCCTAAAACCATCTCTTGTGGCTTTCTCCATTTTATCACTGGTGATCAAACCCGAAGTAATATGCAAACGAATCGCCATTGGCTGATTATCATTGATGATCTTTTGGGCCTCACTACTTTTTTGCTGTAAGTATAATCCCGCGACATAAAGTTTCATAAAAAATTTTGACCGTTTTCCCCCTCCATTCAATACCAGTTGAATATCACCCGACTTAAGAGTGTCAGGCAATTTAACCCCTTCAATTGTTTTCGCATACCCTAAAGGTACGACTAATAAGCACATGATAACGGCGATAATGGATTTTTTCATGATGACTCCTGCATTAAAATATCAAATTGGTTGAGGCCTAGCCAGAGGGGCTATTCCACGTACTGACGCTATTTGAGTAAATAGAAAAAATTATAAAGTTTTGTCAAACACATTTTTACGGAGACCCTGTTTTAAATTAGTTTTTTTTCGAAAGATTCAATTTGATGAGCGGATCCTTCTAAACCATGAAGGTGAACAGCAGCTCCCTTCAACAATATTTTCAGGGTCGGCACAGCCCTAAACGTTCTCCCAGTAATTCGCTGATGCGATCAAAAGAAAAAGATCCATAGAGGATTCAACTTGAAAATCATCGTGAATTATTAGATTCTCACAGCATCTTACTGACCTGCACCGTTTAGTGGACCAGTAATAGGATGACTCTGATCTGATTCTTCATGGACCTTTGACTGAGGTTTCTCCCAGAAAAAGGATACTTGCGGCAATATTTTGTTCACACCACCACACCATTTGAGCCCCTGAATCAACAAAAATTTATAACAGCATTCTTTTCCGAGAAAAATTTTAATGAAGATTAAGCTGGAAGGAAATCTGTTTTACTGAAATCATGTGACGGAAAAGGGGGAATCTATCGCTGGCAAAAGTCTTTGATAAGACCCCAGGGATGAACTCAGCATATACATATACCCCTGAGTTAGAAATAAAACAGGGAACGTCAATTAAAATTTTATTGAAGTAGGTCATTGAACATGAATGAAACTCAAAATGTGGAATTAATTTTGGCAACGGCCAACAAACTTTTCGAAAAGGAACGTTACCTGGCGGCAAAAAAGGAGTTTGAAAAAATTCGGGAGGCTCCTAACGCTGAAGACGTTCTTGAAAAAATCGAAATATGCAACGAGGAATTGGCCCTTCTAAAAGCCAATGAACTGGTAAAACAGGCGAGAAAACATCTGAAAAAAGAGGACCTAGCTCAGGCATTGACAAGCTTTGAAGAAGCCAATCTCATTCTGAATGAAGATTGGATCGTCAAGCAAATGCAAAATTTAAAACACTTACTTGCGGGAAAGAGTACTGTCAATGAGACAGTGGATGCAAAAAAATAAGGAAGAATCTCAAAAGGCCGCTAACCCCTTTGAGCAAGAGTTCAATAAATAAAGTTGAGGAATCCAGTAGCGCATAACTGTGACAAAATCTACAGATTTTGATGACTCAGCACTGCCATACTTTTGATTAAAGCAAAAAGACTCTGACCTTTTTTTAACTGGAGTCGATCACAGGATTTTCTGGTAATTCGTGCCCAGAGTGGATTTCCGATACTGATTCCCAAACTCTTGCATCCGTGCAAATCCGTGAGCTTTTTTTAAAAAAACCGCCAATGGTGACACATCCACGTTCTCCTAAATAAATTCAACAGACAAAATTTCTATTTCCATCTTCCCTTTGGGAATAGGAATAATCACCTCATCTCCTGCTTTTTTCCCAATCAAAGCCCTTGCGACAGGGGAAGTCACCGAGATTTTGTTTTGTTTTAAATCCGATTCATCCTCTCCTACGATTTGGTATCTGATTTCTTCGTTCGTATCCAGATCCACAAAAGTAACCGTTGCTCCAAAAACAATTTTATTTCCTGACATTTTTGAGATATCAATCACCTCACAGTTTGCCATTTTAGCATTAATTGTTTGGATGCGACCTTCAATATGACCTTGTTGTTCTTTTGCCGCATGATACTCCGCATTCTCCTTTAAATCGCCATGAGCCCGAGCTTCTGCAATCGCATTAATCACAGCAGGGCGCTTGACCTGGAGTAATTCTTTTAGTTCTGCTTTCAAAGCCGCATAACCAGCTTTCGTCATCGGATAGTCACTCATAATTTCTATTCATTAAGGTTTACATTGATTGTTAGAAATTTCGTTCTAAATACTGTTTGTTATTATGCTATAGCTGTTCATTTAAGCCTTGGGCTCCGTCTTGAAGAACAAGAAACCCAAGTTCACTGAGACGAAAATCCGGGGTTACCATAACTGGCTCAACAATGCGTTTATTTAAATGAACGTCTATAGGTCAGAAAAGTTTTGTACTATGACCTGATTTTTTTCTTTTAGCCACGAAAAACACGAACAAGCTTTATTTATTGTTTTTTTTACGGACTTTGTGGCTATCAGCAAAAATGATGCCCTTGAACAAAACTTATAGGAATCCCGGCACCTTTCAAAATCCTGGATAAGTAGTTTACAGTTTGAACGAGTCTTTGTCATTCCCGCGAACGCGGGAATCCAGAAGCTACGGACTGAAGATGGATTCCCGCGTTCGCGGGAATGACAACACAGTGTCAACTGGGAAATGAAAGGTGCCGGAATCCCTGTCATAATTGATCAAATCGGAGAGAATACCACTCAATCAAAGCGGAATTGCCATGAATTGTAGGACTCCATCTGACTTATTAGCAAAATAGTCGATTTTGAGGAGAGGTCAAGACCAGTTTTGTGGCTTTTTTCTGACTTGAAGAAAGAGTAAATTACCACTATTCTTCGACTTTATAAAGTTGAGACTTTGCTTACCCCCTAAATTGATATTCGGATTACTCATTTAAAAGTCTTCTAAGTAAAGGAATTTATGAACAAAAAAGTTACTGTGACTCCTGGCGATGGGATAGGCCAGGAAGTTACGACACAAGCTGTTAACGTATTAAAAGCTGTGGCCTCTCGTTTTGATGTATCTCTAGAAATCTCTGAATTTCCTGTTGGTGGAACAGCCTATGATCTCACAGGAACCCCTTTACCCAAAGAAACATTGGCTGCCTGTAAAAGCGGTGATGTTGTTCTGCTTGGCGCTGTCGGAGGTCCCAAATGGGAACCTCTGGATTACTCAGTACGCCCCGAGCGAGCACTTCTCGGCTTACGGTCAGAACTCGGTCTCTATGCCAATCTACGACCGGCACAAATCTACGGAGACTTGGTAGGTGCCTCAACTTTAAAACGAGAAGTCGTGGAAGGCGCGGACATTATGGTTATTCGTGAACTCACAGGAGGCATCTATTTTGGACGACCGAAGGGTATTGAAATCCGTAATGGAGAACGTGTGGGTTTTAACACACTCGTGTATTCAGAATCAGAAATTCGAAGAATTGCCAAAGTCGGTTTTGAAACAGCTCAAAAACGGAATAAAAAATTAACGTCTGTTGATAAAGCTAACGTTCTGGAATCAAGTGAACTTTGGAGAGAAATTGTCACGGCATTGGCCTCAGAATATTCTGATGTCACCTTGAACCATATGTATGTTGATAATGCCGCAATGCAATTAATCCGTGCGCCCAAACAGTTCGATACCATTGTCACAGGCAATTTGTTTGGCGATATTTTGAGTGATGCGGCCGCAATGATGACCGGCTCTATTGGAATGCTGCCTTCTGCAAGCCTGGGAGGAACCATTGGTCTTTATGAACCAGTTCACGGTTCTGCGCCTGATATTGCCGGTCGGGACATTGCCAATCCTTTGGCGACGATCCTTTCAGTGGGTATGATGTTCCGCTATTCATTTGGTCTCAAAGAAGCGGATGAATTGATCCAGCGAGCCGTAGAGCAGACCCTTGAGACTTACCGGACCAGAGATATTATGGCGGAAGGTAAGCAGCAAATAGGCTGCGTTGAAATGGGAGAACAGGTACTCAAACATCTGGAACAAAGCTGACAGTCGATGTTGGAAAGCTCAGCCGTGGTTGTGTATCGAAGGGCCGTAAATTTCCATCAGAGGTCAGAACCATAGACCTCTTCGTTCAAGAACTAACACCGAACACCTGCCAAGCGGGAGTTTTTCAGCATCACGGGGAGTAGCCTTTTGAAAATTAGTATTCAACATGAAACTGAAATTTGCATTGTGTATGCGTCAGGCAACATGACCAATGAAGCGATCGTTCATTTTGAGAAAACGCTCAAACCCTTGTTCAGTCAACTGGCTTTTGAAAAGGACCCCCCCTTGCCCGTGTTGATTAACCTTGCGAACATTGAGTACATAGATTCAGCAGGAATTGCGGCCTTGGTTGGGGTTCATTTGAATTGTCGACATTGGCTTTTAGAGTTGGGGTTTTGTACTGTTTCGTCTGTTGTTCTTAAAAGCCTTCAACGGACCAAACTCGATCAGATGTTGGACATCTACCCTAACGAAACTGAAGGAAGATTCGCCTTGATCGAACGGCAACGTCTCAGTAAGCGTTGCGCCTACGAGGCAGAGGTGATCCTCCAATCAGAAGCACAAACCTACAAATTACGCTCCTTCAATCTTTCTGAGGGAGGAATTGGCTTATATTCCAATACCGAAATTTCAACCAATTCCGGAACTTACCATGTTCTCCTACTGGAAGCACAAATTGAAAGTGACGTGAATATTCATCGTTGCCGGGCTCTGGAAAAAGGTTACGAAGTCGTAACCACTTTCAAAGATCCCGATGACGCACTGAAACAAAAAATCAATAACTTGCTTCGTCAACTTCCTTCAGCTTAGGGCTTGTTGCCTGAGCTCTAAATTGCATATCGTAAAGTTGCTTATAACGGCCTCCCTGCTCCAATAAAGACTCGTGATTTCCCTCTTGTACAATTTGTCCATTTTCTAACACACAAATGCGATGAGCATGACGGATTGTAGACAGGCGATGGGCAATGACAATGGTTGTGCGGTTTTGCATGAGATTTTCCAACGCCTGTTGAACCTCAATTTCAGACTCCGAATCAAGTGCCGAAGTGGCCTCATCCAGAATTAAAATGGGCGCATCTTTGACAATGGCCCTGGCAATAGCCAACCGTTGACGCTGTCCGCCTGAGATCAAGACCCCCTTTTCTCCGATCGAAGTCTGGTATCCATGACGTAAATTGCTGATGAATTGATGCGCATTTGCCGCTTTGGCAGCGGCAATCATCCGATCTTCAAGACAATCGCGATGCCCATAGGAGATATTATTTGCGACGGTATCATTAAACAAAATGGTTTCTTGAGTTACAATGGAAATCAAATGGCGTAAGGACTCTAATTCCATGTCACGCAGATCGTTGCCATCGACTTTGATACTACCTTCGGTGACATCAAAAAAGCGGGGAATCAAATTGGCTAACGTCGTTTTTCCTGAACCACTACTGCCAACCAAAGCTAAGACTTCTCCCTTTTTCAAGGAAAGATGGATCTCTTTTAAGACCACTTCAGAATATCCTAGGTATTGAAACTTCACTATATCCATATCAATTTGGTGTTTAAAGGACTCCAGTTTAACAGGATTCAGCGACTCTTTAATATCATTTTGAGTATCCATAATCGAAAAAACCCGATTAATTGCGGCCAAGCCTTCTTGCAGTTTCAAATTAAAACCGTTGAGATCTTTGATAGGAGGATTGAGCAGGAAAAAACTCATGAAAAACGACGCAAAATCACCTGCGGTAATTTGATTGTGAATGATCAAATAGCCACCATAGGCCAAAATGGTGGCACCCGCTGTCGCCCCTATCACTTCAATGACAGGAGTGGCATAGGAGGCAATCATAATTGATTCCATATTACGATTGTAAAAAATTTTGTTGGACTCATCAAAACGCTTACTTTCGTAACGTTCCATACCAAAAGCCTTCACGACCCGCATTCCTGAAATCGTTTCTACCAACAAACCTGTCAAATCGCCAAAGCTGGATTGACGACCCGTCACTGCGCGTTTATTGTTTTTGCCAAATAGATGAATAAAAAAGAAGGTCACAGGAATAATAATGGAGGTAACCAAAGCTAATTCCCAACTTCGAAAAACCATGATTCCGAATAACAGAAAAATCTGAGGAATATCGCGGAATGGACCACTCACACCAACGGTCAAGGTTTGCTGTAACACCTGAAGATCATTGGTAAACCGGGCAATGAGATCTCCCGTTTTGGATTTTGAAAAGAAAGAAAGGGAAAGCCTGATCACATGATCGAACAATTGTTGACGCAATTTCGCCACCAAGCGTTGTATCATCAGCCCCATGCTATAATTTTGACCAAAGTAAAAAACCCCCTTAAAAAAATAAATTAAAATAACCGCGGCACCCACCAGGAAAAATTGTGCCAATTTAGGGGCATCCCCATAGGCTAAAGCATCCACTACGTCCTTGGAATAAAAGGCGGGGGCCGCCGTGAAGATATTATAGGCCAGCATACAGAGGACACTCATGACAATCCAACCTTTATAAGGAAAAATAAGTTCCAACAGGCGGCGAAATGACGTTTTTTGTTCAGGCGCTTGATCACTCATCTAAGAACGTTCCTTCCATTCCCAAGTTGTCCCCTCACGGGAATCATTTAACTTAATACCCATCTCCTCCATACGGTTCCTGATTAAATCGGACTGTGCGTAGTCCTTACGTTGTCGAGAATGTTCTCTCAACTCAATGACTAGGTTCATCAGTTGATCCATGTGTTTTTCTGAAGAGGAAGACTTTTCGAAATGATCCGGAATCAGTCCCAAAACACCGCCTGCCAACTTTGAAAATATAGATTCCGCATCCACAATCGCCTCAATATTTGCGTCATGCTGTCCCATCAGCGTGTTCACTTCCCGACTTAAGTCAAACAGAACGGCTAAGGCCTGAGGTGTTGAGAAATCGTCATCCATCGCATCACAAAAGCGCTTTTGATACTCTTGAAACCATTGGTGAGTAGGTTTTGCGTCTTGAGGACATTTGGATCGCAATGAGCGAATCAATTGATGGAGCCTTTGCAATGAAGTTGCCGCAGTAGTAATTGCGTTTTGACTGTAATCCACAACAGAGCGATAATGGCTTGCCACAAAGAAATATCTCAAATGAATGGGGGAAAAAGTTTGAAAAGCGTCCTGTAGGGTGACAAAATTTTCTAAAGACTTACTCATCTTCTGCCCTTCAATAGTCAGCATATTACTGTGCATCCAATATTTGGCAAAAGGCTTTCCCAAACCGTAGGCTTGAGCAATTTCACATTCATGATGAGGAAACTTTAAATCCATTCCGCCTCCGTGAATATCAAAGGCATCGCCCAAGTATTTAGTGCTCATCACGGCACATTCCGTGTGCCATCCTGGAAATCCAGCACCACTCCAGGGATCTTTCCAGCGCATTAAATGTCCCGGTTCCGCAAGTTTCCACAAAGCAAAATCATTCGGGCTCTTTTTTTCACTTCTAACCGCTTCACGAGTACCACTAATCATCTCGTCAAGGCTTCGATTCGACAATTTTCCATATTCCGGAGCTTTGGAAACGTCAAAATAGACCGAACCGTTAGCCTCATAAGCAAACCCACGCTCTATCAGCGTCTGAATCGCTTCGAGCTGTTCAGGAATGTGTCCTGTGGCACGAGGCGAAATATCAGGACGCAAAACCCCCATTTGATCCATCACCTCAAAATACTGCTGAGTATAATATTCCGCGATAGCCATCGGCTCTTTTTTGAGTTCACGTGCTTTTTTTAAGATCTTATCTTCCCCTTCGTCCTGGTCTCCGACCAAATGACCGACATCCGTAATGTTTTGAACATAAAAGGTTTGATATCCCCGATACTTAAAGTACCGCAGAATCACATCAAAACTGATATAGGTTTTAGCATGTCCTAAATGAGCATCTCCATAAACAGTAGGTCCACAGACATACAAGGTGACATGATCTTTATTGATGGGTTTAAATACTTCTTTCTGAGCAGAAAGCGAATTATATAATTTTAGAGACATAATTTTATGAATAGATTAACTTTTAACAGTCCTCAAAACGGTATATGATGAAAAACTGATGGAAGTAGTAAGCGGAGAAAATAGGTTCATTCCTGTTTTGAGGATCAACATAATACAATAACTCCAAGTTGCAATCTCTTCCTCTTGCTTTTACCAATTTCTGCTATAAATTAAGGTTTCTTATTGACATGTACAGGTGACATAACGTAAATACCGTTTAGCACATAGAATCAGAAAATCCAAATATGAGGAGCATATGGCGACAGTAATTTCTTTGGCAAGTCAAAAAGGAGGAGTTGGGAAAACGACCTCTGCTGTACATTTAGCGACCGCTTTTGCGATTGGAGGGTACAAGGTTTTACTTATCGACAGTGATCCTCAAGGCTCCATCTGGGCGACTCTCGGCATCAAGCAAAAAGCACAGCGTGGGCTTTTAGAACTTTATTGCCGCGAAAATTCAACACTGGCTGATGTTTCTACGCCAAGTGGTTTTGAAAACCTGGATCTGATTCTTTCAAACCTCCAACGACTGACCTTTGAGCAAGAAGTTCGTAAAGTTGCCGCGGATTATCAGTATTTGAACCAATGGCTTCAAAAGAACGCACGGGCCGCTTATGACTTCGTGATCATTGATGCACCCGCGTCAACGGGTCCGCTGAGTCTCAATGCCCTCATTGCCTCTGATTTGATTATTGTCCCGCTACAGTGCGAGGCTTTAGCAGTCAAATCGCTCAAACGTTTTTTAATGGCCTTTAATGATTTGCAAAAAAACATTGCCCCCGAACTGCGTATCGCTGGAATTCTTTTGACCATGTATGATCGGAACCTGCTGGTACATCGCTTAATCTGCAAACAAGTCTACACCGCATTACAAGACTCCGTGTTTCAAACCATCATTCCCAAATGCCCGAAAATCCTGGAAGCGTCAACTGTAGGCTCAGACGTGATCACTCGAAGCCTGAGCTCTGTGGGAGCAACGGGTTACATTCGACTCGCCAATGAAATGCTTGACCGCTTTAACCTTCGTTAAGAATACCAGCCATCAAAGCGGGGGTTTTGTTTTCCCAGAAAAAATACAGAGCTACAGGGAATTGATGCCTACAGGATTCCAAGGCTTTTTAGTCCCGCTTTGTAGGCTTTTCGTTTGAAAGGGATTACGTTTTTAACGGCTTTCTTGGGTTTGACCCATTTATACTTATCAAATTCCGCAGGCTGATGATCGAAGTGGATCATATCAATGCCACCACCTCTGAATTCTACCAAAAACCAGCGTATTTCCTGCCCTTCATAGTCTTTATTAAACTTATCAAGACCTTTTCGCCCGATCTGTTCCCGAACCCATTTGGGGAATGAATATTTGGTGCGATCCTTTGATATTTTCAATACTTTTACATCATTGGTTCCTGTCTCTTCTTTTAATTCTCTATAAAAAGCGGCTTTTTCTGTTTCTCCCTGATCAACCCCCCCTTGAGGAAATTGCCAGCCAAATTTTTCAGCACCTTTACGGTGGAATACCAAAACTTTACTCTTTTTTTTATTAACAATCACAGTACAAACATTAGATCGGTACATAGCATTTATTTAATTAGGGGTGGTTAAATCCCCCTTCCGCCCATTCTATCAAAGTATCTTGTGTGTTTTCAAAGATCCTTGAATTGATAATTGAACCAGCTTTAGGGTTGTAAGTCATTAAACTAGATGAAACATGCAAACCATGCGTTGAAAGGCGTAGATCCTCCAGGCTGCGCAAGATAGATAAATTGGTAATAACTTTTCCCTGGTTTAACAAAATAAATTCCAACACCTAATTTGCATACTCATTTATACTATAGCATTCAAAATCTTTTTGGCTAGACGAATTCGCAATTAATCTTTAAAAATAGTTTCAAAGCGAGTAGAAGATTCCTTTTATTAGTGCGCCCCCTTCGCTTTAGCGACGTTTCAAGGATACAGCGAGTGGTAGTCTGTTGAATATTCAGGTATTTAAAACGTTTAATAAGCCCAATTTGGCTCATAGGAGGAATCAACATGTTAAAAAAGACTCATCGACTCGGCTTTTCCCTGCTACTGTTCAGTTGTTTATTGATTTTGAACGCTCAGGGAGGATCTGCGGCAAAATACAGTCCAGAAGAAGAAGAAAACATCAGAATTTACAGGGAAAATAGTTCCGCTGTCGTCAACATCAGTAGTATTACGCTCAATTATGATTTCTTTTTTAGAGCAAGTCCTGCCGAATCTGGTACGGGAACAGGTTTCATCATTGACAAAGAAGGTCACATTCTTACGAACTATCATGTGATTGAAAGAGCACAAAAACTGATTGTGACCTTGGATGATAATAGTCAATGGCCTGCAACCATTGTGGGAGAAGATCCCAATAACGATTTGGCAGTCATCAAAATGGAAGCACCTTCAAAGCAATTTTCAACGCTCTCATTCGCTAACTCTTCAGAAGTGGTGGTGGGTCAGAAAGTTTTAGCCTTGGGTAATCCTTTTGGCCTCAGGCAAACCTTAACCACAGGAGTCATTAGCGCACTGGGGCGAACTATTGAAGCAAAAAATGGACGAAAAATTGAAGGCGTGATTCAAACAGATGCAGCGATTAACCCTGGAAACTCAGGAGGGCCTCTTTTGAACCGGGAAGGACAGGTGATTGGGATCAATGCCGCTATCATCGGCCCGGGAAATTTTGGCATCGGCTTTGCGATTCCAATCAATACCGCAAAAAAAATAGTTCCCGATCTGCTGACCTACGGCTACGTTAGAAGACCGTGGCTTGGGATAGAAACCCTCCCCACAACCCATCTCAAAAAGTTAGGACTTGATGTTCCTGAAGGGATGCTGATTATCAAGAAAGTACGGGGCGCACCTGCGGATACAGCCTTAATGAGAGGAACTACAAAAAATATTGTAGTAGGCAACTACTTGATTCCGTGGGGGGGCGATATCATCACCCATATTGACAACACACCTATTCGAACTTATGAAGAGCTTGCCGCCAAAGTCGAATCCTACGCTCCTGACGATGTGATCACGATCCGAACCATAAGACGGAAACAAGAACAGATTTTTAAGATTAAACTGACTCAACGTCCACGTGATTAAGTGTTTTGAGGGGTAAAAAAGGATCAGGATTTGCTCTACTTCAGAAAGAAGTAGAGCGAAGAAAAGTTTTAAGCAGCACTAGATAATTTGCAGATTGTGTTATAAATGGAAAAAGAAGCTTCATTAAGAACTTCTTGAGTAGTAATTTCCCACGCGAGCAACTTCATGTTCACAAGAGCGTAGAAATTGAGCTTTACCGATTTTCGTCCACTTGGATGCACAACTTGGGCAAATGCCATGAGTTTTATCAATCATCATGTCTCCTTGGCCTATACCGAGCTGTTCGTAAGCAGATGCCTCTTCCATCCATCCAATTGGGGTTTTTACCATGTTGCACCATGCACAGACTGATACTAAATTACTCATAATGACCTCCTTTGGTTTGGGTTTACTCCTCTTATCGGCAAGTGCCCCAAAACCTTGAGAGCTTTGTGAATTAATTCTTAATCTGTTCCGTCCGTGTCCATGATAGTGGAGAACGCATCACTGAGGAGAGCCTAAAATTATCATCCTTGATCGCAATTTTCATCATCCCGACATTTGCGGTAACCCCTGTTTTAAAATAAAGAGGTTTCATGTTAGTTGTCATCATCATCATCTTTGCATTAATGATCCTTATGGGAATAGGCGCAGTCTTGATTTGGAAATCCAAATCCACGGATGAACGAATGCTGATGCTTGATTCAATTTTCGGCAGTGATTATGAGTGGCAGGACCTTGCGGAAAAGAAAGGTCCCCTAGGAACCTGGGCACGAAAAGTTCTTGAAAAGCGAAATAACCGGAGAACCAAAGGTCATCCAGACAAAGACGCTGAATGACATTGAGCGAGAAAGCAAGATTCTACAACTCAAGGTCTTCATCATCCAGGTTCATCGCCCGATGTAAAGCATCGACAATAAAAAACTCTCGATACTCACTTTCCTCATTTTGTAGAAGCAATTCTTCTAACAACTCCGCTTTTTTTTCTGGGTCGGCAAATTGTAATTTGCTGTTTTTAATCAAATGAAGTTGAATTCGAAGTTCTCGCCCATAGGGATCATCAATTGGAGGAACATCACCATATAAACTGATCACATCGTCGTATTGCGAAAGCGTTTCTGTGTCCAGTTCCTCTTCCTCGATAAAATGCAGGGCTTCATGATCCAGTTGATCCAAGACCAGATTAGTAATCATTTCCAATTTATAAAGCGGAGGCAATAAGCCTGTTCTTTTTACATGACGCAAATATTCCATATTGCTCATGATGTTTTGTTTCAATACCGCATAAAATTTAGGAAAATCAGGCTTCTTTAAGACCACAGGATCTAGCTTACTCGTAATGATTTCAAACATAATACGATCTTTGGTTTCCCGACTAAGAGTCAGAGAACATTCCATATCAAAAATCAAATACAGATCATCGTACAAATTTTCTGAAATTTGCTCTAAAATATTTTCTGAAATATGATCTTTGTTCACTTTTATCGTATTTAATGATGCCATGATTTTCTTCCTTAGGTTTAGATTCTATCTTTCTCTTACCGTATGACTCAACCACTAAGAATGCTCAAGGTCACCCGTATGCTGATTAGGGCTGTGGCTATACACCTAAAACGAATAAATCAAACGCCCTACGCCGTGAATAATCAGTTCGGGAGAAAGGATGGGAGGAGTATAATCATCATAACTAAAAGCACCTCCAGGACGAAAGAGATTAACTTCGACTTCAAGATGCAAATGTTTATCCATATTCCATAAAAACCGATTATCCCACTCTTGTCCAATGTGTCGGACTCGATCACCCCGTTCATTGAATACAGAACGGACCCGATTCAGTTCATACAATCCCAATTCATAGTGAAAAAGGGGTTCTTCTGAGGTCACATGATAGCGGATTCCAAAGACAGAGGAGTTGTTGACCGAGTGTCCCAAACCGGTACCACCATCCAGGGTTGTGGATTTCCCATTAAAATAAAAGCGTGTTCCTTGATAGGTTCCCGGTGTGATTTCATAATAGCCATGGTAACTTTTCAAAAGATTTGCGCCTTCATGACTCGGATCCGCCTGTTCTTTGTCTCCTGAGGCATACAGACCCATCAAGCCAAAGCGATAGACTTCCGTATGATAACTTACCTCTAACTCAGTAACAAGCCCTGCAATTACTTCATTGGTAGTATATTTATGCCTATTAAGGGCAGTGTTTTCTCCAAAAAATGCCATTCCAATACTTCCCTTCTCATCCGGCAGCAAGTGTAGACGACGTATTCCCTGGACTGCGGTTCCATCCAAACTTAAGAACCAATGGGTTGTTTCCCATTTCAATCTCATACCAAAATACTGCTGTTCAAACGCATCGAACGCCATAATTCGATCCTCACGATCCTTAGCATAAATATCTTCCCGTACATAGTCCAATTCATAAGGACGAGGTGCCGGTACATTGGTTTTGGCTAAGGGAATGTGCCGTTCTGTGTAAAGAATACGGAAGATCTCGACATTGAAGACATTAGAGGCGGATCCATCAGCATTCTTATAATCGATAAAGGGATAATCCAAGGAGAGATAATACATCCAATCTCCTGGATTAGGGGCTGTCCGTAGGGCGCCTACTTCATAACACCACGTTCCCGCAGTACATTGTTGTGATATTCCAGACAGAATTCCTGAAAATACTTTCCCTTTCCGATCTCCTATGTTGAGATAGTGTTTTCCAAGTTTAACGACAGATCTGGGATTGGAATTATACTCAAAATAAGCCTGCCGAGCTTGGAGAAATGTTAATTGAGAATCTGGAGTATCCCGGCTCCCTGCCTCTTGACCTCGAAGATCTGAGTCATTAAAGGGGTCTTGCCTAACTTCCATTTCCAGATTAATCGAAAAAATCCGATGCATTGCGGAACGAACACGGAAACGTAAGTCATTTTCAAAAATTACTTCATTCGGTGCCGGTTGACCTTGGATTTTTTGATCACGGGTTCCGCTTATTTTATAAAAAGCATGGAAACGATAATCGCCTGAAAGTTGAACATTGGGAGAAAAAGTCCAACGATCTTCTTTTTCTTTGATATCTCCACGTTCCAAGGGAATAAAATTAGTTTGTGCGGCCGTATAAGTGGAGAATAAAAGACCAAAAATCGGAAACATCAGGAAACGAAAAAAGAAGCATTGCCGAGTGGAAAACATGTTAGATCTAGTATCAGGCATGAAAAACCTATGGGGAAATCAAGGAAGTGAGTGTTGGTGAAAAATTAATGAATGTCATCAATAAATGAAATTCTGCCGAATGAGAGGTACAAAAATAGTCCGTCATGATCAAGCTTTTTATCTTGAGAGAAATGATTGTCCTTGAGGTTCTCAGCAGCTTAACTTGACTCTTTATGATTATCGAGAGATATCTCGTGTCCTTTTTAACCAAATCGAGTTTATACTGGGAAGCAGGTTATCAACATGACAAGTGTGCTTAAGAAAAAATGGATCCTCTTACCACATCCTGAAACACATCGGGTTGAAGCGTTAGGCAATGCGCTGCAACTGCATTCTCTGGTTGCCGCAATTTTGATCCGGCGAGGATACGCTACGCCTGAAACCGCGCAAGAATTTCTTAAGCCTCAGTTGAAAAATTTACGCGATCCCTACCAAATGCGTCAGATGCTTGAAGCGGCAACAAGCCTCTCAAACTCTGTTATCACCGGAAAACGGATTGTGATTCTGGGCGACTATGATGTGGATGGAATTACCGCAACCACCTTGTTGGTAGAGTTTTTAAAAAGCAGTGGTGTTCAAAGTCTTGACTTTTTTATCCCTAACCGTTTTGAGCATGGATATGGCTTAACTCAAGCGAGTGTTGAGGTTTTGATCCAAATGTCACCAGACCTCGTCATTACAGTGGATAATGGAATCACGGCCAAGAAAGAATCCGAGATGCTTCTTCAAAAGGGTATTGAACTTATCATTACCGATCATCATAGCGCGGATCCTTCCGCTTTGCCTGAAGGCATTGTGGTTAATCCCAATCACCCCCAATGTAATTACGAATTTAAAAAAATATCGGGGTGTGGCGTTGCTTTAAAAATAATTATGGCCACCCGAAAAATATTACGGGACAAAGGCTGGTGGAACGCGTCAAGACCAGAACCTAATTTAAAAAGCAGCATGGACTTGGCCGCACTGGGAACTGTCGCCGATGTAGTTGACTTGATTGATGAAAACCGCCTCATTGTTCAACAAGGATTGGAGCTCATGAACCGTAGGCCACGGGTTTCCATACAGGCCTTGAAACAGTTAAAGAAGGTAGAGGTGATTACCGCAACTTCCCTGGGTTTTCAGTTTGCGCCCTTGCTGAATGCTTCAGGCCGTATGAAAGAAGCCTCAAAGGCGGTTTCCTTCTTGCTCACGACACAGCCCCATATCGCAAGCCAAATGGCGATGGAACTGGATCAGGTGAATCAGGATCGTCGGCAAAAAGAATCGGAAATGACGCTTATGGCTTTAAAAATGGCAGACGCGCTTAAAAACAGCAGAAGCTTCGTCTTGACCTCTCCTGATTTTCATGAAGGAATTAATGGAATTGTTGCCGCGCGGTTGGTGGATCTCTACTATAAACCAACGATTATCCTGTCGCGTAATGGCGATTTTTACAAAGGCTCCGCACGGTCTATTCCAGAACTACATATTAAGGATGCATTATCAAAGTGTACTGAACACCTCGAACGTTATGGAGGTCACGCCGGAGCGGCTGGATGCACGATACATCACACTCAGTTAACCCCTTTTGTTCGGCGGTTTGAAGCCGTTTGTGCTGAAAGTCTTGAGGCTTCTTTGCAACCTCAACTCTTGATAGAAAAAGAACTTTCCTATTCGCAAATTGACGAAAAGCTGGTAACTCAACTGGAGCAACTTCAACCCTTTGGAGAAGGAAATCAGGCACCGCTCTTTGCGATACCAACTCCTGCGACTCCTTTTCGTGTCTTAAAACAACAACATGTAAAATGGGAATTAGAAAATGGAGTGGAAATTATAGGCTGGAACCTGGTGGAACGCTTTTCTCAGCAAAAACCCAAGACTTTGGCTGTGCGCTTGGGGATGCATGAATTCCGGGGCAGAAAGAACGTACAGTTGATGATTGAAGATTATCAGTAATGGATCGTTGTTAAGGTTTTAAAAACATATTTCAAGATAACTCACATCGAAGGGACTACTATGAACCGCATTGGTATTGATTTAGGAGGAACTAAAACAGAGATCATCCTTACAGGAAATGATCCCTTGGAAGAAATTGCCCGTAAAAGAGTTCCCACACAACAAGCAAAAGGGTACGAATTCATCATCCATCAAATTGCTGGTCTGGTTCATGATTTCCAGAAGTTGTGTGAGACGCCAGCAGTGGTCGGGCTTGGAATTCCGGGGTCTATTTATCCCAAAACAGGTTTGGTACGCAATTCGAATACCCTATGCCTGATCGGTAAGCCTTTAAAACAGGATTTGGAAAAACTGCTCCACAGCAGCATCAGCATTGAGAATGACGCCAATTGTTTTGCTTTAAGTGAGGCTTTGTTGGGAGCAGGCAAGGGACATCCATTGGTTGCCGGTGTTATTCTGGGAACAGGACTGGGAGGCGGACTTGTCTATAAACAGGAGTTATGGTCTGGCCTCCAGGGAATCGCGGCAGAATGGGGTCATTCTTCTATTGATCTGAAGGGTCCGGTATGTTGGTGCGGACAGCAGGGATGTTTGGAATCGTATATCTCTGGTACGGGAATCATGAGACATGCCCGGTCCAAAGGCGGAGTCTATGGGTCTGTTCAAGAATTATATCGTGCGTATGAGTCAAACCAGGATCCCTTGGCTCAGGAAATCATTCAAGACATCATGGTGTACTTCGGAAGATCCATCGCCAATTTAATTGTAACCTTTGACCCTAGTATTATTGTGTTGGGAGGCGGGGTGTCCAATCTGCCCGTATTATACACGGAAGGCGTCCTGCAAGTGACCAAATGCATCTTCAATCAAGAATTGGAAACTCCCATTGTTCAAAACCAACTCGGCGATTCCAGTGGCGTTTATGGTGCCGCTTTAATCGCAGGCCGTGATTAGTTCGGGAAATTTCATGTTTTATGCCTCTTTTTCCAATCTGAAAGTGAAGCGTTCAGTGTCAAATTTTCATAGACGGGTCATCCTGATTATCGGAATGGTTCTCTGGATACCCTCCACAGCATGGTCAGTCAGTACGGCAGGTTGTATTTTCGCGGGAATTGGAGAACTCGCTGTTCCTGGACTGGGCTATGCCGTTTTGGGAAACTGGGACAAAGCGATAACGTTAGGAGGATTGCGGTGGGCTGCTTATAACAAGGCCATCGCATTCACAGAAAGTAAGAATTATGAAGAGGACCCAAAAAAAATATACCTGACCCAGGAAGCTCAGGATGGAGGAACCACCACGGATGTGTTCATGTCCAGAGAGACATTTTATGGTGACGTGTATACCTCTATTTATGGAAATCTGCTCTTTATCACCTTTTATGATTTGTATGATGAAGGGTGTGAATCAAATCCAGACATTTACCTTGAAATGCTTGCGCCTTTTAAGTTTTGGCATTGGGGAGGGAGTTTGAAATTTTGGATTCCAACCTTATTGGTCGCGCAATCTTCTGGCGAAAAGGTCACCTATCATGTGGATGAAGATCTGACTCAAGAGGAAATGCTGCGCTGGTCCTTTGTTCAATATCAGCTTGTGGGTATCGGAGAAGAAATGCTTTTTCGAGGATTCATTCAAAATTATCTGTTTGAATTTTTTTCAGGAGGGCTGAGCAAACCGGTTGCCCGTTGGAGTAGTATTCTTCTGGGAAGCGCCCTCTTTGGTGTTGCTCATAATGGCGCGGGTTTTTCCGCAACCCCCCAAGCGGCTTTTGCGATGGGAGTCGTTCTCGGCTGGATCTATCACCCCGCGGAAGGAGACTTTGATTTGGATACCGCCATTGCCGTTCATTCCTGGTGGGATACGATCATTGCCTACCGCATGTTAACAGATTCAACCTTTGTCAGTCGAACAGAAGGCGAAAACGCCGAAAATTACCAAGCCTCTGCTTATATTCCCCTATTTTATTATGCCACTCAATTTTAGATTTCAAACGGAACCTGTTGACAACCTTTCAAAAAGTTCACTCGCGTCTGATAAAAGGTTGAGCAAAAAACTTGAGTTTGCAACTTACTTTCGTGTACTCAGTAGGACAGAGAGGTCATGTTTATTTGAATCAAAAGGATCCATGTTATTTTCAGAGTAGTTGGTAATGATACGAGAAGTTGATGCTTTACATCATATCCTCAAAAATAGCGGACTAGAGCCGGGTTATGTTCAGCGTCTCTTTCGTGCGGTTCAAAAGGTTGAGCCTAATGTTGCCAAAATTATCCGGATTAACATGGACCGTTATATCGCGGTAGATGGGATAGAACCTCTGATTGCGAATAAATCAGATTATGAAGATAAATTTGCGGCACTGGTTGAAATATTTCCATCCTTTCTTTTTATGTCTGCGGCACAATTCAACAGCAGTCCCATATACCAACCGATTGCCAGACATTTGTTCATTGCCTCAATCGCCTGTATCTGTGCCAGGAAAACCCCCAATATGGAGCAAATTCGCTACTTCCTTGACAGCCTTGACTCGAAGGAGGCACTTCAAAATTTAAATGCAAAAGTCTTCAACCGGAATTTGCACGAAAATACGACCTATTTTCCTCGTATCATCCATTGGGATATGTTTCTGATCGCCAAAAATTTTCTTAAAGTTGAAATGAGCTCTCAACGAGACACCTTAATTGAGAACCTTTACTTTACGGAAGGGATCTTTTTAATCTTTTCCCGGTATTACTTTGATTTGTTATGCCAAGCTCCAAGCGACAAAATTGCCAGGCATATTCATGATATTTTCGAAAAGTTTTTTATATTCCTGGGGGTTCATGAGGAGAATTATTGGAAACGCTCCCGTAATCCTAAAGTCATAAAAAAACAAATTCAAAATATTATTCTCAAAGATTTACCCACACTGCGACATTCTGAAATCAGACAAAATGTTTTTGATTTGATGCATGCTTATAATCCCCTCGTACATGATGGTCAAGCACGTAAAATGACACTGCATACTCAACAATATTTGGACCAACAAACTCAAGCGTTCAGAAAGATGCCTTACTCCAGAATGATGGTTTTCATGAAAACCATCATGCAGTGTAAGGGAGTTCCCTATTTTCAGTATCTAATCGCGCAGTTAATTAAAGAATCCCCTAAGCGCCTTTTAGAACTCGAAAATCATCTCAGACCCTACCTTGGCAAAGAGGAATGGATCCCTCTCCTCAAACATGTTCATTCCGTAGTGGTGAATATTTCCAAAGATAATGCGTTGTTCCTTTCCGAAAAGACTCAAAAGCTTAAGAACGCACAACAAAAGATTATAGAGCAACAGGGTAAAATCATGCGTTCCGAACAGGATGCGGAACAATATCGAAACATCTACTTGGAAAAACTTTATGAACGCTGCGCCAATCCGAATGCGCTCAACCAACACAAAATTGCCGAATATCTCGATCGTCTGGCCTTGGCGACACAGGAGATGTTGGGTGCACAGTCAATCACGCCTCAAATTAAAAAAGTTTATGAGGAATCAATCAACTGTGTGTTTGACGACCTTTGTGAAGAAGGAGGGATGAACGCGGAAGAACTGAGTGTTTTCCAGGCTGGAACGCAAGAAGCGTTAGGGGGAATTGAAAATGCGGATGAAGCACTCCGCCATGAAAAAATCAAAGATATTGGCAATGCGATGTCACAAGCGGTAGAAACCGTAGATCGTAATCTGGAGGCGCAAGTTTCCGAAAGTATGTACCGAGATGGCTTAAAAATCGAAATAACGATTGAGGATGAGCAGAAAAAAATCACGGCAACGGTGGAACAGCTTTTAGACATCCCTACGACCTTATCCGAAAAAATTCGTATGCTTCATGGCTACGTTCCTATTCCCCTTCGGCCCCAGGTTTTACGATGTATTGAAAACGTGCAAAACCGTGTCGGAAAGAGTTTTCCCGAGCCTGTAGCCATTTTTTCACAGGATGGTTTATTACTCAAAAAAAGAGTGATTAATTTGCTGCTACCTGAAGACACTTTGGAACAATTACTGAAAAAACCAACAGTCCCTATAGATCTTACCGAAGATGCCAAGAAAATTTCGTTAAAAGAGTTTTTCAGTTTCCCCTTTGCTAAAACGCAAATGCCAAACAATACAGAGTGGTTTGATCTGCATCTGAAATATCTTAAAATGCTTGTAGACAGAAAATTATTTAGTTCTAAACTCTATCAACATATCGCTTTGAATTTGAGAAAAATCCCGAAATTAGAGTATAGAAAATACTTCAATATCTTCCCTAATGATCGGTTCGAAGATACCGCCTTTTTTGCCGTCATTGATATGTGGCAAAATAACGCCTTAGTCAACTTAAGAGCTCAAAAACAAACCTGATCCATGATGAACGCCCTCAAACCTTTTCTTAAACAGTATCCTGAACTTGTGTCTTTAGCTGAAGCCGTCAGACAATTACGCCCTTTGAGCTATGAGGAGGGAATGGCTTTGTATGTGCGCTACCCTTTGGAGGTTGTTCGCCTTCTAGCGGATGATCGGCGGAAACAATTTCATCAAGACCAGGTTTTTTATAACCGTAATATCCACCTGGAACCTACCAATAAGTGTGCCTATTCCTGTAAATTCTGTGCTTTTTACAGACAGCCCAACGCTCTGGAAACCGAGGGTGCGTGGGATTACACCCTGGAGGAAATGGAACACCTGCTGGATAAGTATGAGGGACAAGTTTTAACCGAAGTTCATATTACAGGAGGGGTTCATCCTTATCGTGATTTAGAGTGGTGGGCCGAGCTCATTCAACGAATTAAACGAAAACGACCCCAGATTCATGTCAAAGCTTACACCGCTGTTGAAATCGCCTATATGGCACGAAAATCAAAAAAGTCGCTTCGAGAGGTTCTCCGTTTTTTAAAAGCTCATGGCTTGGACTCTCTACCCGGAGGCGGCGCGGAAATTTTTGATCCTGAGATTCGAAAGCGGATTGCAGGTGGAAAAGCACCGGCAAGCCAGTGGATTGAGGTCCATCAAACGGCACATGAACTGGGAATTTCTTCTAATGCAACCATGCTTTATGGGCATGTTGAATCCTACGAACATCGTCTAAAGCACATGCTGTGTTTGCGGGAAATTCAGGAACAGACCCAGGGCTTTAAGGCGTTTATTCCTCTGAAGTACCGCAATGAAAATAATTTGTTATCCCACTTGGCAGAAGTATCCGAGGAAGAAGATTTGAAAAATTACGCTGTCAGCCGCTTGATGTTGCACAACATTAGGCATCTCAAAGCGTACTGGGTAATGATTGGACTGGATACCGCCCAAAAAAGCCTCGATTATGGAGTCGATGACCTGGATGGAACCATCAATGAGACCACCCGTATCTACTCCATGGCCGGTTCTCTTGAAAAACCAGCCATGAGTTCCGAAGAACTTAAAAGCCTCATACGAAAACGGCATCGTATTCCTGTCGAACGTAATTCGACTTATGACCCTTTACAAGTAGGGTAGTTTGAATCCTCTTTGCCTTTACCCATAATCAGCACTTCCTTTCTCATAGCAGGAGAGATTAGCTCATGTTTACCCATCTTCACTTACATACTCAATATTCTCTTATGGAAGGCGCTATTCGTGTCAAAGAACTTCCTAAAGCACTTAAAGCCATGAATTACTCTGCCTGTGCCATTACAGATCACGGGAATATGTTTGGTGTCGTTGAGTTTTATCATGCGATGAAAAAAGCCGAACTTCGGCCCATCATTGGAATGGGAGCTAATGTGACAGAAGGTTCCTGTCGACAAAAGGAAACTAATGCCCCACGAGCGCATTATCAAACCCTCTTATTGTGCCAAAATCGGGAGGGTTACCGTAATCTCACCTATTTGGGAAGTATGGGTTTTACGGAAGGAAAATACAGGGGAATCCCCCGAGTGGATCATGAGTTGTTGGAGCAATATCACGAAGGATTGATCGCCTTAAGTGGAGGCCTTGAAGGCGAGTTAGCTCAACGTTTGTTGAATGGAAAAAAAGAAGAAGCTTATCAAATAGCACAATGGTATAAAGACGTTTTTGCGGGAAGGTATTATATCGAACTGCAAAATACCGGACGAGAAGATCAAGCGCTCGTAAACCCGCAATTGATTCAACTCGCCAAGGATTTAAGCCTCCCCCTCGTTGGAACAAACGACTGTTACTATCTCAAGCAGCAGGAGTCGGAGGCACACTATATTTTCCAATTATTAGGGTTACAAAAACGAGTCTCAGACCCTGATTTACCCCCGCAACTTCCCAATCAGCATTACTTAAAAAGTCCTGAAGAAATGCAAGACGCCTTACGAGGTTTGCCTGAAGAGGTCATGAGCAATACCCAACTGATTGCGGAACAATGTGAATTATCCTTAGACAACAAAACCTATTTTCTGCCTAAATTTGAGATTCCCACAGGGTATGATGAAAACTCGTGGTTTACTAAAGAAGCAGAAGAGGGATTAGAGTTACGTTTAAAATATTTATATAAACTTTATGCTCCGGAAGAATCTTTTGAGGCCTTTCGAAAATCTTATGATGAGCGTCTAAAGTTTGAATTGGGAGTTATTATTGATATGAAATTCCCGGGATATTTCCTCATTGTCGCGGATTTTATCAACTGGGCCAAAGATCATGGAATTCCGGTGGGTCCGGGAAGGGGGTCTGGCGCAGGATCCCTGGTGGCGTATTCCATTCGGATCACCGACGTGGATCCTTTGAAATATGGTCTGCTTTTTGAGCGTTTTTTGAACCCTGACCGTGTCAGTCTGCCTGATTTCGATATTGATTTTGAGGTCAAGGGACGAGAGCAGGTGATTAAGTATGTGCGAAACCATTATGGAGCGCAAAATGTTTGTCAAATCGCAACCTTTCAATCACTTCAAGCAAAAGCGGTTGTTCGGAATGTTGCCCGTGTTTTAGACTTCCCCTACTCGGATGCTGATAAAATAGCTAAACTGATTCCCAATACGCTGGGCATCTCCTTGTCTGAGGCTCTGGAACAGGAACCTGACTTGGCCCGTTTGCAAACAGAAGGGAGTGACAATGAACAAAAACTTATTTTTCACAGCTTAACGTTGGAAGGGTTGAATACGCATTTAGGGACTCACGCCGCGGGAGTCATCATTATGGACCAGGATATTCGTAAGGTGATGCCTGTCTGTACCAGTAAAGATGACGCGCTGCAGTCCATGTATCCGATGAAATATGCGGAAGACCAAGGTGCGGTCAAATTCGATTTTTTGGGCTTGCTGAATCTTTCTATTATTGATGTTGCTGACAAGTTAGTCAAGAAAGAGTTTCCTGAGGACCAATTAGACATGTCCATGATTCCTATGGATGATGACTTAACCTTTCAGTTATTTCGCAAAGGAGAAACGACCGGAATTTTTCAATTGGAATCCTCAGGAATGAAGAAATTACTGGTTGATATGGAACCCGATCGTTTTGAGGATATTGTGGCCATCCTCGCCTTATATCGCCCAGGCCCCCTAGGCTCAGGAATGGTTGAGGATTTTGTGGAATGTAAACATGGCCGAAGACAGGTGAATTATCCGCATCCCTTACTGGAATCAATCCTTAAAGAAACTTACGGAGTCATGGTCTATCAAGAGCAAATCATGCAGGCGGTGCAAGTCCTTGCAAAGTTTACGCTGGGACAAGCCGACTTGCTGAGACGTGCGATTGGAAAAAAGATTGCGGAAATTCTGATGGAACAACGTTCCAAATTTGTGGAAGGTTGCGAACAAAACCCGGAGTTTGTAGCAAAATGCCCCAAAAACACAACACCCGCTGAGAAAGCCAATGAGATCTTTGACCTGATTGACTATTTTTCAGGTTATGGCTTTAACAAATCTCATACCGTCGCCTATGGATTAGTGTCCTATCAAACCGCGTATTTGAAAGCGCATTATCCCAGTCAGTTTATGGCGGCCTTGCTGAATTGCAGTATGACCAAACCTGATAAAATTGTGAATTTTATTGGGGATTGTAAAGAAATGGAAGTTCAGGTGCTCCCTCCTGATGTCAACTACAGCCTGAATGATTTCACGGTTGCCCATTTAGGATATAAAGTCAGTAATCACACGTTGCAGCATCTGCGAGTTTATAATTTTCCTCCCAAACTCCTGAAACAAATTCAAGCGCTCCTCCATAAGCCTTTTGACAACAGTGATGATTTTTTTAAGGCGGTGGGCGATTTAACTCAATATGGAGAAAACGCGGCTCAGTATCGGGAAATCTTACTCCGGCAAGCCCGCTGGGATGCGGTTCGTTTTGGGTTGAACGCGGTTAAAAGCGTAGGCGCTCATGCGGTGGACGCTATTATAGAAGTCCGCAACAAAAAAGCAAACAAACGCATTACCGATTTTATGGATTTCATGAAATCTGTCGATTTTAAAAGGGTGAATCTTCGCGTCTTGGAAACATTGGTCAAATGCGGCGCTTTCGACTCGCTCCATGAAAATCGGGCGCAATTGTTTGAGACACTGGAGTCTGCCGTCCATTTGGGGCAAGAGTTTCAGCGAGCGGAAGAACCCAATCAGAATTCCTTGTTTGACTTATTGGACGCCGAAGATTTGGCACAAACGGAAACCCCCCTCGAATTTCCCGATATTAAAGACTGGACTACCAAAGAACGTCTCAACTATGAAAAAGAGGGCCTGGGATTCTACGTTTCAGGACATCCGCTGGATCACTATCTTTCAGAGTCCCAAAAAGTGCAATCAACCGCGGATTTGTCTGATAGTGAAAATTCTTATAAGGATGGAGACAGCATCACCCTGGTTGGCATTATCGTGTCAAAAACAATTCGACTGAACAAGCAGTCCGAAAAATTCGCGATCGTCAAACTTGAAGATTTACGGGGCACGATTGAATTTCCAATTTACAATAAACTTTATGAAACGGTCGCTCCTATTCTGGGAGACGAACCGCTTTGGATCAAAGGTCGGATTAATTACCGTGATGATGAAATTGGAATCATTCCCGATGAAATTCAATTACTCAGTCAGTATCGTGCGGAAAAAGGACGTTCCATGGTGATTGAAATCGAACACCAGGAACTTTCGGAGGCTCAACTTTCATTTATCAGAGGCTCCCTCTTAAAATATCCGGGATCCTATCCGGTCCACTTCAAAGTCTATACCTCCGAAGCCGTTACGGTAAGCCTTGAACTGGCCGAAAAAATTTCATTCACGCCCGCCTTGATGGATGAATTAGCAGAGCAGTTAAAAGGTCAAAGACTCATGTTCAAATATTGATGGTGACAAAAGCTGGAATTTGGTGGGCTCAGGAAACTTTTTTTATTGGAAGTCAATCTGGGACACCAGCTAAAAAAGCCGTGTTGCGTACAGGGCTAACTGTATTTTAAAACACTGTTAGCTATCTCGGTATGAAAGTGAAACATGCCGCCTAGGGTGCCCCTCCCTAAGAGGGCAATGGCGGCATGAGTTAAATAATTGAAAGACGGCTCTTAGAGATTGCTTCCACTATGACAAGCCCCTGCACAGCCGCTGATATAAGGGACAGGCATGGTATTGGTCGAGGAGGCGGTCGCCTTTCGAGGGACATCAAACAGGTGGGAGGTGATATCACCCCTGAAATATTTTGTACCGGAGTCTCCTACAAATGAGCTTGTAGCGTTGAGACCCGCTCCACTGTTGGCGGTTTTGGTATTATGGCAATCAACACAGGTTACATTATTTCCCATGAAAAGACTGAGTGAATGGTTCATCACCTCGGCTTTCTCCGCATGACACGTCTGACAGAGTGAACCGTCACTGGTGCCGGAAAGCTGGTGTCTGTCTGTGCCCGCCGCATGGGGATCATGACAGGATGCGCATGTCAGCAGTTTATCGCCATTACGATATTTTACGGATTTAAGGAAGTCCGTGGCCTGTTGATGGTGTGACTTCGAATGCGTTCCATCACCCCAGTAATCTGAGGTAGCGGCATCATGACGGCTGGTATTTCCCGCCAGGAACGCAGCACGGCTGATACCGGCCCGCATCATTTGATTATTCTGATTCAGTGGAGAATCCCCCTTGATTGCGCTAATACCAGGATTTCCCTGCGGACGGGTATGACATTGGACACATAGGGTGACCGCTCGTTCCGGTGTGAGGTTACTGGGACTAACGATAAATTCCCCCTTGCCGCCGGCACTGATGTGTTCAGAACCGGGGCCATGACAGGTTTCACAACCGATGTTCATCTCCTGTTTGATACCGGTAACCGGATGCACTTCCCCTTCGTTATCCAAAACGCCGGTGGCTACATACTCACCGTCGGATTCGGTGAGGCTATAACCATTGTAATGACAAGAGGCGCATTGAGCGTCAAAGCTCTTGGACGCGGCCGGAGCGGTTTTGAGGGTCATTGAATCTTTCGCATCATTAACCGTAATCCACCAATCCAGGTGATAATCACGCCAAACCTTGCGAACGCGGTCACTGGAAGTGTCATCCCCGTTGACATTAAACTGCACCGGTAGAATATACATGCTTTTTTTCCCGTCCAGTTTCGTCAAATATCTCTGCTTGTAGAGACCGCCTCCATAATTCATGACAACCTCTAAATTCAGGGGAGATTTCGTGTCGCTGGCATTGATTTTATTTGTGACCTGCATCATGTATTTTCCGCTGGTACTGTCTTTATAGAGTCTCAATGTGCCCCAGAGTGTCCCGCTTGTCGGCTCGGTTTCGGAGGTTTTGAATTTGTCGAATTTGCGTGCAGAGTCGTAATCGGAGTAATAAATCGTGGTTCCTCCGGAGGTGATGTCCCCTGCGGTAAATTTGGTGGTAAATGCCTTATCATACTCATCCTTATACCTAAAAGAAGCCAAGTCCTGAAGACCGCTATCCACCCCCGGAATCCTGATTCCCAGTTTATGCATGGTGGATGTCTCCGTACTGTAGGTATCGTGGCAAGCAATACATTTAGAGCTTCCTACGAAGGTAGCTGCTGTCGAAGGTGTTGTGGAAATTGTAATTGCGGTCTCCTGATTGGTCAGGGTATCCCCAGTTACCGATTCTCGGCAGATGCTGCCGCCTGGGAGATGTTTCGTCTCATCAGCCGGCTTGACATAGATAAAGTATTTCTCGGTTTTTCCCGCCAAAGCGGTGATTTCCACTTTGCCGTTGACATCGGTGACTGCTGACATATAGGTACTCCCCTTGGTATTAACCAAATCCTCCAAGGGTTCGTCCGCTGCCAAAGCGTCAGCGGTGTAATTTCCATCGGAAGATGCAAGCGCTACCTTACCCAGGTTGATCACATCAGCCGCTGGGATCGCGTAAACCGTGGCTCCTTCCAGAGGGGTTCCTCCCACAGAAATTGTGGCAGTATCCCTCACCACAAACTTCGGAGACTTTGATATCGCGACGGCATCTTTCCCATTGGCTCCATTCGTTCCGGCAACACCATTGCAGGCATAAATGGGGGTTCCCAGTTCACTGCCTTCCAATTTACCATTTCCATCCATATCCATCCCTGATTGGATTTTTTGACCGCCGGCCGAGCAGTTGGTTCCTCCCGGTTCAGCGGTGATACTCACCATACTATTGATTCCACCCAGGTGACAGAGGATTTCCCGGTTGTCTACTTCTGCGGGTTCATCCAACTTACCATCGCCATTGTCGTCAATGCCGATAGCAATTTCAACGCCGCCGTTCTTACAATCACCCTCACCCGCTGCCAAAGTTTTTTGTTTCACCGCCGTGGAATTCTCTTTTTTGACCGTTGGAGTGGAATCGTCATCATCTTTATCCTTTGCTGGCTGACATGCAGCGATGCCAATCGCCAGCAGCATGATGGCGAAAAAGAAGTACCATGGGTACTTCAAAATTTTGTTAATCATAAAACCTCCTTGTATAAGTTTAGGTAGATCGCCTAACCACATACCGTTCTACTAGAAAGTCGAAAGGGAGTCAGGGGTTAAGCGAATAAGGATCAATGGAGGGTGAAGATTCTTCCTTAAATATAGAAAAACCTCTCCTTAAATATAAAAAAACCTCTCCACCGCATATACATACTCCTTCAAGTTTACCAGAACCTGTCCTGAAGTTTACTTTTTGGTAAGGTCGACTGCTGTTGCTATTTGTCACAGATTTTGCGGATGCCCGTAGAATGATTTCTTTTTTTGATTGTGGATTAAAACCGACTGATAGTAATCAGTCAAGACTTAGCCACTACCAGATTAAGCGGAGGTTGAGAATTGGTAGTAATCGATTAGAAGTTGAAGGATCGTCTTTAGCTTTCATATTTCCGTGGAAGAAAGATGGTGAAAGTACTTCCCAGAGGAGAACTTTTGACAGTGATATTCCCATTATGGGCACGCATGATCGCACGGGCCAAACTCAAGCCAAGCCCCGTTCCAATGGAGGCACGGCTGACATCTCCCCGGTAAAAGCGGTCGAAGATGTGAGGCAAATCGGTTTCATTAATGCCTTCACCATTATCAGAGATTATCATTCTGACACCAAAGGAATCCTCATCAACCGCCAGGGAGATTTTGCCTTGAGGGGTAGTGTACTTGATGGCATTATCCAATAGATTCGCTACCACACGCTGGAGTTTTGACCGATCACTCCTCACTATCACCTCATGGGGCGGCAGACACAGATGAATGACAATCCGCTTATCCTCAGCTAGGGGAGTGAATAAATCAACAGCATCCTCAACTATGTTGCAGAGATCTAAAAGTTCCAGATCCAGTTTAGTAACTCCCGCGTCCGTTCCTGTGATCTCCAACATGGTATTGACCATGGCGATCAAATGATCACAGCCTTCAATCACCGAGACCGCCATCTCCCGGTATTCGTTCAGATCATTGCTGTTTTTCAGAGTAGTCTCTGCCATCCCGCGGATATGGGTGATAGGAGTTCGTAATTCATGAGCGACATTATCGGTGATTTGTTCCAATTCGTTCAACAGCATCGCGATCCGATCCAGCATTCCATTGAACGCTTGCACCAGATTGTTGATTTCCCTGCCTTCGTTTGTCATGGGGACTCTTTGATTCAGTTCACGCATCCCAATGCGAGCCGCTGTTTCCGTAACCCGTTGTACCCCAGACATCGCTTTTTTAGCCAGATACCATCCGATAATCCCACCAAATCCCAGCATTATGATCATGCCAAAAACAAAGGTCCGTTGATATTTTTTCAACATAATCCCTTCATCCTTAAGGGAACGACCGATAGTAAGAATATAACCTGTGGCGATTGGCCCCGAAAGGAGTCTGATTTTATGTTCCCGTTTGGGAAGTGAAATCGTTTGAATAAACAGTTGATCCCGTCTGGTAGGGCTCATGTTGGCCAGGATGGATTCTATCCCATTCCATTGACTCAACTCCGTGGCAGCGAGTAATTCATCCTGGATCGACAACAATTGATAGAAAACATTCTCAATCCCCATAGATTCTGATTCGCGTGTAAACTCAGCTTGGATCGCCGCCAGACCATGTTCTTCATAGAGTCGATTGAATTCCGAGACCTTATGGAACATTTCAGCGTCAATATGATCATAAAAGTTTGCGGAAAGAGCAAGATACGTAGCCCCAAACACAGAGATGGATAAGAGGGAAAACACACCTAGGTGCCAGAGGGTAAGACGAAAGGTCAAGGTTTTAAAAAAATTAATCCCTTTGTTCGAGTACATAGCCGATCCCCCGTATGGTATGGATGAGATTGGAGGCAAAAGGACGGTCGACTTTATCCCGCAGGCGGGAGATTCTTGTTTCAACCACACTGGTTTGAGGGTCAAAGTTATAATCCCAAACATGCTCTACGATCATGGTTTTTGAAACCACCCGCCCTATATTACGCATGAGGTATTCCAGTAAAGCTAATTCCTTGGGTTGTAATTGGATCTCAATCCCTCCTCTGAATACCTTGCGCCGTACCAGATCAATGTTCAAATCACTGATGGAAAGCATAGTGGGTTCACCTGATTGCGTAGACCGCCGAATCAACGCGTGAATCCGGGCAACCAATTCCGAAAACGCGAAGGGTTTCACCAGATAGTCATCCCCCCCACTTTGCAAGCCTTTGACCCGGTCATCTACTGAATTTTTGGCGCTCAAGACAATCACCGGCGTGTTTATTCCCTTACTGCGCATTTCCTCAATCACCATCAAACCATTCAATTTAGGAAGCATGATATCAGCCACAACCGTATCATAAGATATGGTCAATGCTAAGTGTAGTCCTTCTTCCCCGTCTGAGGCGCAATCGACAGCAAAGCCTTCTTCTTTCAATCCTTTTAAGATGAATGACGAGGTTTGAGCATTATCCTCAATCAAAAGAATTCTCATTCGTTCTCCGTTGGGGTTGATAGCAAAGCAAAGTGTTATGCCAACTGGATTCCTGTTCTTCGCCAGGAATGACAAAATTGGTTCTCATAACTCATGGATTTGGGCTTGGTCGTAAGTTCGGCCAGTCGGTCTAAAAATCAATAGAAATTGCAACTCAATCAGGAGTAGGTTATTAACAGTTTTTCCATAACTTGTTAATTCTACAACCCCGATTGAGCCACGCAATCAAACTCTAATCCATTAGAAAAATCAACATCAAAACGATTGGTGGTGTCCCAGATTGACTTCCTGCTATAGAAATAATATGGGGTTGGTCACATTTTCGGCCATGTGTCAAAAATTTGATCTTTGATGTTCCACCTGATTTGTGTTTTATCCCGTAGGGGTAGACCTATGTGTCTGCCCAGGATCAGGGCGAACACACAGTGATTATGGCAAGGGAAAAGTGCACCCCTGTGGCAGCCGAAAAACGCACCCCCTCCGTTAGAAAAAATTCTTGATTCATTGGAACGAATTCAAGATATTGGGACATCTCCCCACAGAGTCTGATTTCTCAAAAATTGTTTATGTTTTTCCGAACTCAAGAGTT
>JBBCAX010000111.1:0-5834 GCA_051382335.1 Deltaproteobacteria bacterium TL4
GTTCCATAGCATTGAAAGCCAGTGGCTTTCCTACAGGGGACTTTCACCCCATCAGATCACGCCCATGCTGGGCGTACACAAATCGTTGCACCCGACACCCACCGCAGCCAGCCTTTGCAAAATTTAGTGACACATTTTGTTGTGTTTGCCTTTGCGTTAGGTTGGCGGTGGGTGCGGGTGAACTTAGTCGTTAGGCCTACATAAAAAGGATTATTCCAGAAAAATGCAAGGACGAAGACATGACAGATAATTTAACAATATTCTCATCTCCGGAACTCAAGGAAGTCGTGCAGGACATGCGAGCGTTACTCTCGCAGAATCGTCTGGCATTCCTGCTTGGAGCCGGATGTAGCAAGAATGCAGGGCTTCCTCTGATGCCTCAACTCACAAATGAAGTTCTGGAGCATGAAAAGATCAGCACGGAAACCAAACAAATCTTCGATAAAGTTCGTGAATTTTTTTCTGGAGCAGAATCTGCGACAATCGAAGACTTTATGAGCGAAATCGTTGATCTTCTCTCCATTGCCGAGAGAAGATCCCAACGTGGAGCTACTCAGTCCAGTATCTCATTAGGGGATCAAGAGAAAGACGTAGCTGAACTTCAGACTGCGCTTGATGAAATCAAGCAAGCCGTCTCATCTTCGATTGGCGACAAGGAAGTCGATGTCACCACGCACCAGCAATTTGTCAGAGCAATCCACAATTCGTTACAGGCAGGTAAAGCTAGTAGATGTGTCGACTACTTCATACTCAACTATGACACGCTAATCGAAGATGCGTTGGGACTTGAACGGGTTGTCTATTTCGATGGCTTCAGCGGGGCGGCAACCGGTTGGTGGGAACCAAGCACGTTTAGGACTGATGGAAAGGCTGCACGAGTCTTCAAAATTCATGGATCAATTGACTGGTGTTTGCTCGAAAGTGATTCCCTGCCGAGACGAATTCGTTCGGGAATCAAGACTGAGTCTGCCAAGAACCACGTTCTAATCTATCCCGCCGCAACAAAATACCAGGAAACACAGCGTAATCCGTTCGCTCAGATGCTTAACCATTTTCGTCAAAGCCTTTGTCCCAGCGAGAGAAAGGAAATGGTTCTGGCTATTTGCGGATATAGTTTCGGTGACTCACATATTGACTTGGAAATCGAAAACGCCTTGCACCAATCAGAGGGTCGCCTAACAATCGCAGCATTTGTTGAGACTGACGAGCCGAGAGGGAAATTGAAGGAATGGTTGACCCATCCTGCGATCTCGGAACAGATTCGAGTATACGCCAAGAGAGGCTTCTTTTATGGAGACAAGAAACTCAAGTTGGATAATGAGATTCTGTGGTGGAAATTTGAAATTCTAGCAAGACTCTTGGGAGGGGAAAGATGAAGACGAAAAGAAACCCCAACGAACCAATCTCGAATTTGGAAATTGGCACGGTGATCGAGGTTGACGGAACGCATATCATTGCCGAACTTGATCCAAAGATTACAGAACTCACTCGTGTTTACGGTGGAATCATCTATCCGATTGGTCAATTCGGTTCGATCATCAAGATACATTATGGAGCAAGACTGATCTTCGGATACGTGGGGCGTCTCCGAATGAAGTCCGAGTACGAACGCGAAAATAGGCTTACCCCGGAATCAAGTGGAAGTGCGCGGATCATAGAGATTGACCTGTTCGGTGAGGGCGAATGGGTTTTTGACAAAGATGAGTGGATGCTGGATTTTGAACGCGGCGTAACTACCTTTCCATTGCCGCAGCAAAAGGTTTATCTGACACCACGCGCCGAACTTGGTTACATTTATGGAGGAGGAACTGGTCCAACTATCCTTCTTGGTGAACACGTCGGTTCCGGTGGGACGCCTTGTTATGCTGAAATGAATGAGCTTCTGGGCAAGCATACAGCAATATTGGGATCTACTGGCTCCGGAAAGTCGAGAACTGTCGCCGCCATTCTTCATTCTATTCTTGATCGAGGAAACGATGCTAAGCATTCTAAATGGCATCCTCAGATCGTTGTTCTCGATCCACATAATGAATACGGCTCGGCATTTCCGAATCATGTGAGGCTATGTACTGATGAGAGGTCACTTGTGCTTCCATATTGGCTTCTTAATTTGCAAGAAACAATCGGTCTTCTTATTGGAAAGACGGAGTTTGTTGCTACTTCGCAAGCAAATATTGTAAAGACTGCTCTTTTGATGGCAAGGCGTGACGCTACAAGTTCGGTCAATCTTGTAGAGGGGGAAATAAATGTTGATTCACCTGTACCATACACTCTTGAAAGGTTTATCCACCATGTCAAAAATAGTACAGACATGCCGTCACAGTCCAGCAAACAAGATTCATGGAATTCGATACTTAACAAGGTTGAAGTCTTGAAAACCGACTCACGACTGGCGTTCATGATGCAAGAATGGGACGGAAAAACCGATCCCTTGCCAGATATTGTAAAACAATTCATTGGTGACAGTGATCCGATTCGAATCGTGGATCTGTCTGGTGTCTCAAATGAGGTTGCGGGAGCGGCAAGCTCTGCGATTGCCAGGACCTTATTCTCAGTAAAGCTCTGGCAAACGCAAGAAGAGCGTGAAAGCAATCCGGTACTTCTAGTGTGCGAGGAAGCGCATCGTTATGTACCCAACAGGGGTGAGGCACAATATGAGGCCGCACAAGACGCGATTCGACGACTTGCCAAAGAAGGGCGCAAATACGGGATCGGCTTGATGCTAGTTTCTCAGCGTCCGAGTGAAGTTGAATCGACAGTATTATCACAGTGCAATTCATGGATCGTCTTACGCATTACGAATGATTCGGATCGAAGTCACGTACAGGGTATACTGCCTGATTCCCTTGCGGGATTAACAAAAGTTCTCTCAGGACTTCGACGCAGGGAAGCAATATTCGTTGGTCAGGCCGCTGTCTTGCCGTCTCGCATTCTTGTCCGTGACTTGGTGAAAGACGGTAAACCGCTTCCCCGATCCCAAGACATCAATTTTGACAAGGGTTGGCAAACCGATCCCATTACGGATCAGCATTTAACTGAAGTAGGGAGGCGATGGCGTTTGCAACGAAGAAATTCTTAATCAACAAACCTGACAAGGCAATTGATTCACGACGGGGTTCCGGTAAGTTTTATCTCTGTCAGTGAGCTTGGATAGTAAGACACAAAATAGGAGATATATCATTGTTATCAACAGTCGAACAAAACAGATTGTGGTTATCACAGAAAACTGAAGCGAAAAAAAAATCACATTTCGGTCAATTCTTTACACCAGCAAGAACAGCAACTTTTATGGCCAGTCTCTTCCCTGACTTTAACGGCAATTGTCGATTGCTTGATGCGGGTGCTGGAATTGGCTCGCTTTCAGCCGCTTTTTTGGAGAGGTGGAATTCTCTTGGTTTTCATTTTCAGAGTGTAGAACTTGACGCTTTTGAGATGGATGATTCCCTGCATTCTTATTTAGATCAAACTTTAGAAAAATACAGACACCATCCGGATTTTATCCCAAGGATTCGGAAAGATGATTTTATATATACTGCTACAGACTGGCTTTCCGGTAGCCTTTTCGCAAAAAAACTACCTCAATATACTCACGTGATCCTTAACCCGCCGTACAAAAAGATTAACAGCAATTCAGCATACCGTCTGGCTTTACGTCATGCGGGGATTGAGACCGTCAACCTATATTCGGCTTTCGTAGCGCTGGCAGTAGCTTTAGCCGCATCGGGTGGGCAGATCGTGGCAATTATTCCTCGCAGTTTCTGTAACGGGCCCTATTACCGACCGTTTCGCAACTTCATCCTTGAGCGTGCGTCCATTCGACATCTGCACCTTTTTGAATCTCGAAATAAAACATTCAAGGATGATGAAGTTCTTCAAGAAAATATTATCATCCGGCTTGAGCGTAGTGGGCAACAAGGTACCGTCACGGTTTCAACTTCAACAGATGATACCTTTACTGATTTTATTGCTCTTGAATATCCGTTTAACCAGATCGTTTTTCAGGGTGATACGGAACGATTTATCCATGTCCCCACTTTGACAAAAAACGCAATAAGACCGTCCCCCGCCATTTGTAATACGCTAACCGATCTTTGCATTAATGTTTCAACTGGCCCGGTAGTCGATTTTCGGCTAAAAAAACACTTGTGTGAGATGCCAGAGGTGGGCACGGTTCCGTTACTCTACCCTGGACATTTCAGCGCAAACGGTTTTACTTGGCCGGTTGCTGGCAAGAAAAAACCAAATGCTATCCGCCGCAATAGTGAGACTGAAAAATGGCTATATCCAAGTGGTTACTATTGCGTGGTGAGGCGTTTCTCATCCAAGGAGGAGAAACGCAGAATCATGGCAAGCATGGTTGACCCTGGCGCATTTGATAATGCTCCAGTTCTGGGCTTCGAAAACCACTTAAACCTTTTTCATGAAAACAAGCATGGTCTGCCTCATGAATTGGCACTGGGATTGACGGTGTTTCTCAATTCTACCCTGGTTGATGAAGATTTCCGGTGTTTCAGTGGTCACACACAAGTCAACGCTACCGATCTAAAACGTATGAAGTACCCCAGCCGTAATGATTTAATTGAACTTGGTAGATGGGCCATGCATTACGGAGAACTCTCTCAGTCCATGATAGACAATAAGTTAAAAACATTCACCGTATGAAAAACAAGAAAGATTACATTGAAGACGCACAGCAGATCATCATCACTCTGGGTTTACCACGAGCACAACAAAATGAACGTTCTGCCCTTTGTTTATTGGCGTTATTGAATCTTACACCGGGGAAAGCGTGGTCAAATGCTGAAAACCCACTCGTGGGTATCACGCCCATCATGGATTGGGTAAAGAAAAACTACGATAAAGAATATGCACCCAACACCCGCGAAACATTTAGACGCCAAACGATGCACCAGTTCTGCGACGCTGGTATCGCGCTTTACAACCCAGATAAACCTGACCGTCCGGTGAACAGCCCCAAAGCCGTTTATCAAATAGAACCTGCTTTGTTAGAGTTATTGCGTAAATTTGACACCCCGGCATGGCATGACGCGCGTACATCTTATCTGAATGAGCGTGAAACATTGATTATGCGCTATGCCAAAGAACGAAATCAGAACCATATTCCAGTTAAAATTGCACGTGGAAAGGAAATCACTCTCAGTCCTGGTGAGCACAGTGATCTGATTCGAGCCATTATTGAGGATTTTGCTCCACGATTCGCGCCGGGTAGCGCGCTTGTCTATGCTGGTGATACAGGAGACAAATGGGGATATTTTGACAAATCATTATTGAGCAAATTGTGTATCGGAGTGGACTCACACGGCAAGATGCCTGATGTTGTGTTGCACTATACCAAAGAGAATTGGCTACTGTTGGTTGAAGCGGTTACCAGTCACGGTCCCGTTGATGGTAAGCGGCACGACGAACTCGCTAATCTCTTTGCAGGGTCAACGGCGGGATTAGTCTATGTGACAGCCTTCCCAAATCGCACTGTCATGGGGCGGTATCTTAGTGAAATTGCATGGGAAACAGAAGTGTGGGTAGCAGATGCGCCATCACATCTAATACACTTTAACGGAGTGCGTTTTCTTGGGCCATATACGCCCTAATCGGGTAGGTAGCGGTTTTTCTCCGCCACCTCCCACACCACCGGACATGCGGGTCCGCATCCGGCGGTTCCCAAAGAGTGTCGGACCGTAGTCGGACTCGTTAAGTAACAAACCTCAACGTCGCGCTTCTGTTTTCCTGGGCCAATCTACCTTTGTCATCTCCACCGGTCGGCTTCATTGATGTATAGAACGGTTCAGGAGAATACGCTCTCCCGGGTTAGGCCC
>JBBCAX010000112.1:0-37484 GCA_051382335.1 Deltaproteobacteria bacterium TL4
TCAAAACCAGTTCCTTTTCCAGCAGTTGCTCCACCAACTGAGCAATAAAAATTATCAGGTTTTATTCCCTAAAAAGACGCCCCTGAATGATATGGGTATTGCGTTAGGCCAGGTTTACTACGCCTTAAGGACTCGGAAAATTTAATTTCTCAAATAAGGTCACTCAAAAACAGAGAGTCTTCAAAAAATCCGAAAAATCTGATGGCTATTGAAGAACGAGGTCTCGCAAAAATGCAGAGGGGACGCATCGTGATCGCCTTGGCGCTACGTTTTGGTTTGTATTTTATTTTCACTGAAATGACTCAAGTTTGCATCCCGTCCTGTCAGTTCTGAAAGTGCTGTAATGTTTTCTTGAAGCATCAGGGCTACTATCTCTTTTTTGATTTGCTTTACCACTCCCGGTCCCTGGTAAATCAAGCCGGTGTAAACTTGTACCAAGGAAGCACCCGCGCAAAATTTCTCATAAGCGTCTTTCCCGTTAAACACGCCCCCTACTCCGATGATCGGAATGCTTCCCTGAAGTTCCCGATAAAGGGTACGAATGATTTCCGTTGATTTATCTTTTAAAGGCTTTCCACTCAAGCCTCCTGTTTCCTGGGTATGCGTTGAACTTCGCAAATGCTCTCTTTCAATCGTTGTATTGGTAGCGATCACCCCATCAACCGGATGTTTTTGAATCACCGCAATGATGTTCTGAAGGCCTTCGGCCGTTAAATCCGGCGCGATTTTTAATAACAAGGGAATCTTTTTTCGGGAGTGTTCTGCCAAATCGTTACGAACTTGAAGTAAGTGGGCTAAGAGCTTTTTTAAGGCGGTTTCCTGCTGTAAATCGCGAAGATTTTTAGTGTTGGGAGAGCTGATATTAATGACGATATAATGGGCATAAGGATACACCTTCCTCAAACTGTACTCATAGTCATCTATCGCTTTTTCTACAGGCGTATCTTTGTTTTTTCCAATGTTGATGCCGAGTATCTGATGTGCTGAAGGTTGAGTCTCCAATGCTGTCACCAGCGCCTCCACCCCCTGATTATTGAACCCCATTCGATTGATCACAGCCTGATCTTGAACCAGGCGAAAGATCCGGGGTTTGGGATTACCCGGCTGAGGGCGTGGGGTCACTGTTCCAATTTCCACGCTCCCAAACCCTAAATCAAAGAGAGCTTCGACTATTTGTCCCTCTTTATCAAACCCTGCCGCAAGTCCGACAGGGTTGGGAAACAGATATCCTAAGACGGATGTTTCTAAAAGAGGGTGCTCATATTTACAGAAGCAGGTAATCATTTTTCTAAAAAAAGACCAGGTATAAAGCACACGAATTGTTCGCAGCATTCTTTCATGTGCGACTTCAGGATCCACCATAAAAATCAAAGGTTTTAACCAACGGTAAAGAATATTTAACACGAACTCTCCTTTCGGTTATCTCAGGGGAAAGAGATGTCAGCCTTTTTTTATTTTGACATTTTTCCGGTTTGAATCAAGAACGACCTTTTTAGAGACAGGAATAGGTCAAACATGCTCCAAGATGTGAATTAAGATAAAAAATGACTTTCCATTTAGGTGAATATCATTAAGTTATGGAGCATACTTCAATTAAGCTGATAGATACAAGCTGATGATTTAACCTTTTTTTATATTTTTAAGGAGTTTTAATGAGCGAAGACCAAGCACCTGAGGAAAAACATGAGTATCAAGCTGAAATGAAAAAGCTTTTGGATATTTTAGTTCATTCCCTATACACTGAACGCGAAATTTTTCTAAGGGAATTAATTTCGAATGCGTCAGATGCACTCAGTAAATTTCAATTTATTTCGCTGACAGAGCCCAACCTTCTTAATAAAGAAATCCCTCTTGAAATTAAAGTTTCATTTGATGAAAAAGAAAAAGTGATTACGGTTGAGGATTCTGGAATTGGGATGACCAAAGAAGAAATTATTGGTAATATCGGGACGGTTGCTAGTTCCGGGACGTTGAAATTTGTAAAAGACATGAAAAAGGGCGAAAAGAGTGTGGAAAACTTGATAGGTCAATTTGGAGTTGGCTTCTATTCAATTTTCATGGTGGCTCAAAAAGCTGTCCTTATTACTCGCTCTGCTCATAAAGACCAACAGGCCTGGGAGTGGACCTCCGAGGGTTCAGGAAGTTACACGTTAAAACCCTCTGATAAAAAAGAACGTGGGACCAAAGTTCAATTATTCCTGAAAGATGAAGCGTCTGAGTTTTGCGCCGAATATCGGTTGGAATCAATTATTAAAAAATACTCAAACTACATTCCTTTTCCTGTAGTTTTGAAGGAAAAAACAATCAATAAAGTCAAAGCGCTTTGGACTTTGCCCAAGGAAGAGCTGAAAAAAGAGGATTACGATGATTTCTATAAACAATTGACGTATGACTATCAGGAACCCTTGCATTACCTTCATTTATCTATTGATGCACCGATTCAATATTACGCCACCTTGTATATCCCCAAACATATCACCAACGAAGTCCTTTATGCCCGTGAGGGGAAAGGCATTAGCCTCTATGCCCAAAGAGTCCTGATTCAACATGACAACCAGAACCTCTTGCCTTCCTATCTGCGATTTATTCGGGGCGTTGCCGATTCTGAAGATTTGCCGTTGAATGTTTCTCGAGAAAGTGTTCAAAACAATGCTTTAATCGAAAAAATCAAAAAAAGCCTCACCTCCCGAGTGCTCAAAGAATTGAAATCTTTGTCTGAAACTCATGTCGAAACCTACAATAACATCTGGAAAGAATATGGGATTTTGATCAAAGAAGGCGTTTCTTCAGATTTCGGGAATCGGGATAAATTGATTGAGCTTTTGCGTTTCAATACCTCCATCAGCGACAATGCGGAACGCACTGTTTCGATCAAAGATTACGTAGGACGCATGCGTGAAGATCAAAAAGAAATCTATTACGCTATTGGCGCTACTCGCGAATCCGTATTGCATAATCCCAATCTTGAATATTTCAAGGAAAAAGGCCTGGAAGTGATCTTCCTGTTTGATCACATCGATGACTTTTTAATGTCAGACTTGAGAGAGTACGAAGGAAAATCCCTAAAGAGTATTTCTCAAAGTGATATCGAGGCCTTTAAAGGGGAGAAAGATCAACCCAAAGAAGGTGGATTATCAAAAGAGGAGGGCAAAGATTTTCTTAAGTATATCAAAGATTATCTGGGAGATCGGATATCCGAGGTTGTGTCTTCCACCCGCTTGGTTGGAAGTCCTTGTTCCTTGATCAATGCTGAGGCAGGAATGAGCTCTCACATGGAAAAAATGATGAAAATGGTGAATAAGGACTACACCATGGGGAAAAAGAATCTTGAAGTTAATTTAAACCATAAAATAATTTGTAATTTATCGAAATTGATGAAATCTAACAAAGATTCTGTTTTCATTAAAGAGAGTGTGGAACAATTGTATAAAAACGCACTTTTAGTTGAAGGACTCTTGGACAATCCGTCTGAAATCCTTCCTTCAGTGTACCGCTTTATGGAAGAGGCTTCTGAATTTCAAATTCAAAAATCTTCCTAAATCCTTCAACGTATCCGCTCATTGGCGGATACGTCCTTATTCAAAATAACCATGCCATACAAGAAAAATCGTCAGAGCATCGAAAAACAAAAACCTTCAGAGAATATTCTACTCGTTGATTCTGACGGTACTGTCGTTTCTATTGATCATCTTCCTAAAAAAATTCCGATCCTTCCTATTTTTCAACGCCCCATTTTTCCGGGGGTTTTGACCATGGTTGGGTGTGACCCCAAAACAGGGGAATGGTTGAAAAGACAGCTGGAAGATTCAGACAAAATCGTTGGTTTACTCCTCGTTAATCCCAAAAAGAGAACGGAAACAGGTTATCTTGAAATTAAATCCGCTTCCCAGTTTTTTCGAGTAGGTACTGTTGCTTATGTACTTCACTGGGCAGAACTTCCTGATAAAAGCTGTCAGTTTATGATGAGTACTTTGCAGCGGTTTCAAGTCTCCAGATTTAGTAAAAGCGAAGGCTACTTTAAGGCTGAAGTTGCTTATGTGGAAGAAGTGGAACCTGAATTGACGGATCAAATAAAGGCTAGTGCCGCGGCGATAGTCTCTACTTTGAAGGAACTGCTTCCTCATAATCCGATCTTTACTCAGGAAATGAGTTACTTGCTTTCGCAAGTCGATATTCATGAACCCCTATTATTGACCGATTTGGCGGCAATGATGACCAATGCCAGTGGAGTAAAATTACAGGAGATTTTAGAAGCCAAAGACATCAAAAACCGGATGGAACAAACGTTACTGCTTCTTCGGGAAGAATATGATTTGAGTTTATTGAAAGAAAAAATCAGTCAAAATATTGAAGAACGGATGTCCAAACATCAACGGGAATATTTTCTGAAAGAACAACTCAGTGCCATTAAACTGGAATTAGGCATCGAACAAGATCATAAACATTTGGGCTTGATGCGCTTTCGCGAACGGTTCGAAACATTACAACTCAGTAACGAAGCCAAAGAAAAAGTGGAACAAGAGTTGGAACGTTATGAGATGTTGGATGAACAATCTCCGGAAATTCAAATCATTCATCAATATTTAGATTGTCTGGCATCGCTACCCTGGCAAATTTACACCAAAGATCAATTGGCCATCACACAAGCAGAACGAATATTAAAACAAAATCATCTGGGTTTGGATGATGTCAAAAAAAGAATTCTGGAATTTATTGGAGTGAGTAAACTTAGAGGTAGCGTCAAAGGTGCTATTTTATGCTTTGTTGGTCCGCCAGGTGTGGGGAAAACCTCCATGGGGCAATCCATCGCTAATGCTTTAGGCCGAAAATTTTACCGTTTTTCTGTAGGTGGTATCTATGACGAATCCGAGTTAAAAGGGCATCGTCGCACTTATGTGGGTGCCATGCCTGGACGCTTGATTCAAGCACTGCGAACAGTAAAGTCTGCGAATCCCGTTATTATGCTTGATGAAGTCGATAAAATGAGCCAAGGGTATCGTGGAAATCCCTATGCGGTCTTATTGGAGATTCTCGACCCTGAACAAAATCAAGGTTTCTTGGATCACTACCTTGATGTTAGGTTTGACCTTTCTCAGGTTTTGTTCATTGTGACGGCTAATACACTGGACCCCCTTCCTCCCGCGCTTGTGAATCGAATGGAAGTGTTACGGTTATCGGGATATGTCATTGAAGAAAAAATCGAAATCGCGCAACGGTATCTGGTACCTCGAGTATTGGATAAATGTGGGTTGACCACAAAAAAACTTCATTTCTCCAAGTTTTCTTTGCAAAAAATTGCGATCGAGTATGCAAGAGAACTGGGGGTACGAACCTTAGAAAAGAAAATTGAAGACATTGCAAGAGCCGTTGCGGTTGAATATGCGCGGGGTAAGAAAAATGTAACCACAACCATTACGCCCAAGGTGATTCTTCAATATTTAGGCCCCCCAATTTTTACCGAAGAATTTTTGCATAAAACCCTGCTTCCTGGGGTTGTTCGAGGGTTGGCGTGGACGAGCATTGGGGGCACCAGTCTTTTCATCGAGTCCATTCTTTCCTCAGGATCTGGGGGAAGCTTTAAACTTACGGGACAATTGGGGGAGGTCATGAAAGAATCCTCTGCAATAGCGCATAGTTATGTGCAGACGATTTTGAAGAATATTTCGGGAAAGGCTCAGTTTTTGAGGAAAAACGCAGTACACCTTCATGTCCCTGAAGGCGCTACCCCGAAAGATGGTCCCTCGGCTGGAATTGCTATTGCAACCAGCTTGCTTTCATTGGCCTTGGGAAAAGCGGTTCCACCGAATATGGCAATGAGTGGTGAGCTGACGTTGTCCGGTTATGTCCTGCCCGTCGGAGGGATCAAAGAAAAAATGGTGGGTGCCAAACTCGCAGAAATTGATTTTATCATCTTTCCTGCCGCAAACAGGCACGAGTATGAAACGTTGCCGGATCTCTTGAAAAAAGATTTGAAAATTCATTTTGTTTCTCATTACTATGAAGTCGCTAAAATTGCGTTGGATTTAGACCTGCCCTCTAACTCTTTATGTCCTTTGAGTGAGTGAATTTTTTATTTTTGGTGTTAACTTGGTTTTCTTTTTGGATTGTTAATGAAAAAATTTATAGCATCTATTGGAATATTAATCTGGAAAGACGTTATTATTGATCTACGGAGAAAGGAAAATTTCCTTTCCATGTTTTTTTTCTCGGTTTTGACATTGTTGATTTTTTATTTTGCAATGGGAGATCGACCGCATGCGTTTCAAATTGCCGCTCCAGGGATTATTTGGGTCGCATTTTTGATGGCCGGTATTCTGGGTTTGAATAAGTCATTTGCTCAGGAAATAGAAAATGGATGTTTGGGAGGAATCTTGTTAACGCCTGTAGATCGGGGGTCCCTCTTCATTGGAAAAATGTTAGGAACTACTTTGTTTTTAACACTCCTGCAATTGCTCCTTATTCCACTATGTATTCTCTTTTTTGGAATAATGCCTCAACATTGGGGAAGTCTGATTGCGGTTCTTGTCGCAGGGACTTTAGGCTTTACTTCTTTAGGGACGCTGCTTGCCTCGATGACTGCCACCTTAAAAGGAAAGGAAGTCCTTTTACCCATCCTCTTATTTCCCCTCATGATTCCAAGCCTCATCAGTGTAGCTAAAATCACAACTTTTGTTTTTTTTGATGGAAATCCACAAGACGTCCTCATCTGGTGGAAACTCGTTCTTGGATTTGATGTCATTTTTATGGTTGTCTCTTACCTCGGATTCGAATTTGTGACCGAAGAGTAAAGCGATTGGGCCTAAACCAAAGAAAATGTGCGGTTGCGGGAAAAAAAATAACGTTATATATCAATGCGTTGATATATTTTTTGTGCAGATGCACAAAAAATAAATTGACATTAGATCAATGAAAACGCTATGCTGTCTCGCATAGAGATTGAAGAAAGTTTGAAAGAAAATTTTCTGAGAGGTTTTTTCATCAGAGAATCGTTTACCCTTCTTCCTTATTTTTTATTAATTTATGAATAACAACATTAAGAGTGATGATATGTCAAACATAAAAGAAATGGGTCATGAATACCAAGAATCTCTCATTAAGGGGATAGATTCTTTATTTGCACTACAAAAACAGTTGATTGAAAGTACTTTTGAACTTTACGAGAAAGGACTGACAGCTCGTGAAAATGGATACGGAAAAACAAAGAAAAAAGTTATAAAAGTGACAGATCAGCTGGAAAAACAACTGAATAAAGGGCAAGATAATGTATCTTCAGCACTGAATAAATTTGCGGATAAATATGTTCCTGATTCTAAAGAACGTCTGGAAAAGATAGACAAATTGGTTCAAGACAATTTGGACAAACTCGTGGATCAAGTGAAGTCGCTGTTGGCCGATAATGTTGACCAAAATATTCAAAAAACTTTCAATTATGAAAAAGAACTTCTCAATAAAATCAGGGAGCTTTTTGAAAAAAACATTTTGAACTATCAAAGCCAGGTTAAAAACTTAATTAGCAGTGAAAACTCAACCTCTGCTGAGGGAGCCACAGCGACTAAAAAACCCGCGGCAGCTAAACCTGCAATGGCGGCGAAGAAGCCAGCGAAGAAGTCTACAACTACTGCCGCTAAGAAACCTGCAGACTCAGCGAAAACTTGATCCGATGAATAAACCACTTCGAAAAATTAGTTGTTTAAAGCTGAAAGCATATTAAGAGGGTAATTATGTCGGATAAGCAGTTGTATTTAGATAAGATAACTAGAGAAGAAATCAAAGAGGCAATGCAGCGTTTCTTTGAAAAAGGAGGGGAAATCAACAAAATTGAAGGGATTCCTAACCCTTTGCTGGATGATGATTCTTCCGATACATCAGATTCATTTTTGCATGAAGATCCTAGTTTTTGTCAGGTAAGTACCAGTACTTCAATTGATAGTTAGTCTATCATTGCGGGTGCTGATCCAGATTCAGTCCCCCCCCCCCCCCTCTGCCTATTTTCGTGGGTAGTTGTTAGCCGAGCTCTCTCGTCCTCCCTGTTGAGCGAGGCCATTTATACCAAACCGTGTCAAGGACTTTACTTAAGCTTTTCTCCCCTTGCTTGAGTAAGAGGTTGACCTCTATGTCTGGACACACGGGTTGTTCCTCACTTGGGTTTTTCTCCCCTGGACTCAAGTGGGGAACTTGCTATCCTCAGAAATACTTTCACACCTTAAAATCTAACAAGCATCGCTGTTTTTTATCCTCCGATATATCTTGGGAAGTTAGTGAAAACAGACTCAAAATACGTTGAGGCTTGAGCTAATAACCAAGGAAAAAGAATAGCAATTATTCCTAATATCGCACCCATTTTAGGGATGATTGCCAGGGTTTGTTCTTGAATCTGAGTTACAGCTTGAAAAATAGAAATCAACAACCCGATGACGAGTGCCCCTATCAGCATTGGCGCTGAGAGCAATATAGCCATACGAATTGCTTCCATTCCAAATGAAATAACAAATGCTTGTGACATGACGTTCCCTTAGTTAAAAGGTTTAATCAGTAATCCCTCCCGCCATTTACTTCTGTCTATCCTTGTTCCAAAGGAATCCCTTTTTCAATCAACATGACAGGAATATTTTCATAAATCGGATAAATGTATTTTTGGTCTTTTCTGATCAACCCCGCTTGTAGAGTGTTTTCAACCTTCTCCCCTTTGCGGTTGTGTACAATCCCCTCTCTAATCTTTGTGTTAATCACACCTAATAATGAGTCATCAAGCAAGGTAACAGGTTCATGCGTCTCAGGACAAATCAGCAACTTAATAAAAGCTTCACTCAGCATAAGGTTCTCTCATTTCTGGAAGTTGCTTTTTATAATTGTACTCCGCCCATTGAGTAGGATATTTGGTCGTCACACAGGCGAGACAAAGGTTATCTTTGGGGAGATCAATGGCTTTAGTCAAGCGATCAACTGTCAAGTATTTGAGACTATTAGCCGATAAATCCTGAGCCATTTTGTTGAGCACTTTGCTGGAGAAGTCCATGGCGTCTCCAGGTTTCCAATAACGGGTGGCGAAGAGTTCTCCTACAGTGGGAATATCTATCCCGTAAAAACAAGGAGCCACAATAGGAGGACAGGCAATACGTACATGCACTTCTGCAACTTTTCCTCGTTTATATAAATCCTGAATGATCGTCTTTAAGGTTACCGCACGAACTAAAGAATCATCGACGAGTAAGATACGCTTATTTTCCAATATTTCAGGTAAAGGTGTAAATTTTTTAAGAATCATCTCTTGACGGGTTTGCCCTTCAATAAAAGTTCGTCCCACATAGCGGTTTCGTACTAAACCTTCCATGACAGGGATCCCGAGTTCAAAACCGAAAGCATGAGCCGCAATTGATGCCGTTTCGGGAACAGGAACAACCAGAACGTCATCGCCTAATTCCAAATCTTCCATTTTAGCCAATTGAAAACCAAGTTCTCTGCGTACTTTATAAACGGACCGCTTATCTAATGTTGAGGCGAGGTTTGAAAAATAGATCCACTCAAAATAACAGTGAGCGGGGGCCTCTGGTTCACAATATCGCTCAATATGATACCCATTTTTGGTCACTACCAAAATACTGCCAGGTTCAATATCGGTATAGTCCATGATTCCGATACGGGTTAAGGCAACACTCTCAGAGGAGACAAACAGTAAATTATCTTTAATGCCATAACATAAAGGTTTAATGCCTTTGGGATCACGCATGACAACCAAGTCCCCTTGGGCATTGAGAAAGGCAATGTTGAAAGCACCGTCAAACATTCGTGCCAAGGATGCAAAAATATTTTTATAGCTTTCTTGCTCTTCATTACCTAGCACCTTGTTGATACAATGCATCATGACTTCGGTATCGGTGTTATAAGTAATGTGATATCCTTTCTCCACTAATTCTGTTTTCAGATTTTCAAAGTTTGCCAAGTTTCCATTAAACGCGATAGAAAACCATTTGGATTTTCTGCCATGCATCCGTTCAAAGGGTTGAGCAAAATTTCGATTTTCTAAGCCGCTGGTTGCATAACGAACATGCCCAATCGCAACGGTTCCCTTGTAACGCTCGATCAAATATTTTGATTTACGAGAATGATACATTTTAAACGCTTGCCCTACATTACCCAAATCCTTGTGCGTTTGTAAAAGTCTATCTCTTGAGGCAGAGTAACTAGTAACACCAGCGCTCAGTTGTCCACGGTTTTGTAAATCAAGTAACATCCCGGGGATGTATTGAGTCACATTAACTGGTGGGGATTTTGTTTGATCTAATTGATAAACAGCAACAATACCACATTCTTCGTTTAGACTATGCACGTTTTACCTCAATAGGGAAAAGGTGAACATTGTACACAACATCCAACAGTAGGCGTGTGACAATTAAAAATCAGGAATTACAAGAGATCCATCTGTGAATTTGAAGGAAGAGGACGTCCCAGGTGCTCATAAGCTTGACGAGTTGCCGTCCGTCCTCGTGGCGTTCTCTGCAGAAAACCTTTAATCAATAAATAAGGCTCATAAACATCTTCAATGGTGTCTTTTTCCTCAGATACCGCCGCAGAAAGTGTACTTAAGCCAACGGGACCTCCATCAAATTTGTCAATAATCGTATTCAAAATTTGACGATCCATCAAATCAAGTCCTAAAAAGTCAATTCCCATCCGTTCCAAGCTTTTATGGACTAAGCTTTCTGTAATCACACCTGAAGTTTCTAAATCCGCAAAGTCACGGCACCGTCTTAATAAACGGTTGGCGATCCTTGGTGTTCCTCTCGCACGTCGACCGAGTTCCAACGCGGCTTCTTCCATAATTTCGACGTCCAAAATACCTGCAGCCCGATGGACAATGGTTTTGAGCTCCTCAGGTGAGTAGTAATTCACACGACACTGTATGCCGAAACGATCCCTCAACGGACTGGAAAGAAGTCCTGCCCTTGTTGTGGCTCCAACTAAAGTAAAAGGAGGCAGATCTAACTTTAAGGTTCTTGCGCCAGGACCTTGTCCGATGATAATATCTACCGTAAAATCCTCCATTGCCGCATACAGTACCTCTTCAACCACCCGATTTAAACGATGAATTTCATCAACAAAAAGAATACTTCCCGGATCAAGATTCGTTAAGATTGCGGCAAGATCTCCTTTTCGTTCTAAAACCGGACCAGATGTTGACCTCATTGGAGTATCCATTTCTTGTGAGAGAATACTGGCTAAGGTTGTTTTTCCCAGTCCAGGAGGTCCACTGAGTAATACGTGATCAAGCGCATGTCCTCTCTTTTTTGCAGCTTCAATGTAGACTGAAAGGTTCTTTTTAATATCCTCTTGACCAATATACTCATTCAGGCGGGTAGGACGCAGCGAAGGATCCGATTGGTCCTCTCTTTGTGCTTCAGGTCCAATCACCCTGGTTTCATCATTCATAAGGTTAACGTGTTATTCCTAGATTTTGTTTTTGTTTCACGCGCAGCTATTTCAGGACTAATTTTCCAGGTGACGAGAGGAGACAACGCATAGAGCAGCAAATAGAAAAAGGCGATATGTCCGAAATACGGGGTAAAAACAAAGGTCAATATCAAAATCAATGTAAGCTTGCCAAACCAGGGTTTACGGCTCATAAAGCGTCCTAGATGAATATACCGAATAGGGTAGGCATTCATCAATAGGGAGGTTCCAAGGATGGAGACAATACATGTAAGGCCCCAGTAGTACTGTAATTGAGTCGATGAGTCCTGAACTGCCTGATTCAGCATGATAAAAGGCGCAGAAATGAATAGTGCGGCCGCAGGGGTCGGTAACCCTTTGAAAAAACCGGGAATAGGTGTTGAATCCATCGTAAAATAAACTAAACGACCTATGCCTAATAAAGCGTACATCAGGGCAATCCAACCATAAGGCCATTGTTGAATGGTGGCATCGGGCACACGACTCAATAAAATATAGGAAATGATCGCTGGAGCAATACAAAAGCTCACTCCGTCGGAAATATCATCAAGCACGCTCCCAAAACTAACATACCGCTTTTGATTTAGGTTCGCACTTGGCAATGGTTCCGTTAATCCCAATTTACGAGCAACCGCACCGTCCAGCTTATCAAAAAGAGCAGCGCCAATGAGAATCATATAAGCCTCTCGCATTCGATCCTGATACGCAAAAAAAATAGCTAGCATACCCATCATCGCATTCATCACCGTCAGTGCATTGGGAAAAAGCGAAAGAATTCGTCTCCTGAGAACCGCATCGCCTAAACACAATTCATCCAAGCAGTAAGTCCCATACTTTCGGCAATAACCTGCGACAGAACCAAAATTCACAACGAGAAACGCGATTTCTATAAAAAACAAACCTCTCTGAGGAATATCATTTCCCAACCAGGATATCCAGGAATAGACGGGAGACGAGGGGCCATCAGGGACATAGAACGCATACGCGTACAAAATCGCACTGACGGGAGCCGCGATCATGGTTCGAAGTCTTGTGATTTCTTTCAATTCTTCATCTTGTCCTTTACGTAAGGCAAAATTACGCATGAAGTGCGCAAAATTGTCCCGAATCAGGACCGTCACACAAAGGATCAGTACAAAAATGACATGAAACAGCTCAATTTTTGTGTGATTTTCCGAGTTATGGAAACGCCACATCATTCCCGTTGCGACCACAGGGAAAATCATGGAGTAAACCACCTTATCCATGATACGATCCGCAAGATGAGATAATTTCGTCTGGGGACGAAACCTGGCGTTAAACCAACCATCTACCAAATCGAAACTCATGGATATCACCAGAAAGAGAACTCCAGCGGTATACACGATAGGATTACTGGTCAACATCACATCAAGGGCACATAGCATTCCGGCAAAAACCAAAGGAGGTCTTCCATAAACCAACAAGGCCGCGACATTTTGTGAAATATACTCTCGTTTGGGCATAAAACCTCTATTTTTCCCTTATCGTCCCTTCGTTAGTATTCCTGCAAACGATGCTCTGCATTAAACACATGCAATAACACCGCGGCACGAATATACATTCCGTTACGTAACTGCCTCCAGTACATTGCCCGTGGATCCGAATCGATGGAGGGATGCAGCTCACTTCTTCGTGGAAGAGGATGCAAAATAATGGCATCTTTCTTCATCAGCTGAATATTATCAGGTGTTAAGCTAAACTGACTCAGGTTAATCGGAGCTGACTCCCCTGGCAGGTCATACTCATCTTGAACTCGCGTCATGTAAAGGCTATCCAGATGGGGGAGCACACTGTTCAAATCATGCGTTTTGTGAACAGTGACGTTATTTTCTCGAAGATGTTCTTCAAGATCCGGCGCAATTTGGAGATTTGGAGGCGCAATCATATACATTTCAACGTTCTCAAAACGAGTCAGTAAATAGATCGCTGAACGTACAGCACGCCCTCTTAATAAGTCTCCGACAAAACCATAAGTCTTTCCAGAGATTCCCCCACGGTTTTGAAAAGAACGATACATGGTGTATAAATCTAAAACCGCCTGAGTCGGATGTTGATCCTTTCCGCTACCACCGTTAAGAATGGGAACACTGCGGCCGGTAAGATCAAGGAGATAGGCCATATACTCACAAAATCCAGGTTGTGGATCCCGCATGATAATGGCATCAAAATAACTACTAAAGACCCGAACACCATCTTCTTTACTTTCCCCTTTAACTTCGGAGGATAAAGAAGGATCACGGACTTCCCCGGTGTCCATTCCGACCAGTTGACAAGCCGTTAAAAAAGAGAGGAAGGTTCTCGTTGAGGGCTGGGTAAAATACAACATGGCTTTTTTATGGTGCAATAATGAAGCAAGAAACTCAATACCATTCGGTTTACGAGTAATATGTTTAATGAGATCTGCCGTATCAAACAACGTTTTAATATAAGTTCGAGAAAATTGCTGGGACATCATGATATGAAAAGGCCTCCCTTCTTTTTCATAGTAAGGCATACGATCTTTAAGAGGCAGTGTTAGATATTCTTTCATACTCTTTATTTCTGTTACCATATTACGCTCATCATCAAAATGTTTTGTGAAAACTTCATGATACCTTGAAGATTGTAACACATAGGAATGAGAGTTAAATAACATCCTCGTTCGATAAGTCGCTCGAAAGTCTTGGTGGCTGCTGCATTTGACCGCAGTCAGTAGGTGAGAGGTCCACGCTACCACAAAATCCCGCTAGAATCAGGGGCTAGAGCAAACAGCGAAGTTATTTAATCTACACCCCTATCGTATTAATATTTGCGCTCTATTGTCCAGTCAAATAGACGATTTTCTATCGCCTTTGATGATAGTTTGCGTTTTAAATTTCTATTTTTAAACTAACAGTCTGTAATGAATATGTATAAACCGTTTGACTCCCACATGATTTCTGCTTACATTTGTACCAGCGCGTATGATTTAAACACCAGTCTCTCCTCATTGTCATCAATAAACAGAACCCTTTGTCGCAAGATTATTATGAATCACTCCGTATCTCCCGAGCTGAATAAAACACTCAATCAGTACGATTTTGATAAACAATTACAGTCTCATAACCTTAGTTTAAATCGTAGCAAGCTCACAACGCTGCAACTCAATTTGGGCCGAGTCTGTAACCAGGCTTGTCATCACTGTCATGTCGATGCGTCTCCCAAGCGAACAGAGACCATGAGTGAAAGAACGATGGATCGCGTTATAGAGCTAATAGCTCAATCTCCTCATGTGAAAACTATTGATATCACAGGCGGCGCTCCCGAAATGAATCCTTATTTCCGAAAATTGGTTCAAGCGGCCAGTGAACTGGAAAAGCAAATTATAGACCGTTGTAACCTTACCATCCTGCTTGAACCTGGAAATGAAAACCTTGTCAGCTTTTTAGCGGATCATCATGTTGATCTTATTGCGTCTTTGCCCTGTTATCTGGAAAAAAATGTAGATTCTCAACGAGGTGATGGAGTTTTCAATCAGAGTATTCAAGCTTTAAAACAACTCAACCAAAGAGGATATGGAAAAGCAAACACCGATTTAAACTTAAATCTGGTTTATAATCCTGCAGGTCCTTCTTTGCCGCCTCCTCAAAAATCGTTGGAATTGGATTATAAACATCAACTCAAAGAACACTACGATATTGAATTCAATCAACTACTGACTATTACCAACCTTCCTATTAATCGTTTTGCTCATCATTTAGTCAGAAATCAACAACTGAATGCCTATATGAACACGTTGCTTCATGCTTTCAACCCGAATACCGTTGAAAGACTCATGTGTCGAAGTTTGATTTCTGTTTCATGGGAAGGGAAATTGTACGATTGCGATTTCAATCAAATGCTGAACCTTCCGGTGACAGGGCGAGGCAAGACGCTGTGGGATATGGACTCACTTGATACTTACCAGGAGCCTCATATTGCCTGTGGATCGCATTGCTTCGGATGTACGGCCGGTTCTGGCAGTAGTTGTGGTGGCGCCTTATTGAGTTGAATCAAGATTCCACGATGAACATATCACAGACAGTTCTTTGGTGATGGAGACCTCAGCAAAAATCGTGAACAAAATTAAAATCCCAATTCCGCAAGTAAAGAATCCACATCATTCTGCGTACTTTTCTTACTGTCTGTCTCATCGGGACCATGAAGTGCGATGGTCTCTCCTTCTGAACCCTGATCCATTTTGGTAAGAAAGCTCTGAGTTCCTCCTTTTTGTTTTATTTGTTCTTCCGCAAAATGGGGCGAATATTTTTGAATCAACTCCAACAAACGCAGCTCCAACTTCTCCATAAAGTCAATAATCTTTTTGAGGGTTTGACCCGTCAAATCTTGAAATCCCTGGTTGGACATAATGGTAATGTAAGAGTTTTCATCTTCATGTAAGGCTGCCAGTAAAGCTTCTGTCTGAACATGAATTTGTAATTGTAATGTGGCTTGAATCGGAGCAATTTCTGCGGCTAATTCGGGGTGGGCTTTTTTAAGTGCTGTCATTTTTTCTTTAACGTCCTCACAACCTTTGATAATACCTTCGACGATTTTAACGTTCATCTCGCAGGCTTGCAGTAATTTTTCCAAAAAATCCAGGTTATCGTTTGTGGCATCCTCCAAACGTTGAATCACAGAATACAGTTTCTGAACCGCGTCCGGCATTTCATCGGTGACTTGCTGAAATTCCGCTGTATCAATATCGGCAGATAAATCCTGGAGAGAGTTATATATTTCCCGGGTCATCTTCCCAATTTCTTCAATCAGATAGATGGCATCCCGAGTTGAGGTCAGTAAATTCAATTGTTGTACTTCAAACTTGATATCATCGCCATCCTGCCTGATGATAGCCTTGAACAAAGAGGCAATCGCATCCAATATGGGGATGATTCTGTCCTTGGTCTCTGCCGGAAGAAGGCTTGACAAAAAATGAACTTGTTCTACCAAGCTTCGTAACGAGTATTCAACATTTTTCAGTTGTCCTGAAAGATCGGCGATTTCTTTAAATTCGGGAGGAGGATACGCTGAGATCGGAAGTTCAAAGACCAAAGTCTCTGTTTGAATTCTTTTTAAAGAAATTTTTACGAGAGCACCCACCATTTCCATGGTTTGAAATTTAAGGTTCAACTCAGTTAGTTTTTGGTGCTGATGTTTGAGGTATTCAACAATTTGAGTGTTATCACTGAAAACGTCTAGAGGCAGTTCATTTAAAAAAGTCCAATACTCAACCAACCATAATTTAAATCGAATAAAATCATTCCAAAGTTCATCTTTTGGAATCTCTGTCCTTTTCAGTTGGTTCATTCGCCCTCTATAGGAATCGTTTCATTTCATAGATTTATGATTTGGTGACATGGACTCGTCGACTCTTTACTTATATTCATAAGCTATCAAAGTTAGATTTGCAAATGGTTTACTTGCTTCCTCATAAAAAAAGTTACAGAATCTTTCTTTTTTTCCACTTGTCTTTGTTGTCAGGGTTGGGTATCTTCCCGAATTCCTTACATTTCTCATAAGGTAAGGCGATGTGGCCGAGTGGTCAGGCAGAGGTCTGCAAAACCTTGTACACCGGTTCAAATCCGGTCGTCGCCTCGTTATCCGTGAGAGGCCTGGGTGGCGGAATTGGTAGACGCACAGGACTTAAAATCCTGCGATAGTAATATCGTACCGGTTCGATTCCGGTCCTAGGTACCACATTATATCAGTGACTTAGACAAAAATTTTTGGGCTTGATCCTAACTTCGGCCAATGAGAGCAAACAAATGGTAGCGTGGGATTGCATTCCCACTTTTTCATCATCCCGCCACTTGGCATCACAGGATACGGCACACCACCATGGTGATGTCATCTTCGGCAGGACGTTTTTCCGCGAAAGCTTTGGCTTCACTTACGATCGCGTTAACCAATTCCGAAACAGGTTTTGTGTGATTTTTCTTCAGAAAATTAGTCAAACCGCGTAATTCCCATTCTTCGTCATTCGGGTTCGTCATTTCTGTTAAGCCATCGGTATAAAATACCAACAAATCCTGGTTCTGAAGCTGTAACGTGTTTTCTTTATAGACGGAGTTGGGATCATTCCCAAGACGATTTCCAGACGCCATGAGTCTTTTGGCTTTTCCACTGGAGTCTACCAACAGAGGGAAATTATGCCCCGCGTTCGCAAAAGTCAGTTTTAAAGTTTTAAGCTCGATCTCCGCGATAAAAAACGTCATCAAATGATTGGGGGCACCTGTTTTATAGACGGTTTGATTCAACCAGTTCATAATTTGGGAAGGGGACAGATTTCTGCGATTGCCGGAATCAGAATACATGGTTTCCAACATTCGACAGACGGCACTTGCCGCTGCTGTAACCAGGGCCGCAGGCGTTCCATGTCCCGTTACATCGCCAATCAGGATATAAAGCTTATCCTCTAACGCCTCGATAAAACCATACCAGTCTCCTCCCGTTTCCGAAGCGGCTTCGTAGTAACTGTCCACCTCAAAGATAGGGTTTTGAGGTTGTTTTTTGGGTAAGAGCGCCTGTTGAACGGCTGCTGCCGTTTTTAGTTCTTCTTCCCTGCGAATATTTTCCTCTAAATTGGAATAGAGTTTTGCGTTTTCAATAGAAATGGCTACTTGAGAGGACAAGACCTGAAGCAGTTGCAGATGCTTGGGCGTAAAGGCTCCCTTCGCTGAGGCGTTTTCCAGGTAAATGATGCCTGTTATCTTCCCATTCCGTTTGATACTTCCACACAAAATGGATTTGGGCTGATGCGCGAGGATATAAGGGTCTTCAGCGAATTGATTATCTTCTGTAGCGTTATTGAGCACCACATGTTCCTGCATCTTATACACAAAACGAACGATCGACGAGGGAAGCAGAGGAATATTATGGGAATCCAGGGCCTCAATCGGAAGCGCTTGATCCGTGATGACCAGATTGTCTTTTGAATTTCCTTCGGCTTCAATCAACAATTGATCCTCATGCAGCAGCATTAAGACCACTCGCTGAGCTCCAGCATTTTCCAAAGACAGTTGTACCAGCGTCTTTAAAAGTTGATCAATCCGGATTTCTTGTGAAATCGCCTGAGCCCCTCGGATGACAGTGTACAAATCCAAAGCGTTTTCGCTGTTTCCGTTGGTTGTCAGGACAGAATCCAGGGTTTGTGTTGGATTATATACTGATGATTTTCGAGTCAGAAGGTTTGCCACCAAAGAAGCGTAATTTTGTTCAAGAAATTTAATTTTACTGCGAGCGCCCCACTGTTGGTATCTGAAAAAGGCTTCTTTCAGATAGGCATGGGCGGCCTTTTCATCACCCAGTTCTGAATAAAAATGCGCTGTTGTTTCATAAGCCAACGCGGTTTCATGCAGAAAGCCGTTTTGCTCTGCGGTTTGGATGGCTTGGTTGTAGAGTTGAATCGCCTCAGCAATTCGACCGGAGACTCGCTTGCTTTCCGCCTGGACTAACAACAGATAATGTTCAAAGTTTTCAGGAGCGTGAAAAGCCCATTTTTTCAACTTTCTTAAGTAAAAACGAACTCTTAACGGAATGGATTTACTATTATAGCGTCTGAGTCGTAACAAACTCAACGCATGATAAGCGCAATGAGGAACATTCACCAGCATGGCCAATACATTTTCCCGATAAGGATTCGCTTTGGAAAAATATTCATTTGCCTGTTCAAATTTTTCAAAATGAAAAAGTAAGAGGCCTTTCATCAGGTGAGCATAAAAGACCCCTGTATAATTTCCCGTGTCCCTCCCAATTTGCAGCATGCTGGATGCTTTGAAATACTTACCCTCCAGTGCGGTTGCTGAATCAACACCGCCTTGTAAACATTCTGCGGCCTGAGCAAAAACACCCATATGGTACGCGGTTGCTATTTGAGTGTATTTGGTGGCTTGAGGTAAGTAAGTATCAAAACTGTTCAAAACCTCGCTCAAGGGATCTCCCAAAAACAAACGAGTGTAACAATAGACGGAACAGGAATAAGTACTGAATTCCAAATCCCCGGTATCCAAACCATGCTTGTGCGCTTTGAGTAAGAGCGGGAGTGAATCCCTAAGCGGGTCTTTCCAGATTTTAATCGACATCGCATAAATAAACTCGGTCTTTGCTCTTGCTTCCTCACAATGATTTTTCTCAATAATTTTTAAAGCGATCTGCCCCATTTGATAGGCTCGGTCAATATCTCCAAAAACGGCGCAATGAATAATCGCCAAAGCGGCATAGATAGACGGAGTCAAACCCGAGTAACCATTCTTTAAGGAATCGCTTATCGTCTTGAAAATATTAACGGCCAGCAGGTTGGAATCCACAATATAAAAGCATGAACTGATGTCTTTCAAAACATCATGAATGCGAATATTCTTCGGATTGGTCATCACCGGATGATTGATCAATTCGTCATCGTTGAGCCATAACAATTGCCATTGCAGTTTGAGGAGCGCCAACCCCACATGGAGTTGGTTCGGTTTTAGTGGTAATTTAAATCCAATTTTTTTCAGAAAGGGGAGTCCAAACTCAATCGCTTGACGTAAATGCTGGTTGGAAATTAAAAATAATATTCGACTTTTATAGGCGGGAACCATGTCAAAATCAGTGCGTGCGTTTTTGACGATCAGATCAAAGTAAGCTTCCATTTGTTTCGGTTTGGCGCATAAGTATGAAATTTCTGTGGCTTCCTGATAGAGGTTAAGGGTGATCTCATAATTGGTTTTCCAGCAGTCCTCCGGCAGGATTTCTATGCCTGTGAGGATATAATCGAGTGCCGGAGCATAAGCGTTAGAATTCTTTGCACGCTGACCCGCCTGGATATTTAACCCGATTAAATGAAAGACTTCTTCAGGGGAAAGAAAGGCCCTTCCTGAATTGAGTTGAGATACAATATAAAACAAATCATCTTCTAATTCTTTAGGCGTACTCTGTTTTAACAAGAGGAGTCCAATGTTATGATGAAGTTCACCTTTCCTTTCTTTTTCGATTAATGAGTATGCGGCCTGCTTGATCCGTTCATGAGCAAACAGGACGGTTACAGAAAGATCCTCATTTTGATTTTCCTGGTTGGGAGCCTGATTTTTTAGGACCTGCAAGCCACTTCCCCGTGTTTGAAGCAAGCCTTCTTCAACCGCAGGCCATAAATTGCTGGCAATGACCGAGGGTGATTTTTTTGTGATTTCTGAGATTAAACGCAGCTTGAACGAATTACCAATACAGGCACCGATTTGCAGCATTGCTTGCGTTGCGGAAGGTAAGTTTCGAATTTTTTCGATCATTAACTCAACCACATTATTGGTAATTTGCTGACTTTCAATTTTGCGGAGATCCCATGTCCATTTAAACTCATTTTCTTCAGCATGTAAGTAGATCAAACCTTGGTTGTATAAGGCTTTCAAAAATTCTGCGATAAAGAAAGGATTTCCCCCCGTTTTGGTCAGGACGGATTCCGCGAGAGAATGCGTTTCCTCAAGCGGAAGTTTCATGCTTTCGGAGATCCATTGCTTCAAATCTTCCAATTGAAGAGGCTTTATGAGCATCTCTTGCAACACCACTTTTTGCGCCCGAAGTTTTGCGGTAGTTTGAAACACGGAATGCGCGGCATCAACTTCATTGCTTCGATAGGCGCCAATAACCAGAAAATGTCCCATTTGGTCATTATAGAAAATGGTCTCTAACAACAATAGCGTTGAGGCGTCGGCCTACTGTAGATCGTCAATAATCAACACTAACGGGTGTTGTGGTGCAGCAAAAACTTTGATGAATTCTTGAAACACAAAATTAAATCGATTTTGAGATTCTTGTATCGCCAGGGTTGGAACCGGAGGTTGCTCGCCTATAATCATTTCTATTTCAGGAATCACCTCAGAAATGACTTTTCCATTTTTTCCCAGGGCCGCGGTGAGCCTCTTTTTCCAGTTTTCGATGGAGGCATCACTTTCAATCAGAATGTGACGAATCAACATCTGAAACGCGCTAAGGAGAGGCGCATAGGGAATATTATGCTGAAGCTGTTCGAATTTGCCTGAGACAAAAAAACTTTTTTTATCGACTATGGCTTTATGAAGTTCATGGATCAAAGCCGATTTACCAATGCCAGGTTGTCCTGAAAGTAAAAGCATTTCTTTCGTTCCAAGACTCACCCTTTTGAAGGTATCTTTGAGGATTTGTAGTTCGGATTCTCTCCCAAATAATTTTTGGACTACTTGAAAGTGACTGAATAAATCATGAGTTGCCAAAGGAAAGGGTTTTATGTCCTGATGGGTTTTCCACTGCTCCAGACATACTTTGAGATCCGCTTTGACGCCATAAGCGCTCTGATAACGTTCATCCGCAGATTTTTCCAATAATTTCATAATAATTTCAGAAATTACGGCAGGGAGTTCAGTGCGAATTTCATCGGGAGCGAGTGGAATATGAGCCATGTGGCAATGAACCATTTCCATGGGTGTTTTGGAATGAAAAGGGAGTGTGCCTGTAAACATTTCATAGAACAGGACCCCTAGCGAGTAAAGATCGGTTCGCCAATCCAGATTACGATTCATTCGCCCCGTTTGTTCAGGGGACATATACGCGAGTGTGCCTTCAATCTCTTTAAGATTAATCACTTCTGGATTTTCCTGTGTCAGCTTTGTTGAAATGCCAAAATCAGTGATTTTCAACAGGTTTTCTTCAGAATTCCAAATAATGTTAAAGGGATTGATATCCTTATGAATAATATTCTGATGATGAACCTGTTCCACAACTTCAGCAATTTGGATGGAAAGATGGATACGTGTTTCCAAATCCGGTTTTTTTCTAAGGATCTCTTCGGCAAGGGATTTGCCTTGAATATCTTCCATAATCAGGAACGGAACCATGCGGCTCATCTCAAAGCCAAGAACTTTGACGATTCCGGGGCAATCCAAGTCCTTAAGCAAATCGTATTCTCTCCTTAATTGGCCCGTTTGCTCTGGTGAAGGGTATTCCGTATTGATGGTTTTAATGATGACCGGGAGCTGATCGGAATCTCTTATCCCTCGATAGATTAAAGACCGTTCATTCTCAAAGAGGGGTTGATTATAATGAAATCCTGGAAGTGGAAGCATGATGACCGTCTTTCCTCATAATCAATGTTTTTAGTGAGTGAGTCGCTGCCGCGAAATAGGTATCAGCTTTGAGGTATTAGGTGTCAGGTTCCCAACGTTGCTGATATTCAATGGCTTTTTATGAGACTTTTTTCCATAAAACCTAAAAGCTCACACCTAAACGCTATTTTGCGACAGCGAATGGATAACGAAGTGCCTTAAAAAGGAATCAGCCTTCTTTTAGAACTTTTAAATGTTGGTGAACACATCGAGATAGAGCCTGAAGGTTGTACCCTCCTTCCAACACGCTGACCAATCGTCCTTTCGCGTATTGATTCGCGATTTGCATCATCCCCTGTGTCATGAACCGATAGGCGTCCTCACTGAGATTCATTGAGGCGAGAGGATCCTCTTTATGGGCATCAAAGCCTGCGGAAATGAGGACGAAATCAGGTTTATATTCTTGAAACGCCGGCATCAGTTGTTCATCAAAAACATAGAAATATTCGGAATCTCCGGAATAGGGAAGCATGGGACAATTCAAGGTATATCCGGATCCTGCACCGTAACCAATGTCGTGGGAATGCCCTGTGCCGGGAAAGCAGGTTCGGGGATCTTGGTGAATACTGGCATAAAAAACATCACTCCGCTCTTCAAAAAAGTGTTGCGTTCCATTACCGTGATGCACATCAAAATCAAAAATCAAAACTCGTTTAAAACCGTGCTGTTTGATTAAGAACTCTGCCGCAATGGCGATATTATTAAAGAAACAAAATCCCAGGGGCAAATCATATTCCGCGTGATGCCCTGGAGGTCGGACGGCGCAAAACGCATTGTCCAGACGATTTTCCGCAACTTCCACAACCGCGTCAATAACGGCCCCTGCCGCATAAAGAGCCACTTCATAGGTTTCTGGAGACATGGCACAATCCCTACTGCCCATAAAAGGCAAACCCGCTTCTGCCGCCTCTTCAACCTGTGCTATGTGATTTTCAGAGTGAACCAACGCAATGTCTTTGAGGGAGGCTCGTTTTCCAGCTCGCAGGTCATAGTCTTTGAGCGCGTCTTGAGATTCCAAATACGCATGAATGGCTTTGAGTCGTTTCGCATTTTCCGGATGTGCGCCCGTATCATGCTTCAAATAAATGGGGTCATAATACAATCCGGTTTTCATACAAGCTCCCGATTATTTTTATCTTCCTGTTTCATTTCAGCCTTCAAACGACCTAAGGTGTATTCGTTTAAATCCACAAATTTCAGGTATTTTGACAAATGGGGATGAACCAAGGCCACAGCACGATACATTTCTTGCGCCACTTTTCTGTAGCCTTCATGCCCTTGAGGGGTACTTCTCAACTCAACAAGCCAAGTCAGCGCCCTAAGGTTGATATGAACCAACCAACGAATATTATAGGCTAAAGGCACCACATACTGGGCTTCTTCAGGATGACTTTGGGCGATATGTTCATAAACTTCCGCAGCACGCCGCATGGCTTCATGATATCGGGAACCTAAACCCGCGTCTTCAACCTCGTCAGGAGTCACATATCCAAACCGGGTGCTTAGAAGTTGACGCTCCTGGGTTAACATCCGATGCCGCTGAAGGTCCCGATACATTCCATAGTCTCCCAGAATATCAAAGGTATAAAACACGGTTTCCAAGGATCGTCCCGGTTTATGCCGCCGGGTTTCTCTCAAATCAATCGTGTTCTGAATCAGGGCGTCTTTATCTTCCTCACTCCAGTGTTTCAGCATTTCCTGTAACTGATTCAGCGGCAACTCCGTGTGCGGATAAAGGAGCGTTGACAAAATGCGTGTTTCGGCATTGTGGTCAAAGTCGATTAATTGGACGGGATCTGTGACCTTACGGGGAGTGTCCTGGATATGATCTTCGCAAAATCGGGTTAATAATTGCTTTGTGAGTTGCTCGTGTTTTCGGAAACTTTGAAAATGCCGATGTTCAGGATGTGCTCTACGAATAAAGGAGGGAATCACTTTTGACAGTTCACCAAAAGCTGTATTTCCAATTTCGTTGAGTTCAGAAAGTGCGGAGATATTGAGTTTGGAAATTAAACTTTCCCAAAAACGCCCATTCCCAAAGGCCCCCATGTTCGTCAGGGTGGACGCGGGTAAGAGTCCACGAATAAGATCGAAGCCTTTGGCCTTGACAGAACGGCTATAGGCGGCCTCACTCACACCTTCGCCTCTTGGCATTAACTTTTGCACGTGCTCCCTCACGGGCTCAAGAAATTCAGTGTAGGTATCAAACAAAAAACGATTGATTTCCAGATACGCATCCTTGTGAGCGGATTGTAAAAGTTTCGGATCTTTATAAAATAAATAATCGCCCTCGACTTTTTTACTGAAGGTCACGTAACGGGTTGATTTCTCCAGCGGTGAACCTCCGATGCGGAGATCTTCAATAACTTTGGTCGCAAGAATGGAAACATTCTCCATGGCCAGGTGGGCGCCTCCGAGTTCTCCGATGGAATCATCGCCATACCCATCCAAAATCCGGTCATAAAAGTTTTGAGCCCGCTCAATGGCTAATGCGACGTTTTGCGGGGAGGAAGGAGACTTGGCGTTTTCGCCCTGGAGGGCATGGAACTCTGACTCCTGATTTTGTATGAACTCTTTCAGTAACAAACTTCTCAATCCCAGCGTGGATCGGGAATAACGCGAAAATAAAGCGCCTTTGATGACCTCAGGGAGATGGGTCAGAACAAAAATTGATTGGTCTGTATTGGTTACATAAGGAGTCAGCAGGTCTCGTTCTTCATCCGAAAATTGTTCATGGGTTTTCATGTGCCTCTTAAAGTCCTCGTCAGTGACGGGTTTTTAAAATAAAGTCGAAGGGATGCCAAAGTTGTTTTTCGAAAATTCAATGCGAGAGGCCACAGTTTTAAAACTTTTATAATGCTGTTCCACTAAGCGGAGACGGGATAATAAACCGCTTTGATTCGCAATTTGGATATTGAGTCCAGGGCGAGCATTGAGTTCCAAAATCATGGGGCCTTTATATTTATCCAGAACAATATCAACGCCTTGATAGCCCAGACCGGTTAATTCATAACAACGAGCCGCCAGTTCCAACAGGGTTTCCCAGTGAGGGACGACGACATCGGTAATAACCTGTCCCGTATCAGGATGTTCCGTGACGATATCATTTCGCCACACGGCGGTCAACGTCCTTCCCGTAGCGATATCAATCCCGGCTCCAACCGCTCCCTGGTGAAGATTGGCTTTGCCATCGGACAGGCGTGTGGGCAAGCGCACCATGGACATTACAGGGAATCCTAAAAAAACAATGATGCGTACATCCGGAACGCCCTGGTAACTGATGGAGTCAAAGATCGGATCAGGCTGAACACGATATTCGATGATCGCTTTATCGTTGTGACCTCCCAAACTGTATAATCCACTCAGGGTATTCGAAATATGGTGCCCTAATTCTTCCCTACTCACCAGGGAACCACTGGCTTTACGGTAGAGATCTTTGGTGCGACCCGTAATCACCACAATACCGTCCCCACCACTGCCCCCAGCGGGCTTGACGACAAAATCAGAATAATCCCTCAGAAACTGGTGGAGGTCCCGGATCTGTCGCTCGATTTCAACAACGCCATAAAGCTCAGGAACCGCCATGCCTGCTCGCATTGCCAGTTCTTTGGTCCGTAACTTATTGTCAACGATGGGATACAAATGCCGGGGATTGTACTTCAACGTGAAGTTGGCATTACGATTGTTGATCCCTAAAATACCTTGCTGTGCTAAACGCTTGAAACGTTGGAACATCATATTTTTCTAATTTCAGTAAGCTCCTTAAAACGATGCAATTCGAGCAGACGATAACCCGAATAACGTCCCAGTAAAATGGTACAAGCCAATAGAACCAGAAGGAGCTCGGGGAAGGTAAACATCAGGTAGGAAACCAAACTGTTGGTCATCACCAGATAAGCTAATATTGAAACGAGCATCGTCCCAACTCCTTGCTGCAACGCGTCTCTCGGACCTCTTTCCTCCCAGACAATGGACATTCTCTCAATCGTCATTGTCAAAATAACCATGGGGAACAAGGAAATGGATAACCCCAGGTCCACGCCTATGTTGTAGGTGAAAACATTAATCAGCATCATCAAGATAACAACAATGGTCAGGATGGAGGCTAAACGTGGGACTACCAGCAACTTAAGGTTTTCCAGGGAAAAACGAATGACAAGTCCCATCGTCACAACGAGCGTGAACAAGACACACCCCCATAATAATTCGGTTTCTCGAAACGCCAACGCGACCAACACAGGCATAAACGTTCCAAACGTTTTGATCCCGATGACATTTCGTAAAATGACGACTAACAAGGCTCCTAACGGAATGAGCAGAATGATGTGATAAACCATTTGTGTTTGAATCGGTAAGCTAAACAACGAAAATCTCAAAAAATGAGGGGAAAGCATTTTTCCTTGCTTGATGGCGCTGATGAGCGCTTCTTCTTCATTGTTTCTCACCGTAATGTTGATCATGGGCTTCGTTCCCCCCTTGACTTGATACATGGGGTCTGAACCTCGCCACCAAACGAGGTAATTATCAGGAATATCAGGACTCCCCGTAACCGGATCATACGCCTGCCATTTCTGTTGATAGTAGATTTCCAACCAGTGAATCAATTGAGCTTTGGGCGATTGCTCACTGAGAAAAAAACCGTGCACGGACCGGGCTGGAATTCCCGCTAGCGCAAGAACCCCCACGGCCACCTCAATTTTTTCTGAGAGAGAGGCTTTCTTATCTAAAAGTATGGCGATATTTTCATCGTTGTTTGATGGCTTGAGACGTTTAAACAACTCGCCCACCAAACTATCCTGATCCGAAGACTGAGCATATATTTCATTCAGCAATATTCTGGCTGCCGAGAGACTCGGTTCTGTAAAGGGAAACGGGTCAAATTCAGGAGATTTGGTCAGGGTTTTCTGTTTTACAGGCTTATTCATCTTTTGAATGACGGCTCGATAATACAAATTTTGCCGCCCTTTGCCGATACGAATCGACCATTTTGCCTTGCGGTTAGAGAACTTGTTCTCAGTGATAATCCCGTACCTTCCGGAAACAAAGTGTTCGGAAGTGACCGCAAAGTTTTTCGATTCAGTGGGAATATACAGGGAGACTCTCACCGCTTTATTTTCAGCTTCAAAGCGGATCCGCGCTTCCACATCCCAGATCGTGACCTTGCTCGAAGGGACAAGTGGAAAGTCCAATAAGAGCAGCTTATAGAGAAAAAGCCCCATGCCCACGGCAAACAAACAAAAGGATAACGAAAAAAAATAGAGCTTATTCATTCTGACAGACTTCCCCTTACTGCGACTTTGATGCTTCTGGTAACTGACACTTCGGTTTTATGGTAAACGTGAGGGCAGGATCAATGATGAAATATTTCTCCAAATCGCCTCGTCCGATCAATACCTGATAATTAAAATTACTTCTATCCAGCAGATTCATATCCAATTCTTTGTAAACATTTCCTACACAAATCCCCATGCGAACCACTGGACGTTCTTCAAGGCCTCCTCCTTTGCGTTTGATTTTTATAGTACTCTGAATCATCTTTTCCAAATAGACCGCCTTTCCTTTCCCATTTTTATTGCGTTCCCTCACTTCAAAGCGGACCCAATCCGCGCCTTCTCGCTGAAATTTCTCAAAAAGAGGCGCATTCAAGGACGAACTCCTCGCCCCCGTATCCATTTTAGCTCTCAATTTGAGATTTCCCGGATAAAGGCGTACCATTTCCAGCCATCCTACCGTTATTTTAGGTTGAGCCACAAGCGGAGACTCAGCCAGCAACAGGAGTAACAAACCCAAGATCATTTTCTTTTTCATGGTGCCATTCTATAGATGAAAATTGAGGTGATCAAGTCAAAGGGAGCCTTCCAATTTTGATGCCATCAGAGCTGATCACTACACATTTACGGGGAGATTATCTTGACTATCGGGTAATAAGACTCATATTTTACAGGATAAACAAGACTAAATTTAGTTTTTTTTTATCTTGTGGTTCTGCGTCCTGATTCGTTTCAAATTTTCTGAATTATGAGCAACTCTGCTTCGCTATAAACATCTTAAACTACGCACCTTTGACTTCGCTTAGGGAACAGCCTCACAGGCTGAGCGGAGTCGAAGCCGGATTTCAAAAATCACTGTCCTTTGGTGAAACGATAACTGTGGCCGTTCACTTTTATGAGACCTCAACCTTCCATTGAAGAAAATCATTGAGGATTTGGTTGCCTAAGGGGGTTAAAATGGATTCGGGATGAAATTGTATTCCCAACAATGGATAGTGCTCATGCCGAACCGCCATGAGTTCTTTCTGTTCCGTCCAGGCCAATGGCAGCAGACATGGCGGTAATGACGGCCAATCAACAATCAGAGAATGATACCTCATTGCTGGAAAAGGATTAGGCAGTTTTTCAAAGGGAAATACTTGAGGGTGATAAATCAGGGACGTTTTTCCATGAAGTATTTGAGCGGCAGGGATGATCCTCCCACCAAAGACCTCAGCGATACATTGATGTCCTAAACAAACGCCCAGAATCGGCAACTCTCCGCAATAACGCTTTATCAACGCCTTGGAGATCCCTGCTGTTTGGGGGGATCCCGGTCCTGGAGAAACACATAAATGGGTCGGAGTCAAAGTCTGAAGCGCTTCAACAGAAATTTGATCATTCAAAACCACACTCACACGGGAGCCAAGTTCTCCAAACACCTGAACCAGATTATAAGTAAAAGAGTCATAATTATCGATAATCACAACATGTCGCTTCGGGTGCGCAAAGATTTCGTGGGAACTGCTGTTGAGGAGAGCTTTCATTGCGTTTTATGGAAATTAAGTTTCGCCTTGAACCATTTGTATCTTCATTATATACCCTAAACAAAAATTGTTTTCTATGCCAATTGTAACCTTTTTTTCAGTGTGGAGTAGAAGCGTCTTGAAGACTTCAGAACATTAATGAAATCGTGGAAAAAAAGAAGTCGAAGTTCAAAAGAGGGATCTTGGGACTGGATCTATTTAGTTGCTTCTGCAGGCGCTTTTTTAGGAGGGTTGTTTGTGATCGTTTATGTTGCCTTTGCTACAGAGGCAATTAGCGGCAAAGAAAATATACAGGCCAACTTGTGGCGGACTGATTATTGGAAAGCACCTGTTCCGGTACAAGGTCCCATCCCTCAAACGCTCCACCCTCTGGCTCAAAAACTGAAGGCGAAAGATTGTGGCAACTGCCATTTGGATAGATATCAGGAATGGTCTCAATCGTTGCACCGTCATTCCATGGGACCAGGCGTTGCGGGGCAATATCCTGAATATCCGGCGCAACAAATTGCGGGGTGTAACGTCTGCCATGCTCCGATGAGTGAACAATGGTCGGAATTGAAGGTTGAAGGACAGTGGGCGAAAAACCAGGACTTTGATCCATCGTTAGAACAGGAAGGTGTGACTTGTAGTGCCTGTCATCTCAGGAAGCACCAACGAAACGGACCTCCGCTGCGTGAAGGGAGAGAAGCTCTTTCACAGGCGTTGCATGGGGAACCGCAGCGGACCCCCTTTTTCGAAGCGTCAGAGTTTTGTAGAGGGTGCCATCAGCATGAAGCCCAGACCTTAAAAATTGGCGGAAATACCATCGAAAATACTTACGGGGAATGGTTGCAAAGCCCTGCTTATACACAAGGGAAGACGTGTCAGTCTTGTCACATGCCTGATCGTAAACACCTTTGGAAAGGCATTCACGATAAAGCCATGACAGCGTCGGGGGTTCAGATTGATTATAAAATCAACACTGAATTTCCAAAGACTGGCGATTCGTTTGCGGCAACACTCACGTTGACAAATACAGGAACAGGACATTACTTCCCAACCTATACAACACCCGCTGTTTTTCTGAAAGCAACCTTTCTGAATGTGGATGGAAAAGCGATTCCGAAGTATTTTGAAGAAAAAGTTATTCAACGCAGTTTAAATATGTCCACTCAGCCGTGGACTGAATATTTTGATACGCGTCTGGCTCCTGGAGAGTCAGTAACTCTTGAGTTTGAACGAACAATTCCTCAAGAAGCAACCCGATTCAAACTTTGGATATGGGTGATTCCTGATCATTTTTACGAAGGATTTTACAGAAACATCCTCCAAAAAAATCCGAATCATCAAGGAATCGCTCAGTTGAAACAAGCGCTGGATGACGCTGTTCATCGGCAGTATGCGTTATTCGCGAAAACTTTAACAATAACCCCTCCCTAGATTCATCTATGGAACCCGCAAGCACGAGAATGATTATGTCAAAGCGATCGGTTCAAATAAAAGGGAAACCGCAGATTTCGAAGATTTTGATCAAAAAATACTCGAATCGACGGTTATACGATGTGACTCACAGTCAGTATCTAACCTTGGATGAGCTGGTCGAATTAATTAAAGCTGGATGTGAAGTTCAAGTGACTGATTCCAAAACCAAGCAGGACATTACTCAAAGTGTATTGACTCAAGTGTTTTTGGAACACAAGGGCTCCTACTTGTTTTCTACCTCGTTTTTACATCAGATGATTCGGAATCAGGATGGCATCCTGGGTGAATTCTTTACCGATGTTGTTCCCAAATTCCTTGAATCTTATCTGGAAATGAGAGATAGCATCAAGCGTCAAATTTCCTCGCTCACGGCTCCTATCATTGCTCCCCAAAACTGGCTGTCTTCAACTAAAAAAGATTTAAAGAAAAACCTGCTGACTCCTTTCCACTCCCTGCTTGAAGATGGTGCCGATAAGTTTACGAGTGACACCAACGAAGCCTTTCTGGAAACTCCGCCTAAACTTTCACGTGATGATGTTGTGATTTTGAAGGAAAAAATAAAAGAACTGGAAGATCGCCTCGACGAATTAGGAAATTAAAGAAGGCGATTTAAATAATAACCCAGAGTCGCAAAGGACACAGAAAAATAAAATAATCCTCTCTGTGTATCTCTGCGTTAAAAGAAAAAGCTGCCTCATTCTTGTTCTGCACGAATTTCTCCCCTATCCACACGGAATCTTTCCCCATGCCCCATGGAATCCAAGAAGTAAAACAGGAACCATTTAAGAACGCTGACTGACCCTTGTTTTCATCATCCCACCAATGAGGCCTATGACTGGTGATGGCTTTGGGCGAGACTGACGCTTGTGGATGGCTGTTTCTTCATTTCCAGTGTTTTAGGAATACCGAGTTTCTGTTTTGTTACATTTTGCGTTTTGAATCATCTTTGGAATGAGTCCATTCGATGATCAGATTGGTGAGGATGTGGTTTATTTTTATTAAGGTCTCATAGAGACGACTCTTTGCCTTATCATGCGTTTCTTTAATTTTCTGAATCGGGATATCGAAAGCATCGACTCGACCAGCAAGCTCAAAAGAGACTTGGGAAATCAGGTTGTGGGCCTGTTCTGTAGAATTGACGCCCTTATCAATCATCTGTTGTACTTTTTGGGCTAATATATTCAATTTTCTCAAGCGTTCGCTCTCTATCGGGGCGGCAGGCAGCAATTCCTTGAATTGCCGGGTTTCCTTGAGTTGTTCGGAAAGGGCATGATCCCCCAGCCGTTTTTTACTACTATTGGCCTTCGTGGCAGCGGTTGCTTGAGTCGCTGTCGAGGGTTGCGCTGTTTCTTTTTTGGTGCTGGCAAGGATTCTTTCTGTTTTGTTCAGTGGCTCCGAAGACGGTCTTGTGTGGGGAGGACTGTTCAATTCTGGAGTTGCTGGAGTTTCTTTAACCTCGTTCAAGGCGACTTTTCCTTGAACTTGAGACACTTCAAGGATCTTCAAGGTGCTTTTACGAGCATCAAAAACGAAGTACCATTCGCTTGAGTCCAGCGAAACCCTGATATTCTCGCCCTTCCTTATCAAATCATAAGCCTTCCCCTTGGTGACTAAAGTCACCTGTTTTTCAACACCATAATCCTTCTCCCAACCGGAGTCGGCAACTTTACATTCATGAGTGCCCTTCGGTAATGAGACTCTCAGTCGGTAGGTTTCGTCCACCATAGGTAAAAATTTAAAGACGGATTGCGCTTGCCAGTCATTAAATGTTCCTCTTAAATATAATTCATCCTGCATGAGTTTTATCTCGCTCTAGGGGGGGGGGTGATTCACATTAATGTTCTTTTGAAGAATTAAAACAAATTGGGTACTTCTCCCACAAACAGGAGGTCAATTTCGAGTCAAAAATTGAAAGTTTTTCAGTTAGCGTCAAAAAGTCAGATTTTTTGAAAATATTTATGGATTTGACATAGGAGGCTCAAAATGCTAAACACGCCCACTGTTACTTCTTCCGCTTAAGAAACTTAAAGAATGTCTTCTCGCTTTTGTCTACAGCATAAAAACATCCAGTGTGTCATCGTGTACTCGCCCGTCGCTCATTTTTAGCTATCTTCGAAAGGAAAAAATGCCGTTTCATTCACATATTCTGGGAATTGACATAGGTTCTGTATCCGTTGCTGTGGTGGAAATCGATGCTAACAAAGAGGTGCTTCATTCCGCTTACCTTTTTCACCATGGAAGTCTCCTGGAAACCGTTACGAAACTATTGAGCGATTTTGATCTGACCCGGATTTCGGCGATTGCGTCAACGTCTTCAACACCTTCGAGCATTCAAGCTAAAAAGAAATATGATAACCAAATTGCAATCATTACCGCCGCAAAACATTTTCATGAAAAAACAGGTTCCATTCTTGTGGTTGGAGGTGAAAAATTTGGACTCATTCTTTTTGATGAAAAGGGAAATTATCTCAATAACAAAACAAACACCTCCTGCGCCGCGGGGACAGGCAGTTTTTTGGATCAACAGGTTGGCAGGCTGAATCTGAGCGGCATTGAGGAACTGAGTAACCTGGCGATGAACAGTCATGGAGAAATTCCAAAGATTGCTTCACGATGCGCTGTCTTCGCCAAAACCGATCTCATTCATGCTCAGCAGGAAGGCTATACCTTAGGTCAGATTAGTGATGGCTTATGTTATGGGCTGGCCAAAAATATTGTGGATACGCTCTTCAAGGGCATCAAACCCAATACCCCCCTCTTGTTTTGCGGCGGGGGTTCCAAAAAAAAAGCGGGCGTCAAACACCTTAGTGCCTTGATAGGAAATGAGCTCATGGTTGACGAAAACTCTCATCTGTATGGGGCGATAGGGGCGGCGTTAAACTTGATCGCAGAAGGGTTTCAGGAAGAAGGCCTTAAAATCAATTCCATCGCCGAGATCATCCTGAAAAAGAAGAAGGAAGAAAAATTCTATTACGAACCGCTAAAACTGAAACTTTCGAATTATCCTGATTTTATCAGCGTTGAAAAGTATGAGTACCCTTTTAAAAGAGCCAGAATTTCCAATTTAGTGGAAGTCGATCTCTATGAAAAATTTAAACCTTTCGATACCATTGAAGGTTATTTAGGGCTCGATATCGGTTCAACCAGCACAAAGGCCGTTATTATAGATCGGGATCATACCGTCTTGGCCGGATTCTACACAAGGACCAGTGGACGTCCCGTGGAGGCAATTCAGGCGATATTTGAAGCGATTGATGATTTTATTAAAACGAAACAGTTGGAACTCCAGATTATTGGAACAGGGACCACCGGTTCCGGCAGAAAATTTATTGGAAAGATCATTGGCGCTGATCTTGTTATTAACGAAATCACAGCCCATGCCAGAGCCGCTTATGCGCTCAACCCGGAGGTGGATACAATTATTGAGATTGGAGGTCAGGATTCCAAGTTTACAACCTTGAAAAAGGGGATGGTCACCTCTTCCACAATGAACAATGTTTGTGCCGCGGGAACCGGAAGCTTTATTGAAGAACAGGCTCAAAAACTGGGCTGTTCCCTTGCCGATTATTCACGAAGAACGGAAAGCAGGAAAGCTCCCATGTCCAGTGACCGATGTACCGTGTTTATGGAAAGAGACCTCAACCACTATTTGAGTGAAGGCTATTCCATTGATGAAGTCCTGGCTTCGGTACTGCATTCGGTCAGGGAAAACTACCTTAGCAAAGTCGCGACGGAGGCGAACATTGGAAATACCGTACTCTTTCAAGGCGCGACCGCGAAGAATAAAGCACTGGTTGCCGCCTTTGAACAACGTCTGGGAAAACCCATTCTTGTTTCCAAATACTGTCATTTGACCGGTGCCTTGGGCACAGCGCTGACGCTTTCAGATGAACGGGTTTTTTCGACAACGTTCAAAGGCCTGGAGCTGTACAAACAAGAAATTCCGATTCGCTCGGAAGTCTGTGAACTGTGTACCAATCATTGCAAAATCGCCATTGCCGATCTTGGTTCAGAGAGTGTCGCGTTCGGATTTCTCTGTGGCAGAGACTATGAAACGAAAAAATATGTCAACAAAAACACTTCAGGTTTCGACCTGATTAAAGAACGAAAAAAAGCGGTTTTCTTTTTATCCAAAAAAGAAGCAAAAGAAAATATCACCATCGGAATTCCAGCAGGCCTTTATTTGTTTGAGGATCTGCCTTTCTGGAGGAATTTTTTTGATTTGCTTTCGATCAAAACAATTACGAGTGAGAATTATAAGCATGTGGTTAAGGAAGGAAAGTCAATAGCTGGCGCGGAATTCTGCGCGCCCATGATGGCCATGTATGGTCATGTGAAATTCCTGTTGGACAAAGCCGACTACATCTTCCTTCCTTATTATCTTGAAAATAAGGAAAAGGAAAAGGGCATCAGAAGACAATACTGTTATTACACGCAGTTCATGCCTTCCCTGGTCTCTGGTATCGCTGATCGTGAGCATTCACGGTTTCTAATGCCAACGGTCAAGTATTTGTATAATGTTTACTATACCAAGGTTCAGCTTTATAAAATGCTTAAATCCATTTCAGAAGATGTCAACCTTTTTGAAGTGTCTTCCGCCTATGACAAAGCGCTTGAAAGCAAAAATGCCTGTAGTACCAAGATCAAAAATAGCTATGCTTCCGAATTATCCAAAGCCAATGATATCTGTGTGATGTTTGTTGGCAGACCGTATAGTGTTCTTTCCTCCTCGATGAATAACAAAATCCCTGACATCTTCGCGGCCTTGGGCATTAAAACTTTTTTTCAAGACATGCTTTCCTACTCCAAAGATGAGGTTGCGCTCATTAAACCCCTGCTGGATGAATTACACTGGGAATACGCTTCAAAAATTTTGGAGGTTTCTGAAGTTATTGCCAAAACCGAAAGAGTCTATCCAGTTTTGATCACCTCTTTTAAATGTTCGCCTGATTCCTTCATTACCGAATATTTTAAAGACCTGATGGATTCGCATGAAAAACCCTATCTCATCCTTCAACTTGATGAACATGATTCCAGTGTCGGTTATGAGACGCGAATTGAAGCCGCTATTCGATCCTTCAGAAATCATGATTCCCTAAAGAAGACCCTTCAATCACAGGGTTCTCCCATTATTAAACCGGAAGTGGAAAAAAAATTAGTTGGAAAAACCATTGTGCTTCCTAACTGGGATAGCATCACCTGCAATTTTTTGGTTGCCAATCTGAAAAGGGAAGGCTTCGAGGCGAGATTGCTGGAGGAAACCGAATCTTCCATTAAGAAGAGCCTTAAATATAACACCGGACAGTGTATCCCTCTCAATATTATTGCTCAGGAATATATCGAATGTATTGAAAAAAACAAACTTGACCCTGAAAAAACGGTTCTGTTTTTAAATGATTCTGAGATTTCCTGCAATATCAGGCTTTATCCCTATCACATACAAAGGATCTTGCGTTTATATGGGAAGGGATTTGAAAAAGCAGCCGTCTATTCGGGTGAATTGAGCTTTGTCGGTATTTCGCTAAAAGCGGCAATGAATGCCTATTTTGCCTATATGTTCGGCGGCTTATTAAGAAAAATGGCCTGTAAAATCAGGCCTTATGAAACAGAAAAAGGGACAACCGACAAAGTCTTGCAAAAGAGTATCAAGATCTTGTCAGAAGCCTTCCTTGATAAACGAACCAAAGAGGATGCGGTTGCTCAGGTGGTTGCTCAGTTTGAGTGGATTGACACGAAAGAGGCAAAAAGACCCAAAGTCGCGCTATTTGGAGATCTCTACGTCCGTGATAATGAAGTGATGAATCAAGACCTCATCCATTTTATTGAGGAAAATGGAGGTGAGGTCATTACGACGCCCTTTAATGACTATGCCAAAATTGTCGCGGGTTCCTATTTCCGGAAGTGGTTTATTGAGGGAAAATATTTTGATATGCTTTCCTCAAAAACGATCATGGCCACCATGAATCAGTTGGAAAAAACCTACAATAAATATTTTGAAAGGATTCTGGGAGAACTGGATTTCAAATATGACGAACTGCCTGAAAAAATATTGGCGGAATATAACATGACGGTCGATCAGACAGGGGAATCCACGGACAACATCTTGAAAATTTTCTATATCAAAAAACAATATCCGGACGTCTCCTTGTTCATCCAGCTAAGCCCTTCTTTCTGCTGTCCCTCCTTGATCACAGAAGCCATGTCCAAAGAAATCGAAAAAAACACCGGAGTCCCTGTCGTCTCTGTGACTTATGACGGAACCGGTGGCAACAAAAACGAGGTCATTATTCCCTATCTCAAATATCCCAAGGCACACGTCGTAGTCTAAACCAGGCGGAGACAGGACATAAGCAGGGAACTCACTCCAAACGAAGATATTAGGTGACCTTCCGGTGAAGAAGGGTAGATTGAAGTTCAGAGAACCGCCATTCCTTTTTTTCCACAACATTTCTTATATTTTTTCCCACTTCCACAAGGGCACAACTCATTGCGTCCGACCTCAGGAAGTAGGATTTGAGAGGTATCTTGAATCGTATTTTGATGCCTTTTCAAGTTTCTCTCTCCGACCTCTTTAATTTGATCATAACGGGATTGCGGCATCTCAATAATCTCAGGTTTCCAATATTCTTTTTTCCAGGTGGTCATGACCT
>JBBCAX010000113.1:0-11031 GCA_051382335.1 Deltaproteobacteria bacterium TL4
CAAAGAGGGGTCTCGAAAATAAAGGCTAGCAGTGTCTACAGAGTTCAAGGGACGTGGAAACTCTCACACCTGAAGGCTGTAGCAACGGCTTGGAATAACCAATGGTTTAGCGATCAGGGATTGAAAAAATAGTTCAATTGATTCAATTCAAATAATCCATCTCGTTTCTTTTTTCAATACAAATATTGGGTAGGTGAACGGTTACGAGGGCTTACCAGTAAGTGAAAATACCGATGCTAACACCACCTGTAAGGATTGCGGTTTCTTTTTGTGCTTGTGGGACAGAAATCAAAGTTGGTTTTAAGGAAGAAGTAGAGATTACTTCCCCAGTCATATAGAGGTATTGAATCCGTAATCCGGCTCCCTCCAAAATACTATCAAAGCCGACTTTCATCACTTGCACGGGGACCGCAAGGGTAGAAGTTTGTTTGGCCCGAAATCCTGCGAGTTTTTCCTCTTGATCATCGTTGCGTTCTCCTCCATTTTTATAGTCACTGATTAAGGTAAGTGTTCCGGTTTGAATGCCAAGAAAAGGTTTGATCCCATTACTCTGATGATTAAAGGGATACATATTCAAACCCACCAAGGCTGTTGTATTTAATGACTGTGCAATATCTCCAATTTTTATTGAACTGTTACTGCTGTCCAACGTTTCAAAAGTAAAATGCCGTATCCCGGTTGTGAACCCGGTCACAACCTCAAATCCGACAACACCCAACACAACCCACTCCAGCATAAATTCTGTTGTTTGCACCTCACCCACTGAAGTGGCGGTGACTTCTTTTTCCGCAGAGGTTGAGGAGGCATCATCAAAACGCTGAGTTTCATAGGTATAGGAGATTCCCATAGTCGTTCGAGTTAAACCTATCTTCACTTTTCCTTTGCTATCCTCTTCAGCGTGAACTACAGGTGTTATCTTCAAAAAACTGATGATGAGTGTGAAAATCAAAAGTAATCGCACAAAACCTCTCATATTGTTTGTTATTTGTGCACAAAATGCTAAAATGCCGTTTAATGCATTTCCAGTTAGGTTGACTCTATACTCACCCCCTCAGGAGGGGTTATAGAGCTTTGCACTTATTTTATCGGTAATTGAGGTGATTTCTTGAGTAGAATTTTAAAACTGTTTTCACAGTTACAACCCGCAACGAAATTATGTGTTGTTCTGTTGATCCTCTTATTTTCTGCAGGATGTGCCCCAAAAAAAGAGGGTTCTGATGATTCATCAACAAATTCCAAGGATTTAGTTTCCTCTGTGAATCCAGTTTCCCCCTCCGACCCTGAGGCTACACCAGGGTCCACTTTTGCCGCGCTTTCTGAGCACAACGCTAACTTTCGCTGTAATTTCCAGTCCGCAACAGCACAAACAAAAGTTCCCCTCACCCGCTATTCCCGTCATGAGCATCCGCAAGAAGAAGATCGTATTTTGCGCTTATATACCCACGATGTTATCCAAAAGGGCAACCTAAAAGAAACCTTGAGAATCACGACTCAGGATGTGGTGTACAAGGAAAATCAATTACGCAGCGCAAGTTCAGACCTGATTATCCAGGTTCCAGAAGCGCTTGCTGGAGAAATACCGGAAGACGTACTGAAGCAAACCTATGTTTTAACAGAGAAAACACCAACATGTCGAAAAAGTAATCAAACTCCCATTGATCTTGTTTTGGCACAAACTTGCTTGATTTACCAAGAAAGCTACCTGTTTTCTGAAAACCTTCCAGACAACTTGGACCTCCTGTTAACCGCTGAAGACTATGTCTTGTATGCACAAAAAAAGGATCCCTATACCTTCTACTATGCGGCTCAACAATTTAATGATGAGGTCCTTCCTTCGCTTAAAGGCGAACGAGCAGGAATTGGTCTCAGAGTTGAAGCCGAAGGCGTACTTACCTTAATACGCGCGTCATCGACCGTTGTCACGATTAATTCAAACAATCCGTTAATGATCACGGGGAGGCGTTTATTTTCTCATGGCTGGTTTGATGGCTTTCAAAAAGAGGATCAAATTATGAAAATTGATAACACCTCCATTGAGGGCTTAACCTTTGAGCAGATTGCGCTGTTGTTTCCACACCTGGAGGAACAGACCGGAGTTATTGAAGTGAAACGGAACAACACGCTTCTTTCTATCAAAACAACGGCGGCAGAGCATCTCTCTTGTGTGACCAGTGAAGGGATTGCCTACTTAAATGCACGGCAATTTACCACAGAAACGGGTGTGAGGATTAAAGAACATTTTGATTATTTGACAGCAAACTCATCGACGCCCATAACAAAACTGCTCTTTGATTTAAGGTATAATGGGGGCGGCAGTACTAGCGGCGCAAGAGCTCTGGTGGATTATTTGATTGACAGAGACACTCCCGCAAAAACCCATCCTTTAATGATCATAGATGGAAAGGTCACCAAAAACCAGACGTATTACCTTGGAGATTATAGTCCCAATAACATTGGTGATTTTTCACCGCAGACATTTGTTGTGCTCATGAACGAAGGCTCTGCGTCTTCTTCGGAAATCACCTTGAATGCCTTAAAAGACTACAAGATTGCCACGCTTTTAGGGGCAAAGAGTTATGGCAAAGGAGTACAGCAATTTGTATATACCCTTTTTGATAACTCCGGAGTTTTTGTCACTGCAGATTATTTCTATTCCCCTTTGAGAAACACGCATCATGGTATTGGAATTATGCCCGACATTTGTATCGATTCTGACATCCTTACGATTTCGCCCAATAATGACCCGCAACTTGCGGCAGCAATGCAATGGCTCACGCAGGGGCAGGTTACCAACGGGAGCGTGTGTCCGGAAGAAACAGTGCACACGTCCCTGGTAAGAGACCCCCTGTTACAAGTATTTCAAGAACGATCTTTTTAAGATTTCTCATCATAAATGGCTTGGATTTCGTCAGATTCAATTCGGTGGCAGCCCTCGCGTTGTTCCTTGGCGACCTCCAGCATTGAAAACGCGATGGTTTTTGCGTGAATAGGCTTTGCTTTTTTCAAGGGACCTTTCATGAGTGGAGCAAGCGTTTTCAAGGCCGCAACCCCCCAAGCTTCAAGAATTCTCTTTTCTTCACGTTCTCCTAAAATTATGGACGGCTGAAAGATGAGAAGGCTTTCAAAAATAAGCTTTGAAATATCGGATTCCATATCGCCTTTGACTCGATTATAAAAGGTCAAGGATCTTGGATTCGCGCCTAAAGCGGAGACAACAATAAATTGGCGTACGCCTTGAATTGAAGCAAGTTTGGCCGCTTTTACAGGGTAGGCATAGTCGACTTGGCGGAACGCTTCTTGGGACCCCGCTTTTTTAAGCGTACTTCCCAAGCAACAAAAAACATCATCTACCTGGAATAACGAGGTGTGCTGCTGTAAGTTGTTAAAATCAACAATGTGCTCCTCCAGTTTAGGATGCGAGCGTTCTAATTTCCTTCGTCCCAAGACAATGACCTGTTCATAAGCATTATCGTTTAACAGGTAATCCAAGCAATATCCCCCCACTAGCCCCGTAGCTCCCAATAGCAACGCGGATCTGGCCTCAGTTTTAAAAATTTCTTTTTCCATAAACGACCTTTCTTTTGAGATAAAGTATAGTGCTCAAGATAAGTTTTGTCGGGCTTGGTCGTAAGTTCGGCCATTTTGATGGTAGCCCTGGGTTTCGTCCCAGGGGATACCGCACACATTGTTCCTCGGGGCGAAACCCGAGGCTACCCCTGGCCGAAGTTAGACCCAAGCCCGTTTTGTCCTGGGAGCGAGGGCGTCCCGCCCTCCGGTGAGGGCAAGAGGCCCTCGCTCCCAGGGAAAAAACTTTCCTGGACAGCTATATTATCGGGTGTTCTGATTCCGTTTTTAAGGATTTAATTCGAAAAAGTAAGTTTTTACTCCAAATTCTGTTTTTTCAGTTTTAGGAAGATCAACCGCATCAAAGACACGCAACATTCCGTAATTGTCTGCCAAAACATCAGCTTTCAGTTTGGGAATATGGCAAGACTGGGCAATGAACACCAAGCGATCCATTAAATATCTGCCTAATCCTTGGCCCTGCCATTCATCACTCACTTGAAACGCTAACTCCGGAACTCCATCATGTTCGTCAATAATCCACTGTCCCATCGCAATGATTTCTTCTTGTTTACTCTCAAGATTGAGCACAATAAGGGACATATTACGTGAATAATCAATATCCACAAAGCCTTGCAGAACCTGATGTGGGAGAGAACGGAGATGTCTGAAATATCGCAAATAAATACTACGGTCCGATAAGGAGTGAAAGAAATCCCTCACATGATCTTCATCTGTAGGTTTGACAGGTCGTGCAAGGACTTCTACCCCTTTCTTGGTCTCAAAGACTTCTTCCCACTCAGAGGGATAATGGTGTTTGAAATAATATCCGGGCTGCTTCTCACTGATATAATGATTTTGTTTTGCGGCCTGCAGCAATTTATCTCTAAAATCAGGGTGAGCAATCTCTATCAAGCCAAGACAGCGCTCTCGTATATTTTTACCATAGACTTGAGCCACACCATATTCTGTCACAACACTGTCAACTTCGGCTCGGGTTACCACAACCCCTGAGCCTGGTTTTAAAGAAAAAACAATACTCGAAGTTTTGCCTTCATTTCGAGTTGAGGGTAATACCAGAAATGACCGTCCACCTTCCGATAACATAGCGCCCCTAACAAAATCAAGAGTTCCGCCAAAGCCGCCATAAAACTCGTGCCCCAACGATTCTGAACAAACTTGCCCCGTAACATCCACTTCGTGTGCATCGGCAATGGCTATCATATTAGGATTCGCGCCAATATTGTCCCAGTTATTGACATAAGTCAGAGGATAAAATTCAATATCAGGGTTTCGATTGACAAATTGATAGAGTTCTTGACTGCCTGCAGCATGAGTAACCACCGATTTTCCTCGATGTCGAATTTTCGTGCTATTATCAATCACTCCACTTTTGATCAGTTCCATCAAGCCGTCATTAAAAATTTCCGTGTGCAGGCCCAAATGTTTTTTTTGCCTCAAATGAGGAATAACCGCATTAGAGAGAGTCCCTAAGCCCAAACGAATAATGGAACCATCCTCAATTTGGTCGGCGATAATCCTTCCAATTTGATCATCGACTTCATTTTTAGCCAGAGGTAGTTGATGGCTAATTAACGGCTCATTACAGTCAATCCAATAATCGATTTGCTCCGAATTGATCAATGAGTCCCCATAGGTCCAGGGTAAATGCGTTGTAACTTCCGCAATCACCAACTCCGCTTTTTGAATCATTTCCTTAGTGATATCAACCCCTACGCCCAAGCTACACAGGCCTTCTTCATTGGGAGGCGTCACTTTAATCAATGCGACATCAACACGAATTTTCTCTCGTAACACCAACAGCGGAATTCCTGAAACAGAAATTGGAGTGTAATCACAACGTCCTTCTCTAATTGAATCAAATACGGTATTGTCCACAAAAAAGGTACGTGTACGAAACCGCTTGTGATGTGACTCCAGATAATGAGCCGCTTCAAAGTTAATGAACTGAATGATTTCCATATCAACCAATCCATGATTTAGATTCACCATTTCCTCAATCAACGCCTTAGGTGTCGTTGCGCCATTACCTATGTAGACGTGACTTCCCACAGAAATCATTTCCAATGCTTCTTCAAGACTACGTTCTTTGGCATACCAATCCGTACTCATGCTTCTTTCCTTTCAAAATAATTCAACCCTACCCTCCACTAAAACCTGAGATTTGCGAGATTTGGGGTGCGCTCGCTTCGCTTAAACGGCACCTACCTTAAGCTTCAAAAGTTAAAAATTAACCCGATGAAAGTATAACAAAGTCGAGGTAAACGAAGTGTTGTTACGATTGTATACCAATTGATGGCAGAAAGATCTAGGAAATAGAAAGCGGCTTAGCATGAAAGCGAGTCTTGTTTTTTTTTACGAAATGGATGCTCTTCGAATCAGAATTCAAATCCTGTCAATTCATGATACATCTGTTGTCCTTCTATGACGAGAGGATGTTTGTCTCCTAAGAGAGAGTAGACTTCTTCCAGTAAAAGTTCCAGGCGATCATCGCAAAGTTCCATGCCCATGATCCCTTTATAGGACTGAGCCACTTTACGAGGTGTGAGCGTTACTGCTTTTCCTTTGCTCGGAGGTTCCAGGGTCATCCCTTCTAAACTACCAATCGCTTCAAAAATCGGCCGGACTTTGACAATATATTGCGTAATGATGAGGGACTGAATACTATACTCTATATCACTTTTGTTTAGAAGTTTAAGCATTTCAGGCGATTCTGCCACTTGTCGAAACTTCGCCACAATTTCTTTCCCTCTCACATCCAGCGCCTCTTCAATTTGAGGTATAAAATAGGGAAGAATTTTTTTAATATTGTCTGCAGACACGGGGACGTTTGCCAAAGGCAGCAATTTGTTATAGTCCGTAGGCATGCGTCGAAGCGCTTTAACAAATGATTGACGAAACTTTTGCTGATGACTCGGCTCAATCATCATAATTCCCCATTCAATGAGTCTTAGAAATAAAGGAGGAGGAACGGCCGCTTCAAAAATTTCTTTAAACAATTGACGAAAAATTTCAATAAGTTGACGATCTGCGCCCGGAATATCTTTATTAATTTTTTTCCAGCTCAAGCCTTCAAAATAAAAAGGATTTTTTCTTAAAATATCTTGAAAAATATGAAACAGGGATGCGGGCTGATTTTGAAGTGATAATTCTCTTAAACGGTCTTCGGGATACTGTTGATACAAATCATGGACTAATTGATATTTTTGAGCACATAAATCAACAACACATTCTCGTTCCGCTATGGGAGCATCCACCTCCTTAAGTTCAACTAACTCCTCTGAATTCAATTGATACTCTTCCCCATACGTTTTAATGGTTTCCATTAAGCTGAAAATCTTCGTATCAATGTTGATACTGGCCTCAATATCAGCCTGACATCGTGGAAGAAATTCTCTGGGTGATTCTGGTTTCAAACCTACAGCTTTGGGATCCTTTAATAAACTCCTTCGGTACATATCCAGTTTTTGCATGAACATCTGCTGAGTTTCTTGAAACAGCAACTTTTGTTCACCTAACTGAGTCAAGGCTTCTTGTCCACTTAATTTACTGTCCGTCAGCTTTTCAAACACATGAACCGCTTGATCTAAGCGGTTTTTCAATTTACCAAATTCCTGAGCAAGTGCCCCCTGGGCTCCAGGTTGTGCCGTGGATTGGGAGGACTTCTCATGGGATTTAATTACTTCTTTAAAATGGGATTTGGCAACTTCCGGAGTCGTTTGTTGCTCAACAGGTATTTCAACAGCAGGCATTTGACTCAGAGGTATCTTCTCCCCTAAGCGATTGAAAAAATCCTCGACTGTTGAATTTTCAAAGTATTGCGCTAAGGACTCGGATTCCTTGAGGATCTCCTTGTTGAAGCCGCAAATATCAGGATGGACTTTCAACAATCTTAATAACTGACTGATCAGTTCAGACTCATTCGGTAAGCCTTTCACCTTTTTACGAAACGGAATTTGAATTTCTTTTTTTACTTTAAAAGTCATTAAATTGGAAACAAGTGTTGCCGCTTTTTGAGAATAACCACTCTTTAAAAACATTTCCACTTGATTGGCATCAATCCACTGAACTTGATAAAGATCTGCCAATAAATCAATCACCTGAGAACGTTGTACCAATTCACTTTGAATGGCAGATACCTTTTTTTTTCGCAGCTCAATAAATAGTTTTTGATCCAGCAAGCGATATTCGTATAACAAGTCCAATTGACTGATCATCATGCTGTTTTTCAGTTGTGCGTCAAACTCATCACCCGACGTTCTCATGATACTTAAATAACACAAGTAACTAAAATCACTCTGAAAGATAAGATGAATCAATTCGCTGCCCACTTCAGCCCGACGTCCCAGCACGTGGATGTCATATAAAAGGCTTTTCATGTGTTCATTTAACTGATACTGCTCAGTTCCTCCCAAATTATCTTGCAGCAACGCTGGTTTATTTTGCAAGACCTCAATATGATTGAGTAAAGTACTCAATCCTTGATGGTATTGTTCGTCAAACATCAGCGATTTTTCTGAGACCTGACTCATGGTTTGACGATAATCCTTCACATTGATATTTTCGAGTAAAGGCTTTACCGTTTCTTTGCTCGGATTCATTTGAAAATCGTTGATAAAGTGACTTTCACAAAGACCATACAATTGACGGTCCGCACTGAGATGAGCAAGAACATCTTCGCCTAAAATGGCCTGGCCTGTATCCTTAAGTCTTTGCAATCTGGGTTCTTTAACACTCGGTAAAAGTTCAACCAGTTTTTTTAACTTTCTGACAGGGAGAGGGATTTCAAACTGAGCATCAGATAACTTTTTCAAGTAAAACGCACGCGTTAAATCATGCTTGAGAACATCAGCAAATTCCTGGATCAAGTCTTCCATGTCTTTAGGAGTTTTAGGATTCGCCGCAACATTATGGCAATATCGATCAAACAGGTTTTTTAATTCCTCATTCATGGTTTTCCTCACTGGCTTCTTCCGGCTTATCTAAGCTGTCATCCTCATATTTTCCTTCTTCCAAGTTGGCTAGACGACGACGTTCTGCTTCTTTTTTGTATTGTTTCATACGATTCTTATGTTCCACAATCTTATTATACCGATTGGTGACTTCTTCAATCATGCCCATTTGTTTGGTTCGTCGATATAACTCCACCAACTTGAACAGAATTTCTTTCTGTGGATCAATCCGCAGCGCGTCTTCATAGGAACGAATCGCTTTATGAAATAAATGATGAGCTTGAAAATTCATGGCTTCTTTAATTTTATTAGCGCATAGACCCAGTTGCTCCCGCTCCCGTTCTTCTTCTTCATAAAGAAAGAGTTCGTGCTTCCAATGGTAGTGTTGATCATTATTCTTTAACATTTCATAGATTCGGACACATTGCTCCATCGCTTCTTTAGTTCGTTGAAGTTCTAAACTTACTTCATAAAGCTCTACCGCCTTGGCATATTTCGTATCTCTAAACAGGAGCTCTGCTTGAGTCATCATCTTCTGATGAAGTTCAATAGACCGCTTTTTGACCAACTCACTTTCAGGATCAAGATTTTTCATCTTGAAGAAGGTCTGTATTGCTTCTTTATACCGATCCAAATCAAGATAAGTCTTTAACATGCAGTTCAGTAACCCCATGGTTATTTGTTCGGTCGTGATGACTTCATACATCGCAAGCGCTTTTTCAAATTTTTCTTTTTCATAAAACTCATCCGCAAGCGTACGATAATCCTCCAAAGCATAAAAGCCTTCAATCTTATCCACCAGACTTTTACCATAAAGATAATACTTTCTTGAAAGCAAAAATTCCTTCTTTTTTTGGTATAGATATCCTAAATTGACGTTGGCATAGCGATTATAGGGGTTATTTCCCAACAAGGTCACCATCATATCAATGGCGAGATCTTTTTTTCCCCTGAGATCATGAGCCAGAATTAAAAAACATTTATACATGTCATTTTCAGGATCTTTTGAGGATAGACGGGCAAATATTTTCCAAGCGACATGAGCTAAACGATGACTAAGACAGTAGAATCCAAGAAGCCTCATGTATTCGTGACCTTTTTCGGAATTGAAATCAACTTCTTTTCTGAGATGTTGGAAAATTTCGATCGGAATAATTCGGAGTTCCCCACCTATGGTCGTCGTTCCGGTCTCAGTTTTTGTTTCCTCTTTTTTTTCCTGACTCTCATTCTCAGGCTCAGGCTCTTTACCCTCCTCGTCATCCTCCGATGAACTTTTCGCTTCTTCTGAAGGTGCGGCTGTCGCCTTGGCTTCGTTAATGACCATTTGAATTTCTAAAAGCCTTTTGGTCCCTTCCTCATGCTCAGGCAGTTTATAGGTTTGCATAGCTTCAAATTCAGAAATCGCAGAAACAGCGCTATGGTCATAATAATCAACACGAGCCATTGCCGCAGCCAGATTATAGGAGGCAAACTTGGTGTTGGGATCAATCTTCAGACAATGCTCATATAGTTTTTCCGCCTGGACATAATCCCCTGATTTGCGATAATTATTTCCAATCAGATTCGCAAGTTCAACATCCTTATCATTTTGTTGGAGTAAGTTAGAACCAACAGCAATAACCGCTTGATAATTACCTGAAGAAGAACACACATCAAAAAGCTTTTTTAAACTGGTAGACGCATATTCTCCTCCAATTTTGATGGCTTTGTTAAACTCGAACATTGCCCGTTCGTAGAGCTTACTTTCCATCAGTTTTTCGCCCTTGGCAATCAGCTGATTAATCTCTTCTTCTTTGGTCATTGCTTCCCTTTAGCAGCGCGAGTCATTACAACAATTGTTCGCCAATTTACAGGTGGACAGAAACACAATCGTGTCATATTTTACGAATTTTCTGAATAACGTTCTTGATTATTATAGTTGTCCAGATAAATTCCTGCTGAGAGCGCAGGCATCCCGCCTGCTTTTGCGGGCAAGATGCCCGCGATCCCAGGACAAAACTTTTCTGGAGAAGTATACCAATGTGATGATGTCTGTGGGTCTGCTGTCATGCAACAGCGTCGTGCAAAAAAAAGGCCTTCTTTTTTGGAACGGAAGAAAAAACTCAAAATTCAAGTTTTTTTGAGAGCTAAAAAATAAAAAGAATATAAAATCAGCAAACAGGACAATCTAAAAATCGTAGCGTATTGTATCTTGGAAACGAAGGAGGGATTGGATGCGCTATTTCAGGACCACAGAAACTCAATAATTAGCAACAGTTGATCAGATCCCAATCAACTGAAAATTCAAATTAAAGAAGCTGGGTTTGAGGGGACTTCAATTCGTCACACGCTGGGCGACTTTTTTCAGTGGAACCAGTGCCAAATTCAGTCCCCACTCTCTTTCAATCTTAACAATTCTTCATCCACACTATAAACGTTCATTTAAATAAATTCATTTGAGTCTAACCCAGACGGTGGAGTGCCAAAGCTTGCTTTGGCCAAATTCCAAGAAAGG
>JBBCAX010000114.1:0-67483 GCA_051382335.1 Deltaproteobacteria bacterium TL4
AAATAATAACCTTGCATTAATTCATTCATAAAATAAAACCACTGATATTATTGAATAATTAAAACTAAAACCATGAATCAAATGTTCAAAGTCCAGATTAAATATGACAAGATGACATTCGAAGCAAGGGGAATGATCGCTTAAATATTTATCCCCAGTGATTTTAACGTTCCAAAATGAAACACCATCAGAAAAATCAGTGTGATAGCCAAAACCCTCAGCTTGAATAACACTTAGGAATCCATGTAACAAGGGGCTCTGCGGGAGAATGGATCGCCCGTGATGGGAAAGCTTTGAGAGGCTCCCCTGGAGAACAAATCGTTTCAGCCATGACTCATCAGAGCGAAGTCCTTGTGGCTCAATCCAGAATGCAAGGGATCAAGAGCAGTGAAATCCTGAGTTTGGTGGGAAAAATATGAAAAAAAATCTTGATAATTGCAGGGACTCCGAACCCTTTTTTATGAATATACTTTGTCAAGTTGGTTTTTTATGAGAAAGCCGTGCTATACCTACCCGATTGGGCCTCATTTATCTGAGGTTGGGTTGGTGACAATTCAAGCAATTCGTCCCTGATTCAGCTAGGACATGGTGGCTCATTTTTTAGGGAATAACTGAACGATGGTTTTACCGATCTCATCCAGTTTTTCGATGGAATCCACAATAGACGGGTTTTTCAAGTCCCGTGTGGAACCGCCTGCGATGCCTGTCTGCAGGGGATAAACCAGAATAAAACTGTTGGCCTGAAAATACTTGTTTAAATAAGCGGGGATCTTGTCCATTTCGCCGTGATAAGAAACTTGAGCTTTCCTGCTCAAAACAATGATCAGGTTGTCATCGATTCTCATGTCACGGGATAGAATTAAAAAATCCTCCCACTCCGTGAATTCGGAAAAGTCACATTCAATGGGATGCTTGGCATGGATGCTCTTAATGTATTTCAAGGTTTCCGGCGCGGCATAGAAAACCAGCGTGGCTCCTGTATTGCGGGCGATGTTCCAAACCTTGATGAGCCAAAAGGGAAACCCGATTTCTTTTTCCGCTTTTTTCGGCACAATGATTAAATGCCGTTTAATTGTAGCCAGCGGTTGAGATGGTTTGTAGATCCATGTGGTCGTATCACATTTGGTGAGAATTCCCTCAATCAGATTGCCTAAAAAGGAGTCGGATATTCCCTTTTTTTGGTGAAGTCCCAGAATGAGGTCAGTAATTTTATGCTCCTTTACAACGCCGGAGATCCCGTTGACAATATTGAGATCGTAGCGGAGTAACTCATGCAGGTAAGTATCGGTGGCGGAAGCAGTGACGGCGGCCTTATTCAAGATTTTTTTCGCGGCCTTCTCCGCGTTCTCGTCAGCGGTATGGTGGTAGAGAAGGCTTAAGGCATATAATCCGCTTTTATTGTTACTGGACTTGACGGTGACGCTCAAGTTGATGAGTTCATCCACGGTTTCAGGATTACTGATGGGAATCAAAATGCGTTCCACATGATCACTGTCTTCCTCGTCGGATTCTGACGCTGCTGCTAAAGCAAGATTTTTAGCGCCTTTTTGCGCGGTGAATGAGGCCAGGGTACAGGTGATCAAAATCATGATCAGCGTGCCGTTTAAGATGCTTTCTCCCAGCAATCGGATTGGTTCTCCCGTTTGAGTTTCACCCACAATGACGTTATACCCCACCAGCACTGCGGCCAGGGTCGCCGCTGCCTGTGCGTTGCTCAATCCAAAAATCAATCGGCGCTCATCCGTTGAAAAGTGATAGGTCTTTTGCGTAGCCCACGCGGCCAGAAATTTAGCGGCTGTAGCAATGAGTGTCATGACTGCCGCGACTTTGACGGTTTCCAAATCCTTAAAAAACGCCCTGTAATCCATGAGCATTCCAACACCAAGGAGAAAAAACGGGATAAAAATGGCATTACCCACAAAATCGATACGGTTCATTAAAGGAGAGGTTTGGGGAATGAGTCTGTTCATCGCCAATCCCGCAAGGAACGCTCCAATAATCGCTTCAATTCCCGCCAGTTCCGCCAGAAACGCACCCAAAAAAAGGATCACCAACACAAATATGTATTGCGAAATGTTATCGTCATATCGCTTAAAGAACCAACGGCCAATCAAGGGAAATAACAGAATTACGATCAATCCGAAAGCAAGAATAGATACGGAAAGTCTGAGCCAAAACTCAGCGTTTACTTCGCCTTTTGTCATTCCTACAATAACGGCAAGTATCAGCAGCGCCAGGGTATCCGTAATGATAGTTCCCCCTACCGCGACACTCACCGCTTTATTTTTTGTAAGGCCCAGTTTACTGACAATGGGATAGGCGATTAACGTATGGGAAGCGAACATGCTGGCCAGTAAAACTGAAGTCAGGATTGAAAATTCAAGAATATAAATACCAGCAAGTGTTCCCATCGTCATTGGAATGGTAAAAGTGTACAAACCAAACACTAAACTTTTCCGCCGGTTTTTCTTAAAATCAGCTAAATCAATTTCCAATCCCGCCAAAAACATAATGTAGAGCAGTCCGGCGGTTCCTGAAAGAATGATGCTGCTGTCCCGCACCATCAGATTCAATCCATGGGGACCAATAACAGCACCGGCCACAATCAATCCCAGCAAGTGAGGAATTTTTATTTTGTTTAACAGGATGGGCGCAAACAAGATGATCAGCAGGATGAGCAGAAATTTCAATACCGGATTGGTCAACGGCAAAGTCATCTCAAATAGATTTAGCAATGTCATGTTCATTTCGATTTTCTAGCGACCATGTGTTTTTAGATATGTGCCCAACGATGAGGAAATCCGTCAGCAAACTGGAAACTCTCCAAGACTCTTTCAACCAATAGGGGACTGACCCCTCTCTATCTCCAAAAACAGGGACTTGTTTCTATCAGATAACTTTGGATCAAGTGTCACTATCCCGCAACAGCGCGATGATTTCTACGAACCGCCGTAGGCGGAGCCGCATGTACGGTGGTGGGGGAGGTGACGGAGAAAAACCGCTACCTACCCGATTAGCTGATCGAAAACCAGGATTCGGCAATGAGAATTAATGTGGCAATTGTTATAGAAATTAGTAAAAGAATCCGATTTCGCTCACTTATCAATAGACTTGCAATGATTGCAATGAAGGTGATGATCGCTTCGATCAGACTACTCAATAAGTAAATTTCCCTAGTTTTGTAACGCCATCCAGAACCTTCATGCCCAAATGGGTAAAAACTATTGTCTTGGGATACATTAATGACTTCGGTAAAATTAAGAGCGCATATCAATGCTATCCATAGAAATAAGATTACATCTAAGACTTTTATAGAAGTTCTCAGTATTTTACTTTTAAAATCATGTTTCGCCCAAAAGAGAGAAATCTCATGGTAAAAAGTGTCATTCTGGAAGTTAAATCGATGCATCCAGCCGAACCGGGTGTATCGCCTCCATGAATAGAAAAACCACTTCTGCCTAAAGTGACGGTTTTCCTTTTGGGTATCAACCACACTCTGTTTTTTCCCCATGCGCTTTCTCCCCAAGGCCAATTGCCTTGACCAATAAGTTCAAGTAAATCCTGGATCCAGTCAGCGCCTCTCGGCGGTTTACTTTGATACCGATCTTGCCTTACGTACCATTCCCCTTCTAGTATCGGTCCTTTGTCTTTCAAGGATTGATACGCTGACGAAGTATAACCATCTGCTCCTGAAGTCGCAGGCCAACAATCCACAGCTTTTTTGTTCTCCATCCAACACAATTCTCTTCCATTGAAAAGAAGGTAAGGCTCGTATAAATCGGCTAATGCCGAAAAATTATTGGATTGAGTATCGTCAGGTCTGGATCTCAAATAAGGCTTCTCGTTTTGAGGTTGTATCACAACGGCATTTATTTCCCTTTGTTCAGCCAGAAAAATCGCTTTTTCCTTGGAAATCCAACCTGTCTCTTCAATGAGGAATTCTTCAATTTCTCCCGATCTGCCTCGTCTGGCTCCGATAATTTTCTTTGTCTCTTTCATTTCATTTTTTTCATGAAAGGTTGAAGATGAATTCATCAGCTAATGCTTAGCATGACTGGCATCCGTTTGAGATCGTCGCCTGTTGATCAGTCTTCGTGCGCCAAAAATGGCTGTTGTGTGTCCAGTCAATGCGATTGTGTACGCCCAGCATGGGCGTGATCTGATGGGATGAAGTCCCCTATAGGAAAGCCACTGGCTTTCAATGCTATGGAACTGATCATGCTGCACTGGCGGGAAACCAGCCAGCAAACAGCGAACAAACTGTGTTCCTAAGGTAATGAGTACCATGAACTATTAGCGAAAGGCAAGGGCTAAACCGTGAGGGCTCGTCTGAAGGCTTGTCCTGAGCGCAGTCGAAGGGAAGCCCGGAGCAACGCTTCGACAGGCTCAGCGACCAATTGACAAGCCGACGGGCAGAAACCGCGTAGAAGGCTCACTTCCCTGGGATGAGTTATAGTGTTTCAGAAAAGTATTTTGGGCTGGGAGCGCAGGCGTCCCGCCTGCTTTTGCGGGCAGAATGCCCGCGTTCCCAGGAAAGACTTATCTGAAAGTCTAGGCACTGGTTCCGTTGAGTTCATAAAACCTTCTCCATGCGTAATGTTCTGGTAACTCTGCGTGCAAAGTCCGCCACACCGTAAGCGATATTCCGAACACCGGGTTTGAGCATGAAGCCTCCTGTCTTTCTTTTCTTGCCGCGTCGAACCCACCCTTGATGAGGGTTCCAAATTACCAAACAGATTGAGAGAAAACGTACTTACCCCTCATTTCCGATCTTGGCTTTAATGATTGAAAGGTGATGTCGATTTTTTGGGGACAGATCGTTTACTAAATCTCCCATGCCGTCAGCAACTCCAATGATCCGGGAGGGATTGCGGTAATTGTCAACGACGACATCATCCAGGAGTCCCATGTATCCACCGGATACCACAAAAACACCGGCTTCAATTTCTCGTCGGCCCATCTGATTAAACATGACCGCATGATTCTTTTGCATCGTGGCAATGAGGCCATCGATGGCAGAGGAGATGTCACATCGAATGATGTTGATTTTTGCTTGAACCGCTTTTTCGATAGCGTCTTTAAATACGCTGCCTTTACCCACATCTACAACAAGGCCCTCAGGTTTCATACTTTGAATCATTTCCCAGTTGATGGCGGGGACTCCATTCGTACATCCGATGAGCGCGTCACAATACAAGGCAGCCTGTAAGGCATCCTGATTATAATGGGCAATGGCCATGGTGGATTGGGGTTTCGCAATATTAATAACATCGGCCATCAGCATGCCTCGGGCCATATCACGACGGACTAATTCCACATGACAGCCACATTCAACGAGTTTCAGCGCCAATTTGAAACCAATGTTTCCACCCCCTATGATCGCAATTCTTTTTTCGTTCAGAAGGTGGAACCAACTCGACAGGAAATGCCATACGGATTCAACGGTCATATCGTTAGGCTTGAACTCTCGAAATTGGCTTATTTTAACATGGAGCGCACATGCGGCACTCAAATTTCCCATCTCCACATGAATCCTTGCCTTTGCCTTTTCAGAGGAAGGTTCCATGTTGAAATAGGTTAATACCTGATTATCTATACCAAGACTGATGCCTATTTTTTTCTCTGCATCCATGAGAACCTGGTCCACAATCCCGTCAATTCGCCGACAAAGCAAAATAGCCTGCGTCTGTGAAAAAACGATGCTGCCTCCAATAAAACTGTGCGTAATGCGTCTCAGTGGCGTCAGAAAAGGATGGCCGTTCTCTCGGATTTTTGCCGTGGTGCTGATTGTAAAGATAGATAAAGCGCCTGCCCTTTGAGCTTCCGCACGAAGTTCCCGAGCTAAATGTTCAGCGTCTTTCAGCCAATTTTCTAAATATTCGATGCTTTCCCGCATGTTCCCATTCATGTTCGTGGTTTTGAATTTTCAACGTATCCTGGCCCGATTATTCATCGTCCATGCTGCGATACTTCTTTTCAAAAATTTGTTGCAACCATAATTCAAAAGCCACATAGCGTCCCAGTGCTTCCGCGTAATTATGACCTTGAAGATGTTTTTGCCAAAGCGTCAAGACCGCTTGTTTTGAAAGGAATTCACCGTAAAGCGCTTTAGGATTTTTCAGTACTTGCTGAAAAAAGGAACCAATCGGCTCTTGCCTCATCCAGCGGGCATAAGCGGCATACTCGCTATCATCCTGAAAGTGGTTTCCCAAAAAGGGAAGATCGCGAAGGAGCTTTCCCCTGACTTTTCTGACAAACAACGTTATTTGTTGTTGGGGTCTATACGCGCTCACGGGGAGTCCGGTATGCTGCCAGGGAATTGATTGGAAATAGTCAGGAAACCTGCGCAGTAACATCTGATGATAAATGTAAGAATTTTGACGCAACCGGGGAGGTATCGACAAAATGAATTCAAACAATTCATTTTCAAAAAAGGGGAGTCGGCTATGCACACGAGACTGACACAAACGAACACCGTAAGTCACAAAACGCCTTCCACGATGCGTTATTTTTTCGGTCATCGACCAACGGGGGTCGTTTAAATAGCTCCCGCCTAAAATCGCGTCGCCTAAAAACCCATCCAGTAGAATACGACAATGGGTACGCATCAGGGGGACTAAGCTCAAAATATGCATGTGGATTATATTTTTATGGCCTTCCGTTAACCAAACACCGGTTTGCCAACGTTGAATCCATGAGAATTGATCTAACTCCAGCACATGATGTTCCGTGTTGCCCAGCGACGCCACTTGTTTAGCGATCTCGATATCCTCACAGCCGACTTTCCCGAAGGTGAAGGCTGGAATCGCTGTCGCTCTTGGGGAAAGTGCCGCCAAGAGGGCTCTTGAATCCAGGCCTCCGCTTAAAGCGATTCCGGTTGGACCCTGCTCCATTATTTTTACGCTTTGGACAAAAAGTCGGCCTAATTCTTCAATAATTTCATCTTCGTTTAAATGGGCGCCTTTTTGAGGGAGCATGTCCCAATTCCAATAAACATGAATTGCCTGAGTTTGAGTTTCCAGATCCCATTTAAGGACACTGCCAGACGGCAGCAACGTCACATGCTCAAACCAGGTGCGGTTGCCCAACAGATAACCGGTATCAAAAAACTCCACCAGGGCACCTCGGCTGATTTGGGGCGTATATCCAGGAAATTCCAAAAGAGCTTTGATTTCGCTTGTCCAAATCAAATGCCGTTGGTGCACGGTCCAATGGAGGTGACGCAACCCATAACGATCCGTCAGCAAAAACACTTGCTTGCGCCTTGAGTCATAAATCACGGCGGCAAAAATACCATTGATTTGTTTTAAAAATTCAAGGGAGGGGTCCCTTCGGATTAACTGCGCCAATAAAACGGGGTCTCTGTTGCCTGAGACCTGATAAGTGCGTTGCAATTCTGTCTGATTATAAAATTCACCATCTAACCAAACGGCCAGTCCTTCCGCTTCATAAGGTTGCGGCTCCAGTTGTATGGTATCCGTATGGACTCGTGTCGCCGCAATTTGAGTGTCATGAAAAAGAGGATCCTGGACATAAAAGGGATAATGCGTCATTAACTGACTCATGCGCTCCAGGACCTCGGCAGATTTTGACAAAGCTGGAGTAAGGGTAAAACCGACAAGTCCGGGCATAGTGAAACACTTATAAAGATTCTGGGTTTAGGGGTTTTATCGCAAGAATGTTGATCATCCGTTCTTTAGTAAGCAAGGTTAAGAAGGCTTTGACCGTATATAAAAACTCTGCGACAAAGTCTGGGATTGCGAGACGCAAATGGGTTTTAAACACTTGTTGGACTTTTCTTTGGTTCAAGTCCATCACTTCATAGCCCTTTGTTTTCAGCAGTTCCGTAAGGCCTTTTTGACTGATCCGATTTAACGAATCCCAGCCAACGGTTGGACGTTTGAGCCAGGTGAGGAACTGTTTCGAATTCACGTGGCTAAGCTTGGGGAGGACCGGTAACCGATAATGCGGTTCAAAATAACTGCGTGAATAATCAGGCGCTTGAATATGAATGACGCCTTTGGGTTTTAAAATCCTGTCCATTTCATCAAGGCACTTTTCCACATCACTTACATGTTCCAAGGTTTGATAGCTTGAAATGACATCAAAAGACGCGTTTTCAAACGGCAAGGCTTCACCATATCCGATCACAAACCGGGAGATCCATGCCTGGGGATACCCTTTGTCTTTAATCTTTAAGGCATTAAATTCCCGCTTCCATTGTTCCGGATCCAGACCCCAGACGTCATAACCGTTCAATAACCCATAAAACACAAAGGTGCCGCATCCGCAGGCCATATCCAGAATTTTTTGCTTTTTGAGTTCAGAAACGTAATTTTCCAGAATTTGAAAACGTCCGCTGGAGTTGGATTCATCATTCAACCAGTCCTTGGTAACGTTTTCTATAAAACGGGGATCTGTCACTCCAAACACTTCGGCGCTTTCCCTTGTGAGATGCTGGGAGAGAAATTCTCGACTAGAGGTCATGGTTCTTTTCCTAAAAGTTTTTTAATAAATAAAGGCCGTATCAGACAGGTTGACAAGGCATAGGCCAAAGCGCCCACTATAATCAGAATAATCAAATGACTCAAGTTGTGAGGCACCTGAACATAGGGTTTGATAGCAAGCACCACGCCAAGCATCACTAGGGATACCGCCAGGTTTTTAAACAGTTCCGCTCCATGCTGCCTTAGGGACATGCCAGTGAGTTTGTATCTCACATAGTAATCTTGCACCACTAAAAAAAGACTTCGCAACCCCACGTAAACGATTAAAAAATCCCAAAAATCTAATAACATTCCTAGAAGAAAGGTGAGAGACAGCACTATCAAATAGGAAACATTCATATAAAACCCGACATTCGTTTTGCCCAGAGCCATGAGGTAAGAGCCAATGGGATTTCCTGTGCTGATCACCAAGCCGATGATCCAGATCATATTTAAGATCTCAATGGTTTGTCCCCACCCTTCTCCATAAAAAACGTCAATCATTTCCTTGGCCACCGCAAACATTCCAAGATAGAGGGGAAACGTAAAAAAAGTGATGCGGGCAATGTTATCAATATAAATCTGATTTAACCGCGCCAGATCCTGCTGTATTTTGGCGTAGACCGGAAAGGTCACTTTGTTGGCAATGGCATTAATGACGAAGATGGGTCGGGTCACCAGTTGAGACGCCAAATTATAGTGTCCCAGCAGTTCCATGCCGAAAAGTTTTCCGATCACCAGTTTGTCCAAATTGGAGGTAAAGAAATTAAGCGAACGCTCTCCTGTCTGGTAGAGTCCGAAGCTTAGAAATCCATGCAAATCATCCCAACGGAAATGCAAGGAGGGCCGATGGAGTTTAAGTCCTGCCCAGACAAACATAATCGTGATGATCAAAGCATTGGAGAGCAGTTCAAAAACAAGGGCATAGATTCCAAAGCCTTCAATCGCCAAAGCCAGCGCAAGCACAAAACTGATGGTGCGTCCGACTATTTCGATTTTGGATAAAATAGAGAACATCAGCTCTTTTTGGAGGAGGATCCTGAATTGCATCCCAAAGGGCAAAATCAGAAAAGAGACCGCCACCCAAGCGATCAATGCTATTAAGCGGGGTTCTTGGTAAAAGGAGGCAATCACGGGTAAAAACACAATCAAAATTCCAAACAAAAGAATGCCGGTGAGAATATTAAACCAATAGAGTGAACTCAGTTGTTCATGCGAAACTTCCTGATGATGAATGATCGCATTGGAAACACCCATGTCGATAAACGCTTGAGCAAAACCGATGACCACAGAGACGATCGCCATCAACCCGAACTCATCCGGCGTTAAAAAACGAGCAAGAATGGCCAGCAATGCCAGTTGAAGGATGGCGGTGATTAAGGTGGAGATGGCGGTCCATTGAACGCCGCGAATCACTTTAAGATTTGAGGACATGAGCTCAACTTGATGAAGAACCGGATGATTGCGAGTGATAGGAATCGATTACTTGTTCATAGAGCGATTCCAGTTTTTGAGCTTGATACGCGGAGTTGAAATCTCTTTCCATTTTTTGACGACCGGCTTTGCCCATTTGAAGACAGAGTGTCGGGTTTTCTAAAAGTGTTCGAAGTTTTGAGGCTAAGGCGTCCACATCCCGTTCAGGGACTAAAAACCCCGTTTTTTCATTTTCTATCACTTCTGGAATCCCGCTATGATACGTTCCGATCACAGGCAACGATGTGGCAGAGGCTTCCATAAAAACCGTGGGCAACCCTTCGGAATCTCCATTTTTCGCGGTGACACTGGGCAAACAAAATACGGCGGCCTGTCGCAATTTTTTGGCATATTCCTGATAAGACAAGGAGCCTAAAAAACGCACATAGCCTTGCAGTTGTAAGTGTTCCACCAGTTGAGTCAGCGTGGAGCGCAAAGGTCCGTCTCCAATAATCTCCAGACGAACCTTCGGAAATTGATCCTTAATCAGTACAATCGCCCGGATGAGATAGTCTATACCTTTTTTTTCCACTAGACGACCCGCCGTAAGAATGTGAAAAGGAGACACCGCCGAAGCGGTTTGAAACAGGGAAAGATCAATTCCCATATAATGCAGGAGAATCCGCTCCTCAGGAAAGCCCAGGTCCAGCAGACATTTTTGAATGAAACGGGAGTTTGCCAGAAAACAGTCACCTTTCTGAGACAGCTGACGCCTTTGGAGTAAATAGTTTACATGGGAAATTTTTCTGGACCACAACAAACTTGCCGCCGTTTGCGATGCGTCAAAGCCATAAAATGAGGTAATCAGCGGAATGTTCAGGCGTTTTGCGAAAGGCAGGGCGTAAGTGCCCTCAACCCCGAAATGGGCATGTAGTAATTCGGGTTGAACCCTCTGCATGTGACGCAATAAAGCCTGGCTTTTGCCTGTTAAGGTGTAAATGAATTTTCGCCAAAGCCTCTCGTCCCCCTGAGGATTGAGCAAATGAAGGTTCGGAATTTCGAAGTCTCCATTTCCGCGCTCTCTTCCAAAAAAATGAGCTTCCCATTTCGAAAAATATTTAACCTGCTCCAGAATAAAGGTCTCTGTTATCGGAAGCAAAATATGGTGAAAAACCCCGATTTTTCGCTTGAGCTCCTGTGGTTCTTCCATGTCCTCTCTACATGATTCAAATGACTGCATAGGAAAATCAAAATGGCTGAGGGTTCATAACATCTGAAAATGTGTTTGTAAAGCATAATTTAGGTTATTTTCTGCGAGGATTCTCTTGTATCAGAAGCATGAGCTGGTGTGCGGAAGATTTTATGTTTTAACGGTTCTTCCTCGGCTTCTGCTTGAAATTACTGAAAAAACTGATTATTAAACAGCGAGATTGCCCGGACACGGGTTCCGTTTAGTTTCTTTTATGACAAAAATATCCTTGTCTATCATCAACTTTTGTATTAGTAAAGACCTCCGCTCCATAGCAAAGGCCTCGCAACACATAGTTTGTTTTTGTGCGGAAACACTTAATTGACCTAACTCGCCATTTCCTTTTTAAATTTAAAACTATGAGTGCACGTTTACCTTTGATACTTGGCCTTAGCCTGATTCTGGTTTTTTTAATTTTATTTGGCTACAGCACTTATCGTCCAATCGATGGAGATGAAGGTTTTTACACGGTCGCCTCACAACTGACTTTTGAAGGTCGAACTCCCCACATTGACTACTTCTTCACTCAAGCCCCTGCGCTGCCCTATGTTTATGGCGGATATTTGAGCTGGGTGCCCCCTTCACTCTTAGGCTTAAGAAGTCTTTCGGTCATTTTCAGCATGCTGCTGGTAATCCTTTGGAGCGGCTTTATTTACAAAGAGTATCGGAATCAGCCTTTGATTGTCATCTTCACTTTGCTAATCATGTTACTCAATCCCTATTTCTACTCATGGGGAGTCGTTGTCAAAACTTATGCGCTTTCGAACCTGCTCATTTCTATCGTGTTCCTCTTGCTCTATGAGGCTCTTCAAAATCCCAAACCGGTCTATTTCTTTCTTGCGGGATTTTGTTTTTCTTTCTGCGCACAAGTTCGCCTTCTTTATTCATTGGTCGGCTTTTGTTTGTTTTTTTGGATTTTAGGCTTTCCTCAAAAACAACTCAAATTCACCCTGAATATTAAAGCCTCGCTCATTTTTATCTCAGGAGTCCTCATCAGTCTGATTCCTATAGTGGTGTTGTATCATAAGCACCAGGATGTTTTTCTCTTCAACATTTTGGAGTATCACCTCCTCCGTAAAGCAACACCCCCCGTTTGGGAACATGGACGATACATCCTATCCTTCCTGAAAAAAGTTTTTTCACTGCAGTACCTGCTGGTTCAGACGCTACTTGGGTTTGTGGGGTTTTATGCGCTGCTGAAACGGAAGGACTTCCAAAATCAAGATCCTCAGAGACCCTGGCTGTATCTCGTATTTTCCTCTTTAATCACTTTCTTGGGATCATCGGCCCTTCCTTATCCTTTACATCAACAATATTTCACGGCTCCCCTGATGCCCTTCTATCTCCCCTTCATCGCTTATGGGGTGGGGTTTATATTGACCAAACGCAATGGCGATAAATTTTGCCTCTTGCTGATCATCGTCGGGTTGATTTTTGTTGTACCCCATACAACCAGGGAATCCTTAAGAAACTCGGAGCGAGATGTTTGGAAAATTTCAGAATATAATCGTGTCTCACAGTATCTGAAAACGCATTCGTCCCGGAAAGACAGGATCCTTTCCTTTTGGCCGGGTTATCAGTTTGAGGCACAACGGAACTACTATCCTGGAACCGAAAACAGTTTTGGAATTCGTGTGGCGGGAAAACTTGCTTATGATTTGGCTGAATCTTATCACTTGCTCACTAAGGAGCGAATATTTGAGTTAGTCCATAATCAAGTTCCAACTATTGTTCTTGTGGGAGCATGGATGAAGGAGTTTCACAACACCCTGTCCATGCGGGAATATCAAAATTTCTACAAAAATCTGGATCAACACTATCAACTTCAGCAAAGTTTTGGTGAGGTTAAATTCTACGTTAGAAGAAACCTTTCGATTCCTTTTCGTCTATGACTTGAGGGCTGACTCGGGCTCACTAATAATTTTTTGAATGGTTTTCAATGTCAGGTATAAATCGTGATTGGAAGCCTTGTCACATGATTTTTTTGCCCATGTCATCCACTCAACGAGATCTTTTCTGGTATCAATATCAATTTCTTGATCCAGCAGGGCAAAGGCCCGTTGATTGACTTCACATCGCCTTAGGACTTCCTGACAATCCGTGCCTTGACTCCATTGAATTCCTTCTTTCATCATTCCCCACGGTTTTGTGTAACCGACCAAATACATGCCTCCTGCATTGTCCGGTCCAATCACCACAGGGAATTGCCGAAGTAAAGTCAGCGCTTTTTGAATGTGGTGCTGAGATAAATGAGGAATATCACTACCGATCACAACCATCCGTTGATAGCCTTGCGCGGAAAACCGCTCGAAGCAATGTTCCATCAAAATTCCGATGTCTTGGGTGTGAGCGGGCATCGCTGAAATTTGTGCTGGTGTGAGCTCATAATGTGCTCGAAATAGTTCCAGTTCCTTGGCGTTCGCCCCGCCCAACATGATTTTAAAATCAAAGTGGTCTTGCTTTTGAAAACGTGGAATGAGGGCATCCAAAAAAGTTTGGTATAAACGGCAAGCCTGGACGGGGGGCACGGGGGGATCCGAAAATTCAGGACGGCTCAAACGTGTTTTTACTGTTCCTACTTTTGGATAGCGGGCGAATAAAATCAGGAGGGAGTTCATTTTTATGGTTCCAAGGTTAAAGATTTTTTTTTAGGAAAATTGGATTGCGCCTAAGGTTCTCGCTCGCTATTCGCCGTTCCAGCATCAAGCCTGAGGAGGATTTATAAAAACCAGATAAGCTAAACTCATACTAGTTTATCCTGTGAATAATTTCAATATAAACATAGTTTTATATTGACCTTTGAGTTACGTTTTTTTAGAGTCCGGGTGTTTGTTATTTTCATGGTGGTTGACAAGCGTAATTTCTGTTAAGGATTAATTATGGATTCAGATTTTTTAAAACGTCGGATACACAGTTTGACAGGAATAATTCCTGTGGGTCTGTTCTTATTCTATCATCTTTATTTACAGCTTTACCTTCATTCGGGGAAAGCGGTTTATAATCAACATGTGAACCAATTTTATGAGAGTCCTCTGGCTATTTGGATTCTTCTGTTTTTGGTCTATATTCCTCTCATCCTTCACGCTGGCTATGGAATCAAGTACAGTCTGGAAGCAAGAATTCAGCCTCAGTACCAGTACTTTGCCCATTTCATGTATTGGATGCAGCGTTTGAGTGGCGTAGGTGTTTTACTGTTCATCTTCGGGCATCTGTTCTTCGCCAAGCTTCAACCGATGCTTGCCGGGAACTGGGGAGACCATTATACTCATTTGTACGAAGGATATCATGCTCCAACAGCTTGGTTAACCAAAGCGGTGTATTTACTTGGTATTTTAGGCGCGACATTCCATTTGTCCAATGGCATCAATACGTTTTGCATTACGTGGGGCATCACATTGACCCACAGCGCTCAGAAGCGTATGCGCAATATCAGCATTGGAATTTTCATTATTCTGCTGTTCAGTGCTTATTACGCCATTTCCGCAATTTGGTAGACAGCTTATTCTCTAAAGGAAGCATAGCCTCATTTCAGTTTACTTCCGCTATTGAATCAATTTAAAAATTTGTTTAGAGTGATGGAGACAATTAATGGCTAAACAACGAGTGATAGTAATCGGCGGTGGTCTGGCAGGTTTGTCAGCGACCATGAAGATCGCCGAACAAGGCATGTCTGTGTTATTGGTTTCTTTCTTACCTGTGAAACGATCCCATTCGGTTTGCGCGCAAGGAGGGATTAATGGTGCGGTCAATATTAAAGGGGAAGGGGATTCTCCTGATATTCATTTTTATGATACCGTAAAGGGCGGAGATTTCCTGGGGCATCAACCTTTATGCAAAGATATGTGTTACAAGGCTCCAGAGATTATTCATTTGCTGGACCGTATGGGAGTGACCTTCAACCGTACTTCTGAGGGACAATTAGATTTCCGAAGATTTGGAGGAACACTCCATCATCGCACCGCGTTCGCTGGCGCCACGACAGGACAGCAGTTGCTTTATGCTCTGGATGAGCAGGTCCGTCGCTATGAAGTCGAAGGAAAAGTCGAAAAAATGGAGTGGCATGAGTATTTAGGGAGTGTTCTCGATGGACAAGGCCGCTGTGTTGGCGCGGTGATCCACAATTTACGTTCAGGCGAGATACGCGCAGAACGTGGAAACGCGGTGATCTTGGCCACAGGGGGGAATGGCTTGGTTTATGGGCGTTCCACCAATTCGGCTGTTTGTACAGGAACCGCTACGGCGTCTGCTTATTTACAAGGGGCAAAATACGCGAATGGAGAGTTTATTCAAATCCATCCCACGGCAATTCCTGCCCATGATAAACTTCGTCTGATGAGCGAATCCGCTCGAGGAGAAGGGGGTCGTGTTTGGGTTCCCCGTAGAAAAGCGGATTCTCGTCCTCCAAGACAAATCCCGGAAGCAGAACGTTTTTATTTCCTTGAAGAACGATACCCAAAATTCGGGAATCTGGTCCCGAGGGATGTCGGTTCACGTGAAATTTATGATATCTGTGTGAATGACGGCTTAGGCGTCAGAGGTGAGAATATCGTTTATTTGGATCTGACTCACAAATCCCGAGAGTTTTTGGATAGCCGGTTGGGTGGCATCCTGGAAATTTATGAAAAGTTCACCGGAGCGGATCCTCACACGGAACCTATGGAAATTTTCCCGGCCGTCCATTATACGATGGGAGGTGTTTGGACTGATTATGAACGAACCGCAGAGGGCTTGATCAACCACGGATCTCCTAGAAACCAGATGACTTCCATTCAAGGCTTATATGCGGCAGGAGAAGCCGATTACCAATACCATGGCGCCAACCGTTTAGGGGCAAATTCCCTGATGAGCTGTATCTATACCGGTTTGATGATGGGACCGGGTGTGGTCAATTACGTCAAGAATCGTGGTAAGGCGGTTGAAGATTTGCCTGAAACCATTTATCACCAGGCAGTTCAGCAATGGAAAGAGCGTTTTGATTCCATTAAGAGAATGAACGGAACAGAAAATCCCTATAAGCTCCATCAGGAGATGGGTGAAATGATGATTGATAATGTGCTGATTGTAAGAGATAACACCAGGCTACAGCGCACCTTGACGAAGCTTGATCAGATCGAAGAGCGTTGGAATGATGTGCAGTGTGTCGATACACAAATTTGGACTAATCCGGTTCCAAGCTACATTAATCAACTTTACAATATGATTAAAATGGCCAAAGTCATCACCAAAGGGGCCTTGTTACGGGATGAATTTAGGGGCGCACATTATAAACCGGCTTTTGACTTAAACCAGCCTGAGGATTTCCGTCCGGAAGATTATTTGGAATACGTGAAACAAAAAGCAAGTGGTCAAGTTCAGGAAGGTGCTTTTACTCCGGAACATTTGGACTTTATGAAGCGTTTTGAAGCAAATAATGAAAAGTGGCTTAAGAGTACCATCGCGGTTTACAAGGACGGTCAACCCGATATCAGTTATGAGGCAGTGGATACATCGCTTATCCCTCCACGTCCAAGGAAATATGATTAGGAGACCAAACCATGGCAGAAACAACTGTAGAAATTAAAATCAAACGACAAGATTCTCGGGACTCAGAACCTTACTGGCAAACGTTTAACGCCACTCGTAAACCGAATGCTAATGTCATCTCGTGTTTAATGGAGATACAGAGGAATCCGGTAACGACTGAAGGAAAGCGGGTCACACCTGTAGTCTGGGAATGTAATTGTCTCGAAGAAGTGTGTGGTGCATGTACGATGCGGATCAATGGAAAAGTTCGTCAATCTTGCAGTGCTTTGATTGATAACTTGGAAAAACCCATCACCCTGGAACCCATGACCAAGTTTCCCATTGTACGGGATTTAATGGTGGACCGATCTCGTCTGTTTGAAGGCTTGAAGAAAGTCAAGGCCTGGAATCCTATGGATGGATTTTATAACTTGGGTTCAGGAGAAAAATTCACGCAGGCAGAACACTCCATTGCTTACAAGCTCTCCGAGTGTATGACTTGCGGATGCTGCGTGGAAGCCTGTCCTCAATATAGCAAGGATGGAGATTTCATCGGCGCGGCGCCTATCAGTCAGGCTCGCTTGTTCAATATGAATCCCTCAGGGAAAAATCTCGCCAATGAGCGTTTGTCGGTCTTAATGAGTAAAGGCGGAATTGGCGACTGTGGCAATGCCCAAAACTGTGTTGAGGTTTGTCCGAAGTCTATTCCCTTAACGGAATCTATTGCGGAGATGGGGGCTCAGGTTTCCCGGAAATTCTGGAGAGATTTGTTCCGCGTATGAGATCCCGCACCTCTCAAAACTCCCCTCCTGCCTGATGTGTTTGTGGGCATGAGGGAACCTTGCAAAAAGGCCACAGAAAGGGGCCTGATGCGGGTTTTGATCTAGCCGACCCGTTTGTCGGCTTCCTCTTGTTTCCTATTCCCTGTGTCTCTTCCAGTCTGCTTTTTTCCAGTTTCGCTACTTTTTGCTGAGCCGTTAAATAATTCACTTTGTCTTATGATGATCTGTGCTTTGCCTGTTTAGAAATGGCACCAACAGTCAACTTCGGTCTCATTCGCAAGTTCCAGTTTGGGAACATCCTAGGAGGCTGTCCGAGAATAGAAGGTGAGCCTACGTAGGGTGCGCTTAAGCGAAGCGAGCGCGCCAAAAATAAGGGGACAGCAAGCTTTCTGGTGCGCTCGCTTCGCTGAAGCATACCCTACATCACAGCCTCAGACAGCCACCTATAGACGTTCATTTAAATAAATTCATTTGAGTCTAACCCCGACGGTGGAGTGCCAAAGCTTGCTTTGGCCAAAGGCAAAGAAAGGCCTTCGCCTTTCTAGCCAAAGCAAGCTTTGGCACTCCTGAAACAGCGTTGTTTAAACGGATCACGCAACAGGATGAGTTTTCTGAATCTATTTAAATGAACATCTAGAGGAACGCCCTGAAAAACGGCTGCTATAGTGCTCAAGATAAGTTTTGTCCTGGGAGCGAGGGCGTCCCGCCCTCCGGTGAGGGCAAGATGCCCTCGCTCCCAGGGAAAAAACTTTCCTGGACAGCTATATCAACGTTAAACTTGCAAAACTAGGGTTGTTCTAAAATCTGAATTGACAGATGAACTTTTTTTTGACAGCTTTTAATGTGTAGCTGTTCATTCAAATAACCGCACGATGGAAGATGGTAGCCTCGGTTCCGTCTTGAGAAACAAGGAACTGATGCCCGGTCAACCTGCTTGTGAATTCTCAGATAACCTCTTGGTTGCACTTCTTGGTCCTAATAAAAGATGACATAGCATAAAGTCGATATGGAAAACACACTCAGTTCTTATAACTTGAAATACCCCAAAATTGAAGAAAAACAAAAGACGCCTCTGGTTAGAGAGTTAATGGATGTCATCCATATACAAAATAAAATCATTCATAAACTTGAAAATGAAATAAAAAATCCCCCATCCCCTTCGGAACAGGAACTCGATTTTCGCAGGTTTAACATTTACAATGTTTTAAAAACCAAACGCACCTTTCAATTGATGCCGGACCCTATGTTAAGGTCGTTAGTCATCAATATGAAGGTGTTACGTGTCAAAAAAGGCGAGAATGTTCTGGTTCAAAATGAACCGAGTCCTTATGTGTATTTGTTACTCCGTGGGAAGGTCGCGGTTTTGGTTGATGGAACCTTAATCTATAATTTTGCCCGGATTGGTGATATTTTTGGTGAAATCAGCTATTTGAATAAAACCCCTTGTACCGCAACCATTAGAGCGGAAGAAAACTTGGAGTTACTGGCGTTGACCCACAAAATCCTGGCGAAAATTGGAGGTACGGACTTTTATTTATGGTTGTGTCGTATCCTTTCAGATAAGCTGTCACGAACCTCTAAACAAATTTCTCAAAATGATCAAAACAAACCCAAACCCGCTCTTGCTCCTGAGAAAAAAGTGACACCTTTAGTTGACGAAACCTGTTATGACACCGAGGACACACTGGCTCTGGAGCTTGAAGACATGACAGGGAATTCCTTTCCACTGGATCTGGAAGAGGCGAGTCTTGTCGCGACCGGAACTAAAAAAGCCTCAGCCACTCAAAATGAAGCGTTCCCTGAACCTGAGGCTCCAGCTAAAGAACCTTCTGCTAAAAAAATCGAAATCCCTAAAAATGAACCGGAATATGTGATGGGGGCAGAGGCTATAGAAGTGGAAGAAGGTGAAATGGCTGGTATTGATTCTGAAAAAATGAAGGAACTTCTAAAAAACATTAATAATTTAAAACTATAGGTGGAGCGCTCGTTGGAGAGGTAGAAAGGTGTGAAGTTTCCCTGTTTGTGGAGGTGTGACCAAGAAAAATCCAAAGAATGATGGAATCTTCTTTAAAAAACCATTTTGAAAATGCTATCTATGAATAAGAGTGGTGCTAACGCCAATTTTTAATAACCTCTTAGCCACATAGATCATACCATGAAAACAGACTCCCTTATTCATAGCCTTGTTGAACGCGCCCTATCACCCGATGAATGGCAAACCATCCCTTCGGCGTTTCAATCTCAACCCGAAATCACAGCGGAGACCCACGGTCTTTTAGAACGTTGGCAAAAGCTGGTTCTGATAGGTGGAAACGATCCCCAAGCCTTTGAACAACGACTGGAAGCCATGCAGTTGACACGGGAGTTGGCCTTACAACGTTTGGGAAAACGGACGTTAACGCCAGGTGCGCCTTTACCTTCCTGGGCTCCGGTCATTTCGGCAGTCTTGACTCAAAATAACTTGGATCAACCGCTGTTTTCTCTGGATGATTTACGCAACTATTCTGAGGAAGAAGCCGACGTGTTACGAGCGCATGAACACCCGTCTTTCCCTGAATTTTTACATCCCTGGCTCTCTTACGCATGGGTGGAAATTCAAAAACAATTTTCCCAAACTTCGGATTATCTGTCTCCTGACGCGAAAAATCAATTAGCCCGCTATTTGCTTTTTCGCTTATCTAGAGTTTCAGCACGAACCCTTGCTTATGAAGTAAAACAATGCCGCTCACGAAATGAGTTAACGGGGAAAACACCAGAGCAACGGTATCAATATTATTTGGAGGAGGTGTTAGGCACCTTGGACCAACAGTTGGCGCTATTCGAAAAATATCCTGTCCTGGCAAGGCTGTTGGCAATCTGCACGGAATTGTTTATTCAGGAAATAACCAGACTTTTGGAACGTTGGAAAAAGGATCGGAAAGAGCTTGGTGCGCTTTTGAATCAAGGGAACACGCCTCAAGTCATTGAATCCCTGATTATGGGATACTCCGACCCTCATCATGGAGGACAAACGGTGAGTGTGCTTGAGTTGGCGTCAAAACAGAAAATTGTTTATAAACAACGCTCATTGGAAGTAGATTTAGCCTTTTATCGTGTTTTGGCGTGGTTAAACCAACTCAAGGCCTTACCGGAGTTGAAGCCGCTCAAGATTCTTGAAAAAAAGCAGTACGGGTGGTGTGAGTTCATTGATGCCCGTGAATGTGATTCAGAGCGACACATTGAACGCTACTACTTCCGTCAAGGGATGCACATCGCGCTGTTTTACTTCCTGTGCGGTACCGATTTTCATCATCAAAACTTCATTCCTAATGGCGAGTATCCCATGCCGGTTGATCTTGAAGGGTTATGCTCTCCCGGACTTCATGTCATGCCTCCGAAGACCCTTGAGACTCCTCCCAGTTATCAGTTGTTGGATTTTACGGTGATTACCACTTTGATGCTGCCGCGCTGGAGAGCCGGCGATTTTGATCAACCGCTTTACCTGGATTCTGGCATCAATGGCCCGGGAAAACGTCCCTTTCCGCTCAAACGTCCCGTATGGCAGGGGTTTGGTACGGATTCTTTAAGAATTGTCTGGGAATATAGTCAAAGTTCCGGGAACACTAAAAGTCCCTTACTCCACAGCCAGCGGATTCCCCTCAACGGATATCTGGAACAAGTGCTTGAGGGATTTAAAGAAACTTACAAAACCATGATGAAACACCGAGAGGAACTGCTTCAAGAAGCCAGCCCTGTTTCCGCCTTCAAACAGGTTTCCACGCGTTGGTTAAATCGGGATACCCAAACTTATTATGATGTCCTTTATTGGGCCAGTGCTCCAGACCAGCTCATCTCGGGGACCAAATATGATATTGCTCTCGAAATGATGGCCAGAACCCCTCCCGCGCTGGGACATCGTGCCTCTTTCAGTGATGATGAAAAAAAGAGTTTGTGGTTACAGGATATTCCCGTTTACTACGGCTGTCCTTCTGAAAAATCCATTCGCTCGGGGAATAACGATGTTTATGAAAAGGCCTTTGATTTCACAAGCTATTCACAGGTCGAAAAGCGGATAAGGAGTGCCTCTGAAGAAATATTGGAATGGCAAGTGGAAATCATACGCAGTAGTTTTCAGATGGCGCTTCAGGCGGATGCGCCAAGGGAGAAAAAAACGGAACAATATAACCTGGCAGACCCTGAGGACGTCAAGCAACTTTGTCTTCAATACGCGATTGAGATCGGGAATGTTTTGGAAAAAACAGCCCTCAAAGGTCAAGGCGGCAAATGTTGGTTGAGTTTGCAAAAAATGTCGATAATGGGCAACGTGGAGTATGTCCGGAGTGTGCCGTTTTTGTACTCAGGGACCGCGGGCATCGCTCTGTATTTGGCTAATCTTTACAGTGTCTGCAGGGAACAACGGTTTGAACAACTGGCAAGAGAGGCTTTGGCTTATGGCGAAACCGCGATTCAATGGTCGATTGAGGGAGGCGCCTTACGGGAAATTCCGCTTTCCGGTTTTAATGGCCTCACCTCGTTGGTCTATGCTTTGGTAGAGGCGGGACGTTGTTTACAGGATCATAAACTTTTTGACAAGGCCTGGAAATGGTCACAAGTCCTACTTGATGAAACCTTAATGAATCAAGAGGATCCCGATGTTCTCAATGGAGCTGCCGGCACAATGCTCACCTTGATTAATTTGCATGAAGTCTTCCCTCAAGCGCGTCTCATTGAACAAGCGTCCTTGCTGGGAGACAGCATTCTCAAATGTCAATCCGAAGGCGAAGCCCAAGGCTGGCGGACTCCCATTGCGCCCAGGCCGTTACTGGGATTGGCTCATGGCGCGTCAGGCATTGCCTATGCGTTATTGAGACTCTACGCGTTGTCAGGAGAGAAAAAATTTTATGAAGCCGCGCTAAAAGGGTTGGCTTATGAAAAAGCCAATTTTTCAGAATCCCACAAAGATTGGCCGAACCTCCAAAATCAATCGCCCTATCTTCATTTCATGACAGGCTGGTGCGCCGGAGCGCCGGGAGCCGGATTAGCCCGTTTGGGAATTGCCGAACAATTTTCGGAGCTCCCTCAGCTCCATGAGGAAATCGAAATCGCGGCCAATGCCACCTTAAGATATCTGGGCCAACCCTGTGAACACCTGTGTTGCGGGGAAGCGAGCCGGATTAGCTTTCTGATGGATGCCGCTCAGCATTTAGGTCATGCAGAGTGGATCGCGGAGATTCACAAAGCGGCAGTGACCCTGCTTCAGTTCTACGAAAATAATGGATTCTGGAGACTTCAGCAATTCACGGAAGGCTGGATTATTCCCGATTTGATGTCTGGCGTTTCAGGCATTGGCTTAGCGTTACTGAAAGTGGCCGCCCCCCAAAGCATTTCAAAGGTGATGCTGCTGAAAGGACGATAAGCGGGTTTACACGGAAGATCGGATCGTTGAAGTTTCAGTAAGTTTTCAGTTCTTTCCGCAACAGCGAAAAATTATCTTCCAGGAGTTTCATGAGGGTGGGTATCTCAGACAGATCCTGGTGTTCTCCTTTTTTCTGCAAGACTTCGCAAATCATGGCCATCTGGCTGGCTCTCAGGGCTAAACAACTGCCTTTGAGATCATGGGCGTCTAAACTTAAATTGCGGAAATCCTCGTGCTCAATGTGGGTTTTGATTTGTTCAATCGAGAGGGGAGCCTGTTGCAGAAAAATTTTGATCAACTCCTTTCGTAACACGGGGTTCAAGGCTGAAAATATTTGTTTATTGATAATTTCCCGTTCCAATATTTCTTTTTGTAAGACAGAATAGGCTCCTATTTGCTGTCCCCACCGTGTTAAAACAGAAATGAGTTCATTTTCCATAATGGGCTTGCTGAGATAATCATTCATCCCTGCTTCCAGGCAGCGTTCTTTGTCGCCCTGCAGTGCGTTAGCGGTAACCGCGATAATTTTAGGACGACGCGCCTCAGGCCATTTATCAAGAATGTGACGGGTCGTTTCAAAGCCATCCAGCTCAGGCATTTGCACATCCATGAGGATGATGTCGTAATCCTGCCGTTTTAAACTATCCATAACCTCCCTGCCATTTGAGGCCATATCCGCGATATATCCCAACTCCTCTAACAGCGCGATGACGAGTACCTGATTGATACGATTATCTTCTGCGACCAAAATCCGTAAGGGGAGTCTTTCTCCTAATTTTTGAACGGGGACTCCTGATTTTGTAGCCGGAAGTTGATGCTGAATTTCAGGCTTTTGTTCCAAAGAGGCTTTCCCCACTCTTCAGAAATGGCTTCAACCTGGATGGTAAAGTAGAAAGTCGACCCCTGTCCTTCCTTACTTTCAACCCACATTTTGCCTTGCATCAACTGAGACAGTCGAATGGAAATCACCAGTCCCAACCCTGTGCCTCCATATTGACGCGTTGTGGATGAATCCACTTGAGTAAAGGCTGAGAATAAGCGATCTAATTTTGATTCGGGAATCCCTATTCCTGTATCCCGCACAGAAAACAACAGCTCAACGGTATTTTGCTGAGTCTGCTCTTTCCGAACGGAAATGGTGATTTTTCCCTCAGGCGTAAACTTTAACGCATTGCCCACAAGATTCACTAAAATTTGGCGTATTCGAATCTCATCTCCCTGAATAAAATGGGGAACCTCTTCCTCTATCCGGTACTCCAGTTTTATATTCTTTTCCTCCGCCTTGAAAGTGAACAGAATCAGGACATCTTCAATACAGTTATCAAGAGCAAAGATTCGTCGTTCCAGTTCCATTTTTTCAGCTTCAATTTTTGAGAAATCCAGGATGTTATTGATGACATCCAGTAAATGATTTCCGCTAAGCCGAATGGTATGGGTGTATTCTCTTTGCTTCGGTGTGAGTTCTGTTTTTAAGAGTAAACCTGCCATCCCAATCACACCATTCATCGGCGTACGGATTTCATGACTCATATTAGCCAAAAATCTGGATTTTGCATGGTTTGCGGCTTCCGCTTGTTTTTTGGCACTCAACAGCTCAAGTTCAACCTGTTTACGCTCAGTAATCTCCTCCTCAAGATGGCGTTGAGTTTCTTTGAGTTCCTCAATTTTACTTATTAGATTTGTTTCACTCTGTTTCAATTCTTTAAACAGGAGCAGGTAAGGTCTGGCTAAACCTGTTTCGATGATGGACTTATAGATCAGGTAGAATGACGCTATTTTTAAATAATGGCCCACCAAATTGGAAAATCCATAATTACTGATATAAAAAGTAAAGGCCAGTTCTCCAAAGATCGTTAAAATAATCGACCACAACAAGAGGTTCCGAATGTAACGGTCAAAGGCGTCCCGATTTTTATAAAGCGCGATCAGCGAGAGGAACAGGATCGAGCAAATGATGTATTCGCTCATAACTTTAAACGGAGTCAGCCCTTTCCCCTCCACAAAGCAAATCGGAAATATTTTCCAGTAGAACACTGAAGCCAGGATAAGACTGGTGACCACGGCATACAAAACAAAGACGACCTTATAAGCAACTCGTTTCTGAGTTTGAACCAGGGAGAAAAAGCCCAGCAGCGTCAAACTTTCCAGATATCGGGCACCGATCCAAAGTTGATTTGCGTAAAAATCATAATCCGTAAATATATTCATGCCCTTATAAGAAAGGACATGAAAAAAATCCAGAATTCCGATGAAAAGGTAGGCAACGCCCAAATAGACAAGATAGGGGTTCAGGGTATGCCTTCGCGTATTCCATGAAATCATAAACACAGCGCAGGCAATGGCAATACTGAAAACCTCCGCAATACTGTGAAATAAAAGATAACTGTAAAGGCTGGTAAGGTATAAGCCAACTATTATGAAAAGAAGGCCCAACAGGGAGTTGGACGCTTTGATCATCTTCGTAGAAGTGGGAAGTTGCATCATCATACCTATGGAAGGATCCTCATTGTTCATAAAAAATAATTCTAGATCCTGGGAGGCTGTCCAAGAATAGAAGTTGACCCTAAGTAGGGTGCCGCTTAAGCGAAGCGAGCGCACCCCAATAAGGAGACAAGCTTTCTGGCGCACTCGCTTTGCTTAAGCACACCCTACCTCACATTCCCGGACAGCCACCTAGCGGAGAGCTAGAATTGTCACAATATGATAAAAATTACAATTCTAATTTATTGCGGCAGGACTGAGTCAGAATCAAGGTGTCGAGGTTTTTGATAATAGAGTTGATAAATTTTTTCAGTATCCACCCCACAAAGATTGAGAAACAACACCTGATACATTAATAAGAGATATCGAATAAAACCAAGTTTATGAAATTTTCGGCTGGAGGGGGAGATCGGATGAGGAATGAAGCGAAACCGGAAGGCTTTTAAGGGTTTACTCATTTTCAAGTCTTCAAGCAAATAAACCTTGGGGAATCCGCCAAGCTGTTGAAAAATAGATTTACGAACACATAAACCTTGATCGCCATAAATGATTCTTAAAAAACGACTGCGAGCATTTGAAAACGCTTCGAGCATTCTAAATTTGAAGTGAGTCTCCTTAAAGTGTATTTTAAAACACGAATAATCACAGTGATCTGTTTCCCAGGTTGATTGCCACGCTTGTAAGGCTTCGGGGGATACCAGGGTGTCACTATGTAAAAATAAAATAAACGCTGCTTGAATGAAACCCGCGCCGACATTCCAGCATTCGCCTCTCGTCAGCGGAAAGGGTGGTTTGTAATACGTCACAGGAAAAGATCGGCAGATGTGGGGACTATTGTCCTGACTATGATTATCAACGATGACAATTTCTTCAAAAAGGGAGGTCAGCCTCGGGAGATTTTGTTGGAGTACTTCTTCCTCATTGTAAATGACAATCACGACACCAGGTTGCAGACGCATATTGGGATAGGAGATATCAGGTTTCCGGATCCGGTTCTTCCTGAACTTTATATTCATGGCTGTAAAGAAAGTAGGGAATCCCTCCGAGCAGGAATACGGCTAATTGAATGATGACAAACATATTGAAAATATCCGCTCCGCCATTGATCCCAACCATGTGATACAGAGAGTCAAACGCGGCATGACCGACACCCACGCCACCCGGAGCGATGGGAATCGCAATCGTGATCAAGCCAATTGGCATGATGAATAACTGTGTGGTTAAATTCATGGAGGCCACCCCAATTAACGCCGCAATTTGAAAGAACAAAAACGCAATTGTGGAATGGATGAAAATAGAAATCAGGAGCGTATACAGCAGTGTCCATTTTTGATGTTGATAACTTTTAAACGCGGAGTAGATTTTAGTGATCAATTTTGAGGCAGGTAACTGTTTGAATAACCAGATAAAGGGGTCCCTGTCTTCTTCAAAGGGGAAAAGGACAATCATGTAAAACAAAACAGTTCCTAAAAACAAGAACCCGATCATCACCACCAACGAATGTAAAACAGGCAGCGATAAAATAAATACCCAATTGGAGAGCAACGCGCAAAAGGCCATCACAATGAGTCCAAATAATCCCACAAAACGGTCAATCAATAACGTGGTGAAGGCTTTGGTTTTCCCCTCACTGGCCTGGGCTTTGATGATATAATACCCCTTCACTACATCACCACTGATTGCGCCTGGAAGCGTTGTATTAAAAAAGTTGCCAATCCAGGTTAGCAGGAAGGCCCTGGAAAAGGGAACATGCAGTCCAACGGCTCGCAGAAGCAACCACCAGCGTAATGCCGCAAGAGGGATGACGACCATAAGCAACGCCGCGACAATGCTGAACATGACTGAAGGCGTATCCAGAAATAGTTTCAAGCGACTGAAGTTTAAGCGTCCACTGTCTACCAAGTAAAAAAGGATGCCGACAACAATACCTAATTTAGCTGCGGAAATAACAATTCGTTTCATCATAGTTTGATGTGATGCTCCCTCGTAGGCGCTTTTCAGAAACTCAAGAACGTTGAAGTTGTTGGGTATAGCATAAAAGGATCGACGATCCCAAGTCAAAATTATAAATTTTCTACGCTTTGGGCAGAATTCTTGTCTTTTATCCGATGATGTCTTTGATCAATTTGGGGATCTGTCTGGAGTTTCTTGAGGCCGAGGCTTCTTGAATTTTCGCCAGAGTTTGATGATAAGGAGAGTCATATTGTTCACAGAGTTCCTCCATTTGCCGCAACTTCTGGTGGACTTGTTTTACCAGGAAATGGGGAATTTTAGAAAACTTGATAAACTCTTTCCGAACTTGGTTATGGAGTTCAAGGAGTTGGTTGGTGAGCTCCTTGGCCTGCTTGGGGTATTGAATCAATAACATTTCTTCAACCTCCGCTAAAAATGACTGATACCGGGTGTCATACCCTTCACAAAGCTGTTTCATTTGCGCCAGGAGTTCTTTGGCCTGGATTTCATCTTCCAGAACAAGCTGTGAAAACTGCTCTAATTTTTCAATCATTTGTTCTCTTGCGAATTGGGGCAGCGACGGTTCTGTTGGAAGCGTATTGGCCTTGACTTCGGGTTCAAGATATTTGACCAAAAGCGGCAGCAATTTATGAATTTGCAAGGGTTTGGTCAGGTAGTCAGAAACCCCCGCTTGACGCGCCTCAAGTTGTTGTTCGTTAAAAGCGTCGGCAGAAAAAGCGATAATGGGAATAGCTTCACATTGAGGAATTTTCTTAATTTCCCGGGTTGCCTCAAGACCATTCATCTCTGGCATATAGATATCCATAAAAATGAGCTGAGGTTGATAAGAGCGTGCCTTTTCAATGGCTTCCTTGCCATGATTTGCGATCTCAATGGTGAGTCCCAGTTTTTTAAACAAAACTTCCATCATTTTCTGGTTAATCTGGTTATCTTCGACGACGAGCACCCGACTGTCCGGAGAAAAACGATAATTAGCCCATTTGAGTTTTTCGGAGGAGGTTTCTTTGGGTGAGGCTTCAACCAGGGGAACTTTGGCGGTAAAACAGGAACCTTGCTCAGGAACACTTTCCACTTCAATACTGCCTTCCAAGAGCTCTACCATTTTTTTGGCGATGGCAAGCCCCAGCCCTGTTCCTTGAAAATGATACGCTGTACTTTTGTGAGCCTGTTCGAAGGCGTCAAAAATCACGGTCTGTTTCTCCTGCGGGATTCCAATCCCTTCATCTTTAACTTGAAACACAATTTTATGGGCCTCTCTCTGAGCAATCAGCTCAATCTTCTTTTTCGGAGGCGTGAACTTAATGGCGTTTCCAACCAGGTTGGTTAGGATCTGATTCAATTTATTGCGATCCGAGACAATCATTTCAGGGAGTTGCGGCGAAATGGAATAGTTGAACGTCAATTGCTTGTCCAGGGCATTGGCTTTATGGACATGAAATATGCCCTGAATCAAGAGTTTCAAATTTAACTCTTCCGAAATAACATCCTGTTTTCCCGCTTCAATTTTTGACAAATCGAGGACGTTGTTCATCAATTCTGATAAATTGTTACTGCTCGTTTGAATCACCTCCAGGTAATGATGTATTTCCTTGGGGATGGGTTGATTTTGTAACTCCTTCAATAAAATTTGACAAAACCCGACAATCGCATTCAGCGGCGTTCGGATTTCATGACTCATATTGGCTAAAAACCGACTTTTCGCCTGAGTGGAGATCTCCGCCTGTTCTTTCGCGAATTGAAGCTCATCCTCCACGCGTTTCCGTTTATCAATATCGACCAGAACCCAAAGCACGCCTTGCGACAAGTTTGAGGCATCAATGGCTTTTGCTGAAAGATGACACCATAACGTTGTCCCTTTTTTGTGTCTCATCAGCATTTCAACTGTGTAAATTCCACCTTGGGTGATGACGTTATGGGCTTCAATCCCAAATTTTTTATAGTCTTCATAACTGGCGTAAAAGACTTTCGTGAGTTTATTCGGCACTTCTCTTGCCGGATAACCAAACATTTCTGAAAACTTTGAGTTATTCCAAACGATCTTCCGAGCCTTAAGCAGCACAATGCCCACAATGGTATTATCCAGCAGGGTTTGCTGTTGGGCCATGACCTTTCGCAATTCGACACGTTTTTGCTTTAATTTCTGATTGGTCATTTTCAAGGCGGAGGTTCTTTCCTCAACCAAGGCTTCGAGTTGTTGCTTGTATTGGAGCAATTCCTCTTTTGCCTGATCACGCGCTTTACGAGCTCGAAGTGAATTAATCCCATACACTAAATCATTAGCAAGCCCCCTCAAAAGTTCTAATTCTTTTTCATCAAACGCATAGGCTTCGGTCGCATAAATATTCAAGGCGCCAAAGGCTTTGCCCTTTGATGTTAGCGGGATGGACACACTCGACGCATACCCTTGAAGAAGGGAGGGACTTCCTGTTTCAGCGCCCGTATCGTTGACTTGAATGTTGGTAACTATTTGGGGTTGCCCCGTGCGCATCGCGACTTTTGTCGGCCCCTGATTGAGGTCAGACCAACTCCCTTTCATTTGTTCCAAATCCACCCCCGCACTTAGCGAATGCCCTACAGGATGAACGTTTTCGCCGTTCCCTTCTTCAGGATATCCAACCCAGGCGAAACGATATCCGCCTTCCTCCACAATAATTTTACACAACTGCTGTAGCAATTGCGCCTCATCCTCCACACGGGCAAGTGCCTGATTGGCCGTACTTCTGGTTTTTAAGGCGCGATTCACTTGATAGAGGTTGGCTTCTGCCCGTTTCCGTGCGGAAATATCACGAAGGATTCCACTGATAAAAAGTTCATTGCCCGTTTTCCATGAACCTATCGAAAGTTCCAAGGGAAACTCGGTTCCCTCTTTTGTCAAACCAACCAGCTCCAGTGGTTTCCCTGGAATTTTTTTTCCTGGAATCTTGGCGGATTGTAAGAGGCCCTGTTGCTGAGCCTCGTCATAAAACAGGGGAATGATGGTTTTCAAAGAATGCATCAGGATCTCTTCTTTGGCATAGCCAAACATTTTTTGAGCGCCCTCACTCCAAAAAGTGATTCGATCATGGCTATCGAGGGAAAGGATCGCGTCATTGATGGACTGAGTGACCGAACGAAATTTGAGCTCTGAGTCAAGGATCGCGCCTTCCATCTGTTTGCGTTCCGTGATATCCGTACCCGTCATGATATAACCTGAGGTTTTTCCGCTTTTTAATTTTTGAGGCACCGCCAGCAATAAGACCCACCGTGGCGATTGATCCTCACGTTGAATTCGGCACTCAAGCTCCAAAGCGTTGCCATAGGCCAACTCTTTCCAATGAGCATGAACTCTCTCAAAATCATCGATGTGAATGATCATCATCCAATTGGTGCCATTCAGTTCTTCCCGGGTTTTTCCAGTAATTTCTTCCCACCGCTGATTAATGTACGAATAATTTCCCTCCGTGTCGGTGTAAAAAATGCCTACAGGCGAAATTTGGGTCAGGGTTTCAAACCAACGTTTCTGACCTTCAAGCAATGTGATGATGGGTTGGCTGACGCGACCAAAAAGAATGGAGCCCAAACCAAACATTAAGATAAAAACGATGCCAATCAACAGTCCCGCTTTTTCAAAAGGGGCTCTAATTTCAGAGACATCAATTTTTGCGACAAGTCCCACTGCTTGGAAATTGAGCGGTTTGTAGGCGGCAAGCACTCGGGTTCCCCGGTAGTCCAGGGAGACAATGGTCCCGGTTTCCTGAGTCAAGGCGAGACGCATCGGCTGGGCCATAGCGGAGTTCCAAGGGATGGTCAGGTCATTTTGAAGATAGTGCCGTTGATTCACGTGAAGAATAACAATCTGGTCTTGAATCCGTTTGCCTAAAACAAACTCACCGGTTTCGCCAAAGCTCTGGTTAATTTTTCCGGTATCCAGCATCTCATTCAAAATACGATGAATCGAGTTCTGATCTTCTTGAGACTCCCTTTGGGCGATCGATTCAATCAGCATTGCCTGGATGTGAACATTCTCTTTGAGTCGCTCTTTTTGCTGTTGGAACGAGGTGATATAGAGGATGTAAATCGCAATACCTCCGGCTCCCATCGCAATCACGAACAGAATGGTAAACAGCATGATAAACTGTTTTTTTCCATTGGTGTAAGGAGTTTGTTCTTTAGCATTCATAATGCGACCTTGAATAAAGGGCTTGAAGAATAAATAAACTCAGCACTTATAAGTCAAGCAGGAGTGTTTCCAAGCGATCCATGTCTACAGGTTTCGTAAAAAACTTAAGAATCCCATAATCCCTAAAGTTTTCTTCCGCAACAACCGCACTATAGCCTGTTGCCAGAATGATGGGCAATTCCGGTTGCAGTTGATGCAATTCCGCGCTGAGCTGGACTCCTGTCATTTTAGGCATGGCCTGATCCGTTAATACCAAATCAAACTTATCAGGATCTTGCTTGAATAGTTGGAGTGCCTCTTCACCATTATTGCATAAGGTGACCTGATGTCCCTGATGCGTTAAAGCTTCCTGATAATACTCACCAATTTCAACTTCATCTTCAGCAATCAGGATCCGAAGACCGTTGACCGCCTCGATCAGCACGGGTTTTTCTTCAGCAACAGGTTCTTCCCGCACGGGAATGGTAATGCCTTCAGCGGTTGCCGGTAAGTACAAATGAAAAGTTGAGCCTTTGCCTTGCTCACTTTCAACCGAAATAGCGCCTCGATGATTGTGAATGATATTATAGACCATCGACAGGCCCAGCCCTGTGCCCTCTCTGGAAGCTCCAATCTCGGTTCCGCCTAAACCTTTGGTGGTGAAAAAAGGATCAAAAATACATTCCTTTTCTTCAGGAGACATCCCCTTCCCTGTATCACGAATTTTTAGATGAACGTAACGTCCTTGAGAAATTTCAAGCATTTGAGCGGACGCTTCGTTAAACTCAATCGGTTCCAGTGTGATCCCTAAACAGCCCTTTGGAACTTCTTCCATAGCCTCTTTGGCATTAATACAAAGATTGACCATGACTTGATAGATTTGAGTCGAGTCGGCCAAAATCGCGGGGCAATTGGAATCAAAGTGGGTGCTGAGTTCGATGTTGGAAGGCATGGTGATTTTTACAATCTCCAAAGCCTCATTGAGCGTCGGAATAATATTGATGGCTGTCTGATTGTGTTCTTTCGTCCGAGCAAAATTGAGCAGTTGGGACACTACATTCTGGGCGCGTTTCACCGCATTATAGATGATGTTTACCGATTTTACAATTTTCCCCTGGTTGGAAAATTCATACAGTACCAACTCCGATTGCCCTAAAATTATAGATAAAATATTGTTGAAATCATGAGCAATGCCGCCTGACAGCGTACCCAGCGCTTTCATTCTCTGTGCGTAACGTAGATGGCTTTCTGCCTGAACCCGCAGTTCATCGGAGTGTTTTCGTTCCCTGATTTCATTTTCCAGTTGATTGATGTAATCCTGACGAGATAAAGCCAAATTGATCCTGGCCCGTAAGACCACATGATTGACGGGCTTATGAATAAAATCCACGGCCCCCGTATTCAAACACTCTTCCTGAAGATGTACGTCTACATCGCCTGTTAACATGATAACGGGAATGGTGCTGAATTGTGCCTGTCTTTTTAACTGCTTGAGTAAGCTCACCCCATCAATCCCGGGCATGTTGATATCGAGTAATATCAGATCCACGTTTAGATTCTCCAAAACCTGAAAGAGAAACTCCGGCTCAGCGAGTGATTCCGAGTGGTAACCATAGGAGTCAATCAGTCTTGTCAATAAGTCCAATACGCTTTGATCATCATCAATTATTAGAATATTTGCCATAATCACCCTCAAAACTTAGGTTTCCAGTTCAATGAGACCTAAAAATTTAATTTATTTTTAAGGCTTTTCGTGTGTTTCGTGGACTGAGTCGTTAGAACCTTTTCTTTCTATCCCTAACATCTTCAATCGAAATTTTAAATCATTATCTTCAGGATCTGCTCAGATTTTCCCCCAATTGCCGTATGCGTCCAGAGCCCAATACCCGTGAGTGAATTCGGGACTGTCATTAACAAGTGACCTTAATTACAGTGAGTTATGCGCTTAAAACAGGTTATCCTGAACTGATGGCGAAACGTTCGTAGTTCCGCCTTCAGGCGGCTTTTCAGCAGGGGTTTCCGCCTAAAGGCGGGACTACAAACCTGATTTCACTCACGGATATTGGCCCAGAGCCCCTCCCCTATCCCAAGGTGGTTGTTCGGAAAGAGAAGGTGACTTTGTAGTGAGATAACTAGCACAAAGGCTCAAATACGCAATAAGTAACTTAAATAATGAACGTTCCAGAGTGATTTAATTGCTTGACTTCCCTCTGATCCAATGCGATAACGTGGAACGTCACTAACGGCACGGGGTGCCCTGCAGGCTGAGAACAAACCCGCTATTACCTGAACTGGATAATGCCAGCGTAGGAATTGTCGAATCGCATAGGAAATCGTCAAGACCCTTTCCCTTTATTGTCCATTCGCCGAACATCCCTTAGCTCTAATAATCCGGTTTTTCAAACGGTTAGAAATAATCTTCGTTCAGGTATAGTGCTCAAGGAAAGTTTTGTCCTGGGAGCGAGGGCCTCTTGCCCTCACCGGAGGGCGGGACGCCCTCCCCCCGAGACAAAACTTTTCTGGACATCTATACGTTTGTCTGCGGCTGAATCGTTAAGAATTAGGAGCTTTATGAGTGTTGAAGGCATATATTTGGTCGGTGGGATTCGGTTTCAGCAAACAACGGACACCTTCTTGAAAGCGGTTGACGACGCTTTAAGGGGGGGAGTTCGCATATTTCAGTTACGAGTCAAAACTCATTTGTCCGATCGGGAACATTTGGCTTTGGCCCGTGAGGTTCGAGCGCTCACACGAAGTTACCAAGCGACTTTTGTGATGAATGATCGTCCTGATTTGGCTGTTCTTTGTGAGGCGGATGGCTTGCACCTGGGACCGGAAGACATGAGTGTTTCGGACGCGCGGAAGATTGTAGGGAGACTCCTGATAGGCAAATCCTCCCATTCTCATCAACAAGCGCTAGACGCCCTGCGGGAAGACATCGATTACCTTTCAGTCGGCCCTGTTTGGGATACGGATTGTAAGTCGGTTCCTGATGAAATCGTAGGTTTGGAACTCCTCAAAACGGTACGTTCCCAGATCCAAGTTCCCCTTGTCGCGATTGGAGGTATTACGGTGGAACGTGTTCCCGAAGTACTGAAAACCGGAATTCGTTGTGTGGGATTGATCCGGGGGATCATGGCCGCGGACAATATTCAGGTAGCCGCCCAACGGTACACCAAAGCCTTTAACTTGTCGCTATCACCAGAGTCATAATGTTTCCTCAGACAACATGGCGTCTGCCTGTCACCTTAACGATTGCTGGCTCAGATAGTAGTGGAGGCGCGGGAATTCAAGCGGATTTGAAGACATTTTCCGCGCTGTCGTGTTATGGCATGTCGGTCATAACCGCCATAACCGCCCAAAACACTCAGGGGATCCAAGCCGTATCAGGCGTGAGTCCGGAATGTGTTCGCGCGCAACTGCACGCGGTACTCAGTGATATCAAAACCGATGCGATTAAAACCGGAATGCTCTACTCTACGGAGATTGTCGCGGTCCTTGTCGACTATTTTAAAAATCAATCGGTTTCTAACTTGGTTGTAGATCCCGTAATGCTGTCCAGTAGCGGCACCTCGTTATTGGACGCAGCCGCGACAACCTTATTGATCGAACAACTTTTTCCCCAGGCAACCGTGGTCACCCCCAACCGTACAGAGGCCTCGGCCTTGTTAAAAAGAGCATTGACTTGTTATGCTGAAGTTGAAGAAGCCTGTCAGGAATTATTAGCCATGGGGATGAAGGCCGTGTTGTTGAAAGGCGGAGACTTCGAGGAACACACCAGTAGCGATTGTCTCAGCTATTACGAACCCTCAGGCCAATTGGTGGTAAAGTGGTTTTCCTCTCCCCGTTTACAAACAAGAAATACTCATGGGACAGGATGTACTCTGTCTTCAGCGATTACCGCGTATTTAGCTCGGGGCTTGTTGCTGCAAGACGCGGTAAGCGCAGCAAAAACGTATCTCACCGGAGCCTTGAACGCAGGAAGGGCCTTGAACATCGGCAAAGGGAAAGGACCTCTTCAACATTTTTGGAAAAGGAACATGGATGAAGGAGCAGATAAAAAATGAAAGTAACCGTCAATGATGACCTTGTTGAAATCGAACCTGGTTCTTCAATTCGCAAGCTGTTGGAACTGATGGAGCAAGGGGTTTCAGAAGGAATTGCGCTGGCACTCAATGAGCACATTATTCCCCAAACCTTATGGGAACAGACTCCATTACACGAAGAGGACCAGATATTCATTGTGAAAGCAACTCAAGGAGGCTGATCCCAGTAATCCGTCGACCTATCAGGCTGATGCCTTTGTGGCCAAGTTACAATTCTTTATCAAGTAAAGAGGAAGCATGGATAATTTAAAACGAAAAAAAGATATTCCGGGAAATGAAATCATTACCTGCCGTCCCTTTCCTAATTCCCGTAAAATATATGTACCGGGAACCCTCCATGATATCAAAGTGGCCATGCGAGAGATACAACTTACAGAAAAAGGCAAACTTCGTGGAGAACCCGGCAGTAAAACCCTTAAATCCGTAACGGTTTATGACACGAGCGGCCCTTATACGGATCCCCAAGTCAAAATTGATGTTCATCAAGGCTTACCTAAATTACGTAAGGATTGGATCCGGGACCGGGCTGATGTTCAACAACTCGACGATTTTACCTCCTTCTATACACGAAAGCGAATGAAGGACCCCGAACTTAAAAAATTAACCTTCGGCCCCATTCCCAAACCCCTGAAAGCCAAGTCCGGACACAATGTGACTCAGCTTCACTATGCCCGCCAGGGAATCATCACTCCCGAAATGGAATACATTGCGATTCGTGAAAACCAACGCATTGAAGAAATGAGAGAGCAATTCAAAGAATTAGCCAAAGTCCATCGTGGTGAAAGTTTCGGCGCCAATTTACCCGAAAGCCACATCACCCCTGAGTTTGTGAGAGCGGAAGTTGCCAGAGGCAGGGCTCTCATTCCCGCAAACATCAACCACCCTGAATGTGAACCCATGATCATCGGTCGAAACTTCCTGGTCAAGATCAATACCAACCTTGGTAACTCCGCAGTGTCATCGAGTGTGGAGGAGGAAGTGGAAAAAGCGGTTTGGTCGTGTCGTTGGGGAGGGGACACCCTGATGGATCTTTCCACGGGTAAAAACATTCATGAAACGCGGGAATGGATTTTGAGGAACTCTCCGGTACCTGTGGGAACCGTTCCGATTTATCAGGCCTTGGAACGAGTTGATGGCGTTGCCGAAGAACTCACCTGGGAAATTTTCAGAGATACGTTGGTTGAACAAGCCGAGCAGGGCGTTGATTATTTTACCATTCACGCGGGTGTGCTTTTACGCTATATCCCTCTTACAGAAAAACGCATAACCGGCATTGTTTCCAGAGGAGGATCTATTTTAGCAAAGTGGTGCCTGGCGCATCATCAGGAAAACTTTCTCTATACGCATTTTGAAGAGATGTGTGACCTCATGAAAGCCTATGATGTAGGCTTTTCCTTGGGCGATGGTCTGCGTCCAGGTTCGATTATGGACGCCAATGACGCGGCACAGATTTCGGAGTTAAAGACTTTAGGCGAATTAACCAAAATTGCGTGGAAGCATGAGGCTCAAGTCATGATTGAAGGTCCCGGACATGTTCCCATGCATTTAATTAAAGAAAATATGGACTTGCAATTAAAGTATTGTGACGAAGCGCCTTTTTACACCTTAGGACCGTTAACCACTGATATTGCGCCTGGTTATGATCATATCACCTCCGCGATTGGTGCCGCCATGATCGGATGGTATGGGACAGCGATGTTATGCTATGTCACCCCCAAGGAACACTTGGGATTGCCTGATAAAGAAGACGTCAGAGCCGGTGTGATCACCTATAAAATCGCGGCACATGCCGCCGATTTGGCAAAAGGGCACCCCACCGCACAGCTTCGGGATAATCTCCTCAGTCAAGCTCGTTTTGAATTCCGCTGGGAAGATCAGTTCAGTCTGGCCCTGGATCCGGAACATGCCCAAGGTTTTCATGACGAAACCTTACCCGCAGAAGGGGCAAAAGTCGCCCATTTTTGCTCGATGTGCGGTCCCAAGTTCTGTTCTATGGAAATCTCACAACAAATTCGGGATTATGCCCAGCAGGAAACCCTGGTGGACTCAGACATTCAAAAAGGTATGAAACTCAAGGCTGAGGAATTTAAGCAAGCAGGCAGTCAAATTTACTTGGAAAAGGAAAACCTGGAGTAAGCCACACTCCACAGAAACGGTTATTAAATGGCTCACGAATTTACACGGATCCACTGGATAAAAAAAATCAAAATGAGAAGTTCTCTCTATGAACCCTAATGAAGCAGGTAGGACCATGATTCAACCTTTGACGATCAAAGATAAAACCTTCAATTCCCGTCTCTTTCTGGGGACGGGAAAGTTTCATGCCAATAGTGTGATGCAACAAGCGATTGAAGCTTCCGAAAGCGAGTTGGTAACGGTTGCTTTAAAACGACTCAACCTCAAAGAAGTTAATGACGATCTTTTAAAACATATTCAATGCGCTGGTGTCCATTTACTCCCTAATACTTCGGGGGTTCGTACCGCGAAAGAAGCCATTTTTGCCGCGGAACTGGCGCGAGAAGCGCTGGGAACCAATTGGCTTAAATTGGAAATTCACCCCGACCCCCGATATTTGTTGCCGGATCCCCTGGAAACTTTAAATGCCGCGGAAGCTCTGGTTAAAAAAGGTTTTGTGGTTCTGCCTTATATTCAAGCGGACCCTGTTTTATGTAAACGCCTTGAAGATGTAGGGGTTGCCGCCTTGATGCCTTTGGGTGCCCCCATTGGCAGCAATCAGGGGCTACAAACCAGAACCATGATCGCCATCATCGTGGAACAAAGCAATGTGCCCGTCATTGTTGACGCCGGTTTGGGAGCGCCCTCTCATGCGGCAGAAGCGTTGGAAATGGGCGTTGACGCTGTTTTAGTCAATACGGCTATTGCGGTTGCTGGAGATCCTGTGCGAATGGCTTTGGCCTTTAAACTAGCGGTCACTGCGGGTAGAATAGCCTTTGAGGCAAAACTCGGTAAAATTTCAAAAATCGCTCAAGAGAGCAGTCCCTTAACTGCGTTTCTTGGAAAATCAGCATAGCCCAAAGGAGTAAACATGAGTGGATTTCGCAGTGTCTTTGATCAATATCAATGGCAAGACATACAAACTCAAATTGCGTCTCAGACCTCAGCCGATGTAGAACGAGCTCTCTCCCGTGTTGGTTCTCGAAAACTGGAAGACTTCATGGCTTTAATTTCTCCTGTGGCACAAGAATATCTGGATACGATGGCCGAGCTGAGTCACCGCTTAACCAAACAGCGTTTTGGAAACACGCTGCAAATGTATATCCCTCTTTATGTATCCAATGAGTGCAAAAACCTATGCACCTATTGTGGTTTCAGTCACAATGTCAACATTCCCCGTCTCACCTTGAACGAAGAACAACTGTTGAAGGAGGTGGAGATCATCAAAGCCTATGGCTACGAGCACATCTTACTGGTCTCCGGAGAGGATCCCAAACAGGTGGGAATCGAATACTTTAAAAAGGTTTTCCAGTGGATCCGCCCTCACTTCGCTCACATTTCAATGGAAGTTCAACCCCTGAGCCGGGAGCATTATGAGGAGTTGATTGCTTTAGGTCTGAACACGGTGTTGGTTTATCAGGAAACCTATGGCCCTGGTTATGCGCAGTTTCACCCCAAAGGCAATAAATCCAAGTTTGATTACCGCCTCGAAACACCAGATCGTCTGGGGGAAGCACAAATTCATAAAATTGGCTTGGGCATTTTGCTGGGACTCGACGATTGGCGAAGTGATTCCTGGTTTGTGGGACTGCATCTGGATTATCTGGAAAAGAAATATTGGAAAACCAAATTCTCTGTTTCCTTTCCTCGTTTACGACCCGCGACAGGCTGTCAACCGCCCAAAGTTGAAATGACGCCACGAGAACAGGTTCAGTTGATTTGCGCGTGGCGTTTGTTCAACCCTGATGTCGAATTGTCGCTCTCTACCCGAGAGTCTGCTGTCTTTCGAGATAACGTGCTTAAGCTGGGAATTACCTCGATCAGCGCGGGTTCTTGCACCGAACCAGGAGGCTATGCTTTAAAAAAAGCAGCCTTGGAACAGTTTGAAACGGATGATAAACGATCCCCTCAAGAAGTTGCCGCGATGATACGGTCTCAGGGCTACGAACCGGTTTGGAAAGATTGGGATATTCATTATGGCACCTCTTCAGCTTATGCGAATCTTGCCGTTAGCTAATTTTAAAGGGAATGGAGTGAAAATCGGGCTATTCATGGCTCTTGTTCTCAGCATCAGCGCCTGCGCTGAAGACCGTTATCACTCCGTCCCTTATGAAAACTTTGAAAGGGTCGGTATTCTGGGACATGGTCGAGGGGTTTTGGGAGATCTTCAAATCAATTACTATGGCCTTGAGCGGCGCTGTGATACCTGTCACACCGTTAGTCCTGAAGCCCATTCAGCTTTAGGAACCTGTAATCGCTGCCACCAGCCTTATCAATCGAAAGGCTGGAAAGATTCATTGTTTGCGCCAAAACATAAAAAAGTTCTTGTCTTGGAAGGCAAGCTTTATCATAACCTGGCATGTACCGGATGCCATCCCCAATCTCAATCAAGCGCTCTGTTTAAAAAAGCGGCGTGTATCCACTGTCACAACCATAGTCCCAGGGATATTCGATACGCTCACGCCTTGATGGACGATCCCTTCGACATGAAAGTCGAGAATACAGACCAGCGGTGTGTCGATTGCCATGCGCTAACAGGAAAAGAGTATGAAAAATTTTATGATCCGGAGACAGGATATCCACGTTAACTCTTGCTATAGACTTTCAGATAAGTCTTTCCTGGAAACGCGGGCATCCTGCCCGCAAAAAGCAGGCGGGACGCCTGCGCTCCCACAAGTAAGCTCTTCAAGGTTTCATAGTAGGCTTTGGCAGCATCGACACTGCTCACGGCAAACAGGGTGTTAAAGCCTTTGTTACTCCCTTGCAGTCGATGGGTTTTCTGTTTGAAGTTGTTGAGAAGGTACTGAGAAATTTCTTTGATACGCTCGGGGGTGCAGTAAAGCTTGTTTGTTTTCTGCGGCACTGAGTTTTTTCTCGTCCAGTTCGGATTCAATCGTCTTAAACTGGGGGCGTACATCGTTGTAGTCCACTTTGAATTTCAATACTTTTTCATCTCTGATCGCATCGGTAATGACATATAGATGTTCATTTAAATAAATTCAGAATGTATATTTCGGACGATCCATTTAATCGACTCATTATTAGGAGTGTCAAAGCTTGCTTTGACCAGAAAAGCCAAAGCTTTTCTTTGAATTTTGCCAAAGCAAGCTTTGGTACTCCACATTGATTCCAATGAAATTATTTAAATGAACGTCTATAGGAGTACAATTCAGTACCAAAAACGAGGGCGGTGGTTTCTGCACCCAAGGCATTTTGTGGGAAAATCGGCGTACCGGTAAACCCGAACTGGCAGAACTTTTTGAACTTTTTTTTGAGGTTCTTTTGAGCTTCCCCAAATTGCGAACGGTGGCATTCGTCAAAGATAAACACTACTTGCTTGCCGTAGATGGGCAGGTCGGCTCACCTTTTATGAGGTTGTTCAGTTTTTGAAGGGTGTTTACGATGATTTTATTGCGGGCAATGTTCTTTTTGTCCACGAGGTAGATGTTTTGGATAGGTCCCTCATCAAAGACAAAATCGTGGATATAGTTATCGTGGATTTTACGGGTTTTGTCGAGGGTGGTATCGCTGGGTTTATCTAAAAACTCTTCAACAAAGCGAGACCATTCGCCTTCTGAAAACTGCACCTTGTTGAGGGTTTGCAACTGCACCCGCACATTGGCAAGCATTGTTTCGGGGGTGGTGAGATTGGGGAGGTGTTCATAGCCCTGATTTTTCAGGTCAGCGATAAATTCGTTTTCTAACTGGTATTCGGTTTGATAGGATTCACATACCAGCCAACCTCTGTCGTATCTATCTAAAACGATGAAGTTGTTTGATTCTGCTATGGTTTTATAGTCGGTCATTTATTTGACTCCTTTTTCTAACCACGGAATACACAGAAAACACAGAAAGGTTTTTAAGAACATTCTTTTTCCGTGTATTCAGTGTGTTCTGTGGTTTAATCATTTATTGTGGGTTCTTTTTTCTAACCACGGAATACACAGAAAACACAGAAAGGTTTTTAAGAACATTCTTTTTCCGTGTATTCAGTGTGTTCTGTGGTTCCATTATTCCCCTGCCTTTGGAAAGCTCAACAGCATTTCACGGTAATACTCGTACTGCTTTTGACGCAGTTCGATTTCACGGGGCAAGCCTTCGGTGATGGAGTTGGTAAGGGCATCGAATTTGTCGAGAATGGAAGCTGTACGCTCTTGTATGGCAGGGGATGGAACAGGAATGACCAAGCTCTCAAGTTTACCAACCGCCAACCCTGGTTGAGCTGATTTTGAAGCATACTGATTTAGATTCATATGTGTTAGCTTATGAAAGAACCAGTCTATATTCATGCCAGGTTTTGCCGTGACTACAACAGCATGTTCCGTAGCATAAAATTGCCCATTCATTCGTTGTATATTGCCACATAGAGCACCTTGGCGACCAATAAACAAATGGTTTCCATCATGACTTTTAGTTTTAACAAAGCCACGAATTCCATTACCTCCAAAACATGGAAATTGATAATCATCCACAGGAGTGGGCATAATATTGTTAGCAGAGATATGTTGACCTGCACGCATTTGAATCACCTCCCCCAACGCCTTCCATTCCACTTGCCCCTCTTCAAAGGTCAGGAGTTGGTCGCTGTAGTAGGTGTATTGCTTTTTACGGGCTGTAAGCTCGGCTGTAAGCTCGGCTGTAAGCTCGGTGAAGGTGTCCAGAATGCGGACGATTTCGGATTGGATTTCGAGGGGGGGGATGGGGATATTGACGACTTTTAATACATTTGCATTGAATTGTGGTTGTCCACCACCAGATACCAATCTTTCCGCCTGATTCCAAAACAAGGTACTTTGTGCGAAGTGCCAATAATATTTGGGGTTGATGATTTTCTTATCAAAACTAAGTTTTATCAAAAAGCCTGCGTAAATAGCTGGATAATCTTCTTCAAAAATCATTGTTTTACCATAGGTTGCCCCTGTACGAGCCATTAGCAAATCATTTTTTTTCAGAAGATATCTTTCGTTTTCTTCTGAAATATCAATGAATTTTGCATTTGTCGGTATCAGTTTACCATTCATGTTTATGTCTGTAATCCTGACAAATCTGGCATCACCCGAATCCTGAGCTTTTGCAGCGTAGCCATATGTAAACTCTCCCACCTCCCCCAAAGCCTTCCATTCCACCGCCACCCCCTCAAGCAGTCTCTCCATTACATTTTGATTTTTCATGCTTCAATCCCCTCTGCTTTTAATTCTTTTTCAATAAAGCTCTTTAAATCCTGTTCGGAAGGAAGATTCAGTTTGTATTTGCTTACAAAAAGGCGGTCTTTTTCGTTGGCGGTGGCGTACTCAACCAAGGCCGTGTTTTTATCGGTTACCAGTAAAATACCTATAGGCGGATTATCATTTTCTTCCATCATGTTTTGTTTATAGTAATTGAGATAGGTTACCAGTTGGGAAACATGGGAATGGGAAAAACTATCCACTTTTAGTTCAATTACCACATGACACTTTAAGATGCGGTGATAAAATATCAGGTCTGCAAAAAAATACTCATCACCAATCAACATTCGTTTTTGTCTCGCCTCAAAACAAAAACCATTTCCAAGCTCAATCATAAACTGTTGCAAATGATTGATAACGCAATCTCAAGCTCAGATTCTTCAACTTGTTCAGGGGTGTTTAGACCTAAAAATTCAAAGAAATAATGTGACTTAATAATGTTTTGCGGTAGCGACGGGGTAATTTTTTGAGTAAGTTGTGAAAAGGCTTTTTCTTTATCTGCCGACATCCCTAATCGTTCATAACTCAGTGTTGCAATCTCTCTTTTTAACGCTTTGACTGTTGGCTGTGTTTTCAAAATGAGAAGTTCATAGTATTTGCGTTTGACTGGATTCTCAATTTTAACCAATTCTATAAAATGAGAATAAGACAAAGAGGCCATGAGATTATTCTCTCCGCTAAGCAATTTTTGGGATGCCGTCCCAAGAATCTGATCGGTTGTTACAGAGAGGCTTTTTTTATCACTCACACTGCAAATCAAATCTTGGGTTACTGACCCAAGAATCTTTGGATATACAGTATAGAACTGGCGGCATCGTGACAGCTCCGGGGTGGTCAGTCCTTTAATTGCGATGTTCCGGGCGATATTAGAAAGTAACGCTGTGCCGTATTTGGCTCTATCATCGCCATTCTGTTCAAATTCAACGATATAAAAACCAATGAGCCAGTTTCGTAGGGTTAAACCGACATTGACCGATTTTACCACCTGCTCCTGAAAGGAAAGATGGGTTTGCTGAATGGTTTCAATTAAGCTGTTAAAACTCAAATTACTCATGCTTCGCCCTCGCCTTTTTTAACCACGGAATACACAGAAAACACAGAGGGTTTCCAATTACAGTTCTTTTTCCGTGTCTTCGGTGTGTTCTGTGGTTCCATTGTTTTTAGAGTGTTCATGCGTCACAGCCTTCCATTCCCTGTAATTCCCGTTCAATAGCCTCAATACTCGGCAGTTGCGTTTGCAGATTCACCGGCAGAGATTCAAGCAGTTTAAATTCAGCAATACCCATGGGTTGGCTTTTATCAGCCAAAGCATATTCAGCAACCACTTTGTCCTTACTTTTGCACAAGAGTAATCCAAGGGTGGCAGTGTCCTGTTCGGCTTTTATTTGTCGATCCACGGCTGTCATATAAAATCCCAGTTGCCCCAGGTGTTCCGGCTTGAATTTGTCGGCTTTGAGTTCAATCACCACATAGCAGCGCAACTTCAGGTGATAAAACAGCAGGTCTATAAAAAATTCTTCCTCACCAACTTGAAGCAATACTTGCCGACCTACAAAGGCAAAGCCTGCACCCAGCTCTAACAAAAACTGCGTCACATGCTGAACCAACGCACCTTCAATTTCCCGCTCTTGCGCTTCTTCGGTCAGCCCCAGAAAGTCGAATCGATAGGGGTCTTTGAGAGATTCGCGCGCAAGATCGGAGTCTGGCTTGGGCAAGCGTTGTTCAAAATTAGTGACGGCATTGCCCTGTCGCTCTAATAATCGGGTTTCGATTTGCATCACCAACACATTGCGTGACCAGTTATGGGTGATCGCCTTTTGCGCGTACCAGCGGCGATCTTCCTCCGTTTTGAGCTTATCCAGTAAGGCGATCTGGTGATACCAGGGCAATTGTGCAAGCACCCCTTGCACAAATTCCAAATCAGGCCAGGCTTCGGCAAAGGTACGCATGTATTTCAGGTTGCGCGGTGAAAATCCTTTCATGTTTGGGAATGTAGTGCGCAGATCATGGGCCAGCCGCTCAATCACTTTAGCCCCCCAGCCTTGCTCATTTTGTCGCGTTAAGATGTCTTGCCCGATTTGCCAATAGAGCAACACCAGTTCTTGATTCACCCGCAAGCTCGCCCGTTGTTGAGCCGTGTGAATGCGTGCTTTAAGGTCTGTAAGCCAACTATTGTAGCCCTCAGGGGTATTTGTTAAAGCGATGGACTGTTCTGTTTTATTCATGCTTCAATCTCCGCCACAATTGCATTAATCTCCGTTCGGAGCCGGTCAATCTTTGCCACGGTGGTTTTAATCTCTTCATTCAGTTTGGTAATATTGATCACCTCGCGGGTGTCTTCGGCAACCACATAGGAGCTTACGGAGAGGTTGTAGTCGTTGGCTTCAATGGCTTCAAAGTCAACGGATTTCGCCAAATACGCGACATCGGCTTTACGGTCAAAGGCTTCCATGATCTGAGCGATATGGTCAGCGGTGAGGGTGTTGTTATTGGTCTCTTTTTTAAAGAGGGCACTGGCATCAATAAACTGGGTTTTGTTGTCGGTCTTGTGTTTGGAGAGCACCAGGACATTAACGGCAATGGTGGTTCCAAAAAAGAGATTGGGAGCCAGGGAGATAACGGTTTCAACGAAGTTATTAACGATCAGATATTTACGGATTTTCTGTTCCGCGCCGCCACGATAAAAGAGGCCGGGGAAGCAGACAATGGCGGCACGGCCTTTACTTGAAAGGTAGCTGAGGGCATGGAGCGCAAAGGCAAAATCGGCTTTGGATTTGGGAGCCAGTACACCGGCAGGGGCAAAGCGTTCATCGTTGATCAGCGTGGGGTCATCGCTTCCAATCCAGTTCACCGAATAGGGTGGATTTGAAACAATGGCATCAAAGGGTTTGTCATCGCCAAAATGGGGATCTAAGAGCGTATTGCCTAGGACTATATTGAACTTGTCGTAGTTGATGTTATGGAGAAACATATTCATACGGGCAAGGTTGTAGGTGGTGTGGTTGATCTCCTGCCCGAAAAAGCCCTCTTCGATGATATGAGCGTCAAAGTGTTTTTTAGCTTGAAGGAGCAGAGAGCCGGAACCTGCCGCGGGGTCATAAATTTTATTGACCGATGTTTGTTTGTGCATCGCCAGCTGGGCAATGAGCTTGGAAACATGCTGCGGGGTGAAAAATTCACCGCCCGATTTACCGGCATTGGCGGCATAGTTGGAGATGAGAAATTCGTAGGCATCACCGAAGAGATCAATGTGGTTATCTTGAAACTCCCCAAAGTTCAGCCCCGCAACGCCCTTGAGTACGGCGGCAAGTCGGCTGTTTTTGTCTTTGACGGTGTTACCCAGGCGGTTGCTGGTGGTGTCAAAATCGGCAAAGAGACCTTTGATGTCCATTTCGGAGGGGTAGCCGTTGGCGGAGCTGTCGATCGCGGAGAAGATGGCGGCCAAATCGGTATTGAGGCTTTCATTGGTATTGGCACCGGCTGCGATGTTGGCAAAGAGCTGGCTCGGGTAGATGAAATAGCCTTTGGTTTTTGTGGCATCGTCTTTGATTTCAGGGGTAATCACCGCATCGGAGAGCGTTGCGTAGTTGATACTTTCATCACCCCCTTCAATGTAGCTTGCGAAGTTTTCGCTGATAAAACGATAGAAGAGCGTACCCAATACATACTGTTTGAAATCCCAGCCATCGATGGAGCCACGAACCTCGTTAGCGATTTTCCAGATTTGGGCTTGTAGTTCGGCTCTTTGTTGAATACTCGACATTTCTGTTACTCCTGTACATTTCAGTTTAATCGACTTTTTATTTTACAACAAAATCCGGTATTATTGAATGCTACGTGATTCATATTCCGTGACCTAGGTGCGCATGCTGAATTTGTATGCATAACGTTGAGTTCAGCCTTGCTTTGGAGCAGAACGAGGTACGAGTAGCGCGGAAAAGCATAGGCCGAAGCGCCTTGTGTACGTCCAGCATGGGCGTGATCTGATGGGGTGAAAGTCCCCTATAGGAAAGCCACTGGCTTTCAATGCTATGGAACCGATTATGCGGCACTGGCGGGAAACCAGCCAGCAAACAGCGAACAAACCGTGTTCTTAAGGCAATGAGTACCATGAACTATTAGCGAAAGGCAAGGGCGAAACCGTGAGGGCTCGTCTGAAGGCTTGTCCTGAGCGCAGTCGAAGGGAAGCCCGGAGCAAAATGACGAGCCGACGGACAGAAATCGCGTAGAAGGCTCACTTCCCTGGGATGCGTTAGCACAACATAATGAAATCCTGTGCTTGGGGGATAGGGTAAACGCGGCGGCAGTGTCATGAAAGATCACGTTCTTATCTGGGGAGATCTGTCCAGCGCGCGGTCTGGTTCTTCAAAGAAGACTGGAAGACGGAAACGGAGCACTCCCCTTGTTTTGGAAAATCACTCAGCATCTCATGGAGTAATTCATGAGATGACTGGACAGAAGTCAGCCGAAGCCATAGGTGCCAAAGGCCTGCCGTAAGGGGCAGGACAGGGTGAAGGGCTGAACGTAGAAAGGAATGCTATGACCTTGATTTGAGTCTAACCCAGACTGTGGAGTGCCAAAGCTTGCTTTGGCCAAATCCAAAGAAAGGCCTTCGTCTTTATGGCCAAAGCAAGCTTTGGCACTCCTGAAACAGCGTTGTTTAAAATGGCATGGGGCAATTTGTATAAACCGCTGGTTATGAAGTCTAACATAACCAGCATTTTTGTAAACTAAGGTGGGACATTTTTCGACGGCCACTGTGGTACACTTTTATCTTGCCATAATCAGCTAACTACTGGCTATCGTTAATTCATCAATCAGAATATCTATATCCGCCTCTCTGGTTTTATAACTGGTAATACACGCTCGTAATGCCGATCGCTCGCCATTCAAACTTACTTTTGAGAGCCAGCATTTTTTGCGTTGCATCACTTTATTCAGAATTTCTTCTGTGGAGTATTTGGAGCTTGGATGTGAAAAACAGACAATGGGTAAGGGCGAACTGTTTTCCACAGTCCAGCCTGTGGCTTTCAAGCTTTGTAATAAATATTTTCCCATGGAAAACTGATGCTCTATCATTTGAGCCAACCCGTCTTTTCCCAATTCGGCAAGAACCATAAACACTTTTAGACCAATAAACCGTCTGGACCATGGGAGTCCCATTTTATAAAGGTCAAGCTGTCCTTCAACTTCATCAGGAATATACGAGGCGCTGACGTTGAAGGTTTTTTTTACGGATTCTTTATGCTTACATAAAAAATAGCCAGCCCCCAAGGGGATAGGAAGGGACTTGTGGGGATCCCAAGTGATGGAATCGGCGTCTCCAAGGCCTTTAAGGTATTTTTTGGTTTTATTGGAGAAAACAAAGCCACCGCCCCATGCGGCATCCACATGAAGCCATAGATTTTCTGACTGACAAAACCGGGACAGTTCCGGCAATGGATCAATAGCGCCTCCGGCCGTGGTTCCTGCTGTAGCAATGACTAAAAAAGGTTTAGCCTTGAGGTCCCGATCTTGTGCCACTTGTTTTGTGAGGAGATCCAGATTCAGGCGTTGCTTTGAATCCGTTGGAATTCGAGAAATCGCCCCTCTGCCTAAACCCAGTTGATGTGCTATTTTCACGATAGAATCGTGTGCTTCTGTGGAAACATAGATTTTGGGACGCCCTGTAAAACCAACCAGCCCGTCCTGGGCATAATGTGGGAAAAACTGAGTCAGAGCACACAATACGGCGGTCGTTGTTGATTCCGACCCGCCTGAGGTGAAACTTGAAAAGATGTCTTTGGGCTTGAAGCCAAACTTTTTTGAGATAAAGGTCAGAGCATGTTTTTCAATTTCATTAGCCGCTGGCGAAAACCACCAAGCTCCGACTTGCGGGTTATACGCAGCGACCAAGGCGTCCGCAATGACCCCAATGTTTCTTAAACTGGGCTGGTACAAACCAAAATGACGCGGATGATTTGTTTGTGTAGACCAAGTGGACAACATCGTGCTGACGTTTTCGGTTATTTCAGCAACAGAATGCGGCTGAGCAAAGGAAAAATGTTTGGAAAGAAATTCATCCATTTGTGGCAGGTCAATCTCAGGAACAGCATCAGCTTTGCTGATTTGCGCATAAAGTTCATCCACTGCATTCGCAAGATGGAGTAATTCGTTTTTCATTGAGTGTGCTCACCAAATGAGTTCTGAAGAACTTTGAGGAATCCAGGTATTACGTCCGTCAAGAAGTTCAATTTGATACCATTCCTTACGTTGTTCCAATAAACGAAATTCCGTTCCGGCATGTAGCGGATCCTTAAAGCTTTGTTGATAATTTTCTCCATCCCCTTTACGGGCAATCACCTCTTGAGTGGTGATGACCCCGTCGTGGTAATGAGCTTCCCAATAGGATTCTGTGAGCATGGACCCCAAAAAGAGCAGGGCCAGGCTTGCCAGCAAAACACCAGCCCATCGGGGGAACTTGTTTTTAAACAACAAGCGAAAGATCGCCCCTGCCCAAAATCCGGTAACACAAGTAAAAAAGAGCAAAAACCGAGTCCAGAATGAAAAATCATAATGCCAAAATAACAACGTCTTGAGGACTTGCTGCTGGGGTGGAACCTCAATTTTATCTTGTCGGCGACTACGGGCATAGTTGAGATTTTGCAGTAAGTTGGGTTCGTTGGGCAAATAACGTAACGCTTTGCGATAGTATAAGATCGCTTGTCCCAAGTTGTGCATGTGAAAATGGGTATTTCCGATATTATAAAAAATTTTCCCATTTTGAATATGGCCTTCCCGAACAATTTTTTCAAACCGGATCAAGGCTTTTTGATATAAATCCTGAGCACCTTCCGGGTTTTGAGGGGCCATTTCGTTGGCCTGACGGAAATAGGTCTTGGCCTGACTGTAGAGATCCTGAGTTTCTTCCTCACCCAGACTCTTTCCCCAGGCCTTGGGAACACTCAAATTCAGGCAAATAAAAAAGAAACTCAAAAGAGAGATAAGTCGAATAAAAACTGTCATTTCAAAATCCGATTCAGAGTTTTTGCCAAGGCTTGTGCTTCTTTTAGAAATGAGGCAGGGTCTTCGACACCGATACTTCCACCGGCATAACGTTTTGCTTCACACTCATCAAATAATCGTTTCACCCGCTCTAAGGTCTCGTCATCCACGCCTCTGTGCAAGAGTTTGTCGCGGACATCAGGATAAGTTAAGGCCGCAGACGCAAGGTTGAGTTTGGTTCCCAGGTATTGCCGGACAGCCCCCAGAATGACCGCATAGCCTTCCTTGGCATTTTTTTGCGTCAAGGACGTCGCCTCTTTGATCGCTTTGAACAAAGTTCCATAAGCTCTCCGAATTTGACGATTTTCAGTCTCAGAGTCCCGGTGACGTATAAAAAGCAAAAGCCCCAATAACGTAAAATACAGTCCTGGCGGTATCATCAACAAAATCAGCCACAAGGGTTCCGTCCAAAGGGCTCCGCCTTTGGGCTGATTCTTAAGTACAGACAGATCTTCATAGTTATAAGCGATTCCAGCCGTCCATGTTTGAAGTTCCACTTTTGTTGATTCCGCGGCGGCCACCCCTTCCGCATCTTTGGCGGTGATGATGCGTGCTGAATTGACTTGTAGGGGAATAGCCTGAGTTTTTGCGATAGCGTATTGCCCTGTGTCCGTATCAAAATAAGGAAGTTCAAGGGAAGGGATTTCGCTAACTTCAGGAGCATTGGCTCGCAAGGTTTGTGTAAACGTGATAACCCCTCCGGCAAGCGTCCCTGCCGCCATGTCTTTAGGAATTTTAAAACGACGACTCAATTCAGGGTGCGTGTGGAGGGGGGGCAATTTAACATTCCCTAAATAATTCGGACCGGTTATTTGCAGTGTCAGGGTAATCGGGTCTCCTACGCGGACCTCTGTTGGCGCGGCACTGGCGACAATACGGTAGCTCCCTACCAAGCCGGTAAAATGGGGGGGCTGTCCCTGGGAGGGTAACGGCAGAACATTCAGGTTGAGTCTATTTGAGGGAACCACAAACTTTTTCTGTACGGATTGTTGCCGATTTCCAAAGAAAAAATCATCCCCGAAAAAGTTATCCATCGCGCTGCCACTTCTCCTGGATTTTTGATACCCCATGACGGCAGTAAAGGCCACGGTCGCCTCCGGTAGGGAAAGGTTTCCCGGCTGGTTCGGAATGAGCGAAATCTGGAATTGAACCGTTGAATACTGACGATTTGCCAAGGTGCCCTGCCCTTGCTTCGCAATGATCTCCAGATTGGGCGCGGGGATTTTCAGATATCGCTGTTGCTGCTGAGGATCAATAACCGGATTGGCTTCAATTACCTGAAAGCGGGAGTCTGAAAGAATCGGAAGACTGAACTGATAATCCTCCACATTTTTGCCGATATACCACGTAAAGGTGAGATCAATAGGCTGACCGACATAGGCTTGAGTTGAGGAAAGCTGCATCCTCAATTTAAAATCATCCGTTTCCGCGGGTTGACTGGCTCTGATTGGAACCCCTTGAGTCGAAACATTTCCTGCTCCGGCATGAACCGTGATCGCAGGAATTTTAAGGCTGCCCACGCGCTTAGGCGTCAATTGATATGAAAAAATGTAGCCCCGCTTTTCGTTTCTTGAAATTTGCCCATTGATGATTGTGACCGAAGAACTGCTGTTTTGACGTCCGCCTTGATATTCAACTATAAAATCCTGGATCCCGGAGACATCGGGTGTGTCTGGAGCATCATGACCTTCAACCTGAACTTGAAAAACAAAAGGCTCGCCCATAAACACTTCCGTTTTTTCCACTGCGGCGTGAGCGGAAAAAGACTGCGCGTAAGCCATCCCCTGAAACAGTATCCAGAAAAGCATGATCCCGAATGGCCTAAAATACCTAAGATTCCTCAATTGCATAAGCCTCTCACCAATCTCTATCGGATGCGCGATATCCTCCTGGGACTCGCATTTGTCTTTGTTCACGGTTCTTCTGTTCTTCGTCAAGAATATCTTTCGCATTTTCATCTTGAATCATTGCCGCTTTTTGTTGTTGCTCTTCTTCAGCCTTCTGCTGGTTTTGATCCTGTTGTGCCTGGGCTTGTTGAGGCTCTCCTTGTTGCGGATCCTCTTGTCCCTGTTGTTGCTCTTGCTGTCCCTGTTGCTGCTCTTGCTGTCCCTGCTGATTTTTTTCTTGTTGATGCTGTTGCTTTTGAAGCGTTTCCAGTGCTTTCTTTAAATCATCGGCGGACTGCTTTTGTGAGGACTGTGCTTGCGACAAGTTGTTTTGTTGTAATTCCTGTGTCGCTTGTCCCTGTGTTTCCGCTGATTGTTGCAGATGTTCCTTAACTTGCTTTAACGTGGGATCTTCTTGTCCTTGAGGCGACTGTAACGACTGTGTCAACTGTTCGGTTTCGGTTTTTAAGGTTTGTTGTTGAGCTGCTAAAGCTTGAGACTGCTTTTGTTTGTCGGGGTTGGGATCGTTTTGCAGTGCCTGATTTTCTGAGGCCAACTGTTCCTGTCGTTGCAGCAATTCCTGAATTTTTTTTGCGGCTTGTTGCTGTTGTTCTTGCTTTGCTTTGGCCTCTTCCTGCTGCTTTTTGATTTCATCCAAAAGCCGCTTCACGGTAATGCGGGCAACTTCCATGTTATGTGCCGCATCTTTAAAGTCAGGGTCGAGTTTCAGGGTTTGCTGATAACTTTTGATACTTTTTTCCAGAAACTGCAGGCTTTGTTTTGCATCACTGTCCCGCTGCCTTTCACTTTCTTTAAAATAACTATTGCCCAAATTAAACTGACTTTTGCTTTCCAACCGCAAATCCTTGCTTTTCATCGCGGCTTGTTCAAACTGTTCGGAGGCCTTTTTAAAATCCCCCTTCATGTATAAGGCGGTTCCCTTGTTGTAATAGAGGTAGGGGGATTCCGGCTCATCCACAGAGGCCTTTTCATAAGCCTCCAGGGCGGCTTCATAATTTCCGGCCTGATAGGAACTGTTGCCTTTGGAAATCAAGCGGCTGGAAGATTCCGCACTCAACGGGGAAATTCCCCAACAAAGGAATATAAATGAAAAGAGAAAAATGAGGTAAGCATGTTTCATAATGGAATCCCGTATCATTAACAACACCTTCTGAGCAGGCTGAGTTACTAAATTTTCAGTTCTTTTTTATTTTTTTACGTTCACTCAAGAGCATTTCCACGCAAAGTAAAATGAACATCAAGCCTAAGAAAATTTGAAATTTTTCCTCATAACGTTTCACGGTTTTGGATTCAAGATCTTTTTTTTCTGCAGACGCAATCAATTTGGCATAGACGTCCCCCAAATCAATAGTCCCTGTGGCGACATTCAAGTAACGCCCTCCCGGGGTTGCGTTGACCATTTTTCTTAAAGTATCCGCATCTAACTTGGACCAAACTTCCTGACCTTTGTATTTTAAAAAAGTTTTCTGACCGTTTTCATCCGTGACTGGAATTCGTTTTCCCTGATCTTCATCGCCAATGCCGATCGCAATCAGACGAATCCCGCGATTACCCGCATCGGACGCCGCTTCAACAGGGAAGCTGTCATGGTCTTCACCGTCAGTGATCAGGATCATATCTTTGTATTTTTTTTCCTGATCATCAAAAACCTCATCCAGGGCTTTACGGATAGCGTCTCCAAGCATGGTTCCTCCTCGGGAAACACTATCCATTGAAATATCCTCCAGCATCATCCGGAAAAAACCATAGTCCAGGGTTAAAGGACATTTGACCACCGCATTCCCCGCAAAAACGATCAGTCCGACCCGATCCCCCTCCAGTTTTTCAATCACGTCCAAAATGGCGATTTTTGCTCTTTCCAGTCGATTGGGCAGTAAGTCTTCCGCCAACATACTTTTGGAGACATCTAAAACAAAAATAACATCCCGCCCCTGACGTTCCAGTTTTTTGGGAAGGGGATTCCATGCGGGTCGAGCCGCGGCAATTACCCCCAAGGTGAAGGCCAGTAAAAGTAACACCGCTTTCCAACGTCTGCGCGTCAAGCTGATGGAAGTATTGATCAAGGGGAGTAACTTGGTATCCGCAAAGCGCGCCAAGGCTTGTCTGCGTTTATGCGCCGCATAAATATAAACCCCCGCCAAGACAGGAACCATCCAAAGCAATAACAAATATTCCGTATTAAAAAATCGCATAGTTTATTTCAAGATCTGATGTTGCGCTCATGATTTTTGCGGGACACTGTGATCCTCCGCAAAAGTAATCAAACTCCAAGCAAGAGGGCTTGGGGTTAAGGAATTTTTCTAAACACCGTATTGGAAAGAATCATTTCCAAGGTCAGTAAGCTCAGTGTGATCAACAAAAAAGGAAGAAACTGTTCACGATAGTCCAAATAACGAACGGACTGAATTTCACTACGCTCCAACGCATCAATTTCTTTATAAATCGCACGTAGAGAATCCGCGTCATCCGCTGTGCGAAAAATACCACCTGTAGTATCCGCGATCGACGTCAGCATTTTTTCGTCAACACCGGCACCTCCCATACGCATCAGAAAATTTCCGAGCAGACCTTGCTGTCGCGTCATGCCTTCAGAGCCACCCACACCAATCGTGTAAATTTTTATGCCCCATTCTTTCGCCATTTTGGCAGCATCAACCGGGTCTCGCTTGCCCACGTTGTTTTGACCATCCGTGAGTAAAATAATGATCTTGCTCTTTATTTCAAAATTTTTTTCTTGTTGCTCCGCTTGACGCAGCATGGTTTTTTCTGCCGTTTGTAAACGAGCGGAGGCTAGCGCAATCGCATCACCTATGGCGGTTCCCTCCTCATCACGACGTTTAACCAATTGCACATTATCAATAAATTGAGATAACGCGCCATGAGCTAACGTCAGGGGGGCCACCGTATCCGCATATCTGGCAAAGGCGATCATCCCGATCAAATCGTTGGAACGACCCGGGAGTTTACCGCCTTTTCCGGTCACAAATTCTTCAAAAACGCGTTTAACCACATCGAGGCGGTTTAAATTCTGGTTTTCAAACTCCATTTCCGCACTCATACTTCCTGACCGGTCCACCACCATTTCAATCGCAATCCCCTGGCTGATGTCTCTGACTTTTTCCTTGCCTTCTTGAGGTCGCGCAATGGTTAATACGAGAAAAATCAACACCAGGATTCGTAAAATCACAGGTACCGCAATCAACCGTTGCTTCAAAGAGGGTTTGACCCGTTTGGCGTGTGCCGTGGAGGAAAATTTCAAACTGCCTCTGCCTTTCAAGCGATAATAGCCATAAAGCAAAAAGGGAAGCAGGAGCAGCAGTAATAAGGCCCAAGGTGCGTCAAATCTCATAAGAGTCTCTCCTTCGTTTTATGGCACACTCCCATTTAGACCTCATTTTCCAGGAGTGTTTCTTTTATAAACTGTTTACAAGCATCAAATACCCCTTGGATTTCGTCATTTTGGGGTTGGTGTTTCGCAAATTTAACCATGTCACAATGCCGTAAAAATTGCTTTAAGACTTCTTTTTGGGACGGAGCCAGGGTCTCTGTGCCTTTGAGCTCATGCAGGAATTCTTCGGTAGTTTGTTCAGGAGCTCGTAACAGGAATCGGTTTTCAATGTAATGCCTGAGAATATTCGATACCTGGAAATAGAAAAGTTTGACCTCGCCTTTCTCCACCAGTTGTTCCGCAAGGAGACGTTCAAGGGCATCATAAGCAATTTCATGAGCCGAGCGATAGGCTGTTTTCTGAACAACATCACGACGCTGATACCACCAATAAAAGCCGCCTATGCCAAAGAGAACCAGCCCTCCAACCCCTGCAAGAACATACATCCAGGGTTTAATAACAAAAGGTATTTCAACAGGCGGCGCGATTTCTTTAAGGCGGAGTTCAGCGTAAGCTTCAGGCAAAAGGGATGTTACCTTGATCGTGAGAGGCTCACTTTCAACCTCATGCGGAGTTTCCCCCTCTTTCCCTTTTTGCCAGAAGGCAACTTTCATGGGAGGAAGGGTATATTCTCCGGAAAGAAAAGGTTCCAATTCATATTTTTTCAGATATCGGATTTTCCCTTCTTCCATCAACTGGGGCGCGGGTGATCGGTAGTTTACAATGCCAAATTGATCTAACTTCTCTCCGAACTCTGGTAATTTAACCTCATTGTCTTCGTTGAGATGGACTTCCATCACCAATTCGAGCTTGTCCGCAATGGTGATTTCCTTTTGACTGACTTTAACCAAAAAGGTCAAAGGCCCACGTTTATATTCTTTTTCAATTTCATATTTCGTTTCCGCAACCTTGGCAAGTTGATCGGTTTTGCATCCCGACAAAAGCAGGAATGGAATGATCAGCAGACAAGCACAGCTTACCCCAAACACCATTCCGGCTTTGAGACGCTCTGCTTTGAGTGGAGCAAAACCTTGGAGAAAACGCATTTCCGCCCACTTCGAAGGCTTGCTTTTAATAGGTGTATGAAATTTCATAAGCCTCAATATTCCAGGTTATACGTCTGGCCTTTACTTGACAGGGTCTGAAACCACAGGCGTTTCTTGAGTTTTAGAATTATGAATCACAACGTTATAACGTGCTCTAAGTTCGCTAATCAGTGATTGTTGCACTTCTCGTTCTTTTTGTGTTCGCAGCGCTTGATAGGCTTTGGATTGCGCCTGCTCCAAGGTTTGCTGGGTTCCCGACTGCCGTTCTCTGACTTTGATGATATGAAAACCACGCTCCGACTGAATAGGTCGCATGGCGACCTGCGTCTTTTCAGTATTAAAAATGACTTCAGAGACAGTGGGCGCATTGATTCCAGGAACAGTTCCACCTTGAGTGATCCAGCCCTCAATCAGACCGCCTTTGTTTTTTGTCGCCTCATCCATCGAGTATTGTGGAACCAGTTCTTCAAAAAGAGAGCCCTCGTTGAGCTGCTTTAAAACCTCATAAGCCGTGGCTTGATCTTTCACCAAAATATGGCTGATCTGGGCTTTTCCTGCCTCTGTGAATTGAGACTTGTTGGCTTCATAGTAATTTTTCACATCGTCAGCGCTGATATGAATATAGTCCTTGACGGCTTTGTTCAAAACCTGCTGTGCCAAAATACCACGTTCTGTTGCTTTGATGAGGGAACGAACTTCAGGCGCTTCAATCAGTTTGTCTTCCCGCGCTTTACGATATAAGATTTCCTCCAGGACCATTTGATTGAGGAGTTGACCCCGTTCAGGCCCCGTTGAATAGCGCTTAAGGAGGGACTCTTTTTGAGTGGCAAGTTGTTCTTGGGGCAAATACGAGGCTAAAGAGGATAACTGAAGTTCTATTTGTTTTTCAACCCTTTGATCTACCTCTGATTTGGTGATCTTAGACTCCCCAATTTCCGCAAGAATTTCCTGCCCCTTCTGCTGGTCTGCTTCAGACAGGCCCACCCGATCCGCTAATTCATAACGTAAGGCGGCAAACTTTCCTAACAGTTCCAAGCTTTCCTGAATACGACGATTCAAATCGGTTTGTATGTCAGCTAACGACGCTAAACTTTCTGAGCGGTAATAAGCCGTCAAGGCGTTTTCGTAGCTTTCAGCACTTTGATACAGTTTCCCTAGACGATACCAGATTTTTGCCTCTTCTTGCTTGTCCAGAGGTGTTTGCTCCAGGTATTCTTTCCAAATCACAGCAGCGGGCTGAGGCAGGTTCTGATTCTCCAATTTTAAGGCCAAAGTCTTATAGCCCTCCGGTTCCAACGAGGTATTGTTAGACATCTTTGGCCTGGAAATATGAGGGAGCAGGGTCAACACCAAAGTCAAACTGCTGATCAATAAAATAGCGCTCAGCAGGATCCCCATTCCTGGCGATGGTTTGGCCTGTGTGCTTTTTCGTTCGGGCAAGGTTAAGTTGATTTTTTCAGTCATGATCACTCCTGTTTATTTTCGTTTTTCTCTTGAACGAAAGAATTTGACGAGTTCTTTAACATAATTTCTTCCTGTGACTAATTCCGCATAGTCAACGCCAATAGAACGGAAAAGCTCCCGCAGTTTTTGCGAACGAGCGGTTCCTAACTGTTCGTATTCATTCCGGACTTGAAGGCTGCTGGTGTCAATCAGAATCATTTCACCCGTTTCCGCGTCTTCTAACTCCACCAAGCCAAGATCGGGCATCGTCATTTCTCTGGGATCCGTTACAGAAAGAGCAATGAGATCATGACGTTTATTGAGGACACTGAGTGGTTTTTCAAAGGCTTCGGCTTGAAAGTCAGAAATCAGGAAAACGACGCAGCGTTTATGAAGGACTCTCCCCAGGTAATCCAAGGCGGCATTCAAGTTGGTTTGGGTCTCAGTCGGTATAAAATTGAGCAGTTCACGAATCAATCGCAACACGTGAGACACCCCCTTTTTAGGAGGAATAAACATTTCAATATCGTCGGTAAAAACGATCAAGCCCACTTTGTCATTATTTTTAACCGCAGAAAAAGACAGTAACGCGCAGAGTTCCGCCGCAACTTCATTTTTTGTTTTTTCAACAGTACCGAACGTGCCTGAAGCGGAAAGATCGACGAGAAACATGATGGTCAGTTCACGTTCCTCTACAAAGCGCTTGACGTAGGGGTGCCCCACTCGTGCCGTAACATTCCAATCAATTGTACGGATTTCATCGCCCGGCGTATATTCTCTCACCTCGTCAAACTCCATTCCCCGACCTTTAAAAACACTTTCGTATTCTCCGGCAAGGACGTCGTTGACCGCTCGTTTCGTATAAATCTCGATGTATCGGATTTTTTTCGCCAGCTCTTTTGGGATCATGGGACTTCCACAGTATCAAAAATCATTTTCACAATATCTTCAGACGATTTTTCCTCGGCTTCGGCTTCGTAGGTAAGGATCACGCGATGACGTAACACGTCCATGCCAATCGCTTTGACATCTTGAGGGGTTACATAGCCCCGACCTTCCAGAAACGCGTGAGCTTTGGCCGCAATCGCTAAAAATATAGTTGCTCTGGGAGATCCTCCATAACGAATCCAATCTTGAATAGGAAGTTTATACGCCGCGGGATTACGAGTCGCCTCAACGATATTGACGATATAATCCACAATCTGCTCATCGATGTAAACCTCATAGACTAATTCTCTCAAACCGATAATTTCCTGAGGGGTGATCACAGGCTGGACCTCAACTTTTGAGCTGGAATTCGCCATCTTTTTCAAGATTTGCCGTTCCTGATCTTTGGTAGGGTAGGTGATTTTCAATTTCAGCATGAAACGATCGACTTGCGCTTCAGGCAAAGGGTAAGTTCCTTCTTGTTCCACCGGATTTTGAGTTGCCAACACCATAAAGGGTTCTTCTAATTTGAAACTCTCATCTCCAATCGTAACCTGACGCTCCTGCATGGCTTCCAACAAGGCACTTTGAACTTTGGCCGGCGCTCTGTTGATTTCGTCAGCGAGAATGATATTGGCAAATAAAGGCCCTTTCTTGGTGGTGAAATCTCCTGTTTTAGGGTTATAGATCAACGTACCAATCAAATCTGCGGGTAACAAATCAGGCGTAAACTGAATGCGTTGAAATTTCGCGTGAATTGCCTGTGCCAACGTGGTGACTGAAAGCGTTTTTGCCAAGCCTGGCACACCTTCAATCAGGACATGCTGGTTACACAATAAACACAGGATTAACCGATCAATCAGATAGCCCTGCCCCACAATCACTTGACTGAGTTCTTTTCTGACTAATCCGATCATCGCACTTTTTTCAGCGACTTTTTCTCCGATTTGTTTAACATCCACGGCCATAGTTGCTCCTTCTGTTACAGAACTTTAATAATCAAAATTGACAGTGTGCTAGCGCTCATGCGCTATCTTTCAAAAAAAAATAGAGGACGTCGGGTGTCCCAGAAGACTTACCATCACCTCACATTTACAGTTATTTCCATGAAAAGCAGAAGTCGGAAACGTTGTCATCCCAGGATTGCCCTGGAATCCGAGTGCGTCAACGCTCATTTTTGGGATTCTTAATCATGTCTGTACGACACATCAACTTGGCAAAGCTACTGAGCTAATCACAAAATTTCCAACTCCAATTTCATATTTTATCTTCAAGACAAGGACACAAGGAATACCTTCAGGTTTTTTATGATTTAGATGCAGGCGGACGACAATAATACCTCGCTAAAAAATTGCTTCAAGTTTAAAATTCATAATTTTTATAACGACTCCGCAACTAAGGATCTGAAGCGTCCCTGAACGATTTGTGCCTTATTTGATAAGAGGTACTTGTGGTTTCTTTCCTTAATTTGTATCTAATCTACCATGATTCAGCAAAATTTCTGACAAATTGTAACTGGAGGGTCCCATGAAATATCGAAAGCACACTAACGGTGGAACACGAAGAGGATACGCCTTCGCGATCATTATCATTTCCTTGATGTCCATGGCTATCCTTGCTTACATCATTTTTCCCTTGAAACATAAGATTTCGCAAGTTGAGGATGAACAAAGCAGAGTTGATGATTTCAACTTAATCCGAGAGTCCTTGCTCCGCTACTATAAAGACGTGGGTGAATTTCCGCCCAAGTCGATCAATGGCAAAAGGGTACAATTAGCAGGTTTGCTAGAAAATCCCTATGCGCGGAACGATGCGCACTATGCCCTCTGGAATGGTCCTTATATTTCAGGAATTGAGATTCCTCGCTTTCGTTCCATCTGGTTGAAACGGGACTACATTTATATCCTGGGTCCTACACTCAATGGAGAGAAAGCCACAAATCAAGTCGTATTGGTTTTAGACCGGGGAAAAAACCGCATACTGGACAGTTTACGAAAAAATAAAAACCCCACAGATCCCGTGTATGACGCAGACAATTGGCTCAGTTTAGACTCGATCAATGATTACTATACCCTGGTCAAAGCGGATGCTGCGTCTTTGCAGTATGACACCGTTAAAATTCAAAATAACATCGAATATATGATGGACATCGCCTGTTTTACTGGTGTCACCCGAGATGTGATGGACTGGGCGGAAAAAGTGGGCTGGGGCATTAATGTCGCAGCGCCTTCAGGGAGTCAGTTAAACACAGCGGATATCAGAAAATGGATCCCGGAAGCCGGACCCGGGGGAGCGGCGAGTGTTTTATTAAACACCGGACTGCTTGGAAAATTTAATGTGATGGATTCTAACAAACAATTCATCCGATGGGCGGTGTTGCCCAAAACAGGAGGCTTTTTTTATGCCGTTGGTGTGGATCGGGAAGATCAAACGTGTTTGGGGAATAAACAGGAATGTCAACTGCCCGGCGATTATAATTATTTCGAAAGCTATGATCCTGTTTCTAATAGTTGGGCGATTATTGGCGATGATATTCCCACCAAACCCGTCGTTGAATTCCGGGCCTTTTTACGTTGGCCTGTGCTTGAAGTTGGAGATATCGCTTGTACCAACTACGAAATAAGAGGGAAGTGCACTAATGCCGATGTGGACATGTCCCTTAAATATATTCCTGCCAAAGGTGTTGACTTGAAGGAAAGTCTGCTTTATTGGGAAAGCCAGGATAAAAAAGGCAGCGGCAGAGGCCGTGTGAATCCCACAGACAATCCGGAGTATTTTGATAGTCAGGGCCATCTACATCCCAACATCCTCATGGGCGATGTTCCCGTTTTTCTGGATGTGGATACGATTCCAAGGGATTGGGGTGTGAAAGATCCCATGAACCCCACCAAATGGATTGAAGATCTTTATTTTGTGGGGACTCCCCCTTTTGGAACCTATATTGTGGGCGTGAATACTTACCAAAAATATTTGGATCAGGAACCGATTCAAATGGAACTGGAAGTTTATCAAGGGTTTTGCAAATCAGGCTTAATCAATAAAGACACCCTTGCGCCCAATCAAAAACCTTTTGGAACGTACTTTGTTGAAGGTTATCCTAACAAGACAGATCCTCGGGTACACAAAGCCGAGGTGTTTTCTCCTCCAGTCACAGAATGGCAATTTGATCCTCCTCTTGCGAAAATCATCATTGGTCCAGGCGGTGGTGCGATTCAGGACGTTCTTTTGGCTACGGGAACCAATATCGCGCCGGGGAGTAAATGTTCGACAAAAGGCTATTACTCCGCGGGGTTCTGGCAAACAGGACGTCATGGCGCGGGAGAAGTCGCGACGCCTCTAAGAACATGGTCTGCTTACGATTCAAAACAACCTTTGAAAACGTCTAATTATCAGTGGGTGTCCTTATGTGTCCGAGAAACCAATGTCTCTGATTATTTCAAACAAGTCAGCGATGTGCGTATTGAAATTCGCAAGGCCGATTGTATTGCCAATGATTGCGATTCTCAAAGCCAAATATTGAATAATGGGTACTTGGGATGTTCCTCACTGAATTATGAGCATCGAGGTTTTTGGGATGCCTCCGCCGAAGTTAACGCGAAGTCAGGAGGGATTCACAATTACGATAATTCTCGAAGGACCACGTTTTTCGCGAACCTCTGCATTAAACGTGATAAAATTGAAAAAACACAGCCCAGAGTTCAGCAAATCTTTTTGGATAACAAAAATTCCGATTGTGTCAACAGCAATTATCGGGGATCCTGGGATGTTGGCTCACCCAGTACAGGCATTCCTTCAGATAAACCCGAAGAAACGAGTTCTAACCGTGATCCCATGCGTTTATGCGTCAAGTCAGGGGTGAGTTTATGAGTCCGGATCCTGCTAAAAAAGGGTTTAGTCTTTTTGAAATCGTCGCTACTTTGGCGGTGCTGAGTATTTTGCTTGGCACCGTGACGCCTGTTGCCATGAATATTTCGGATACTAGCGATGAGCTGCTGACCTTAAAACAGTTGGAAGTTATCGAAGCGGGACTCCAATTGTATTACGAGGATGTGAGTGATTTTCCGCCTGAGACTGTTAATTTGCGGAATGGTCAGGTTGCGGCCATAGGTTTGAAGGCCTTGCTGGAACAACCCGTGAACGCCTCATTGACGCCTTTTATCCTAAGCGCCGCACAATTAAGTACCATCCAATGGCGTGGTCCTTATGTTTCGGGATCCACAAAGGAGATACTTCAGGACGCTTGGGGAATTCCTTTTCGTTATCAAATTCAAAAAGACAGTACGGGTTTGAACGTAGTGTCCGCCACCATTTCATCAACGCATGGACCTTCAAATGTCGTCTACAAAGCGGACATCCGGGAACAGTCAAAAAAAGAAGTCAATGAGATGATCAGTCTCCTTATGGAAGTGGTTCAGGTTGATTTGCTCGGGAGTTTAAGACAAGAATCACAAAAGGCGGATCCTGCCGCGGCCATTGATTTTTTAATTCAAAGTATGGATGACCAGGGACGGCCGTTATTGAGTCCTTTTTATCGAAAGGATCCTTGGGGGCAACCTTATCGCTGGCATTACGAGCTTTTACAATTTTACAGCACAGGTCCCAACCGGGTGATCGACGAACCGGCCAAAGCTATTTGTGATGCCACCTATGCCATCTGCGGAGACGATATTGATGGCTTTTAAGGAAAGTTACCCTCGAAGATTTTATAAAAAAAGCATGATGATGAAAAACAAAAAACGGACTCATAAGGGATTTAGCCTGGTTGAAATAGTGGTTTCCCTGGGTGTGTTTTCTGTATTGGTGGGAAGTTTGTTACCCTTGTCTAAAAATTTCACCAACCAAAACAACAATATTAAAACAGCGGGGGAGATGGCAGAAATAGGAGACGCCCTGACGAACTATTACCGGGATACAGGAAGTGTTCCTGCCAGTGGACTGCTGATCAGCTTGTTTGAACAACCGACAGGAAGTTCCGGTACCTATTGGAGAGGTCCTTATATCACAGGAAATCAGTTTGAGATCCTCCATGATTATTGGGGTTCCCCCTATTCATACGTCAGAAGCCCCAAAATTAACGGTCAAAATACGGTGAATGATAATCGAAGCCTTCTTCTTTCTCCCGGCGCAAACCGGACACAAGAGTGGATCCTCAATTCAGGAGATTATACCCGTGTTGGTGTGGGCGATGATTTGTTCCGTATTATTTCTATCGAAGCGACGAAACGTGCGTTTGAAAAAGAAACACGGAATCGTATCAAAACGATCATGCAGAACTTCATGGAAAATCGCGCCAGTGTCTCCTTTGACGAGCTCGATGTTGAACGAACAACAGAAGAAGTCACAAACGTTGGCAAGAAATGTCCAACCACATTGATCGCAAGTAATAAAATTAACAATATCCCCAACTTGGGAAGCTATCACAAAACGGATCAATGGGGTAATCGGTTGATTTGGCATCAAGAGTTGAATCAATTTTATAGCTGTGGTCCTAACCGTATTGATGATAGCTCAGGAAGTTCCGGAACAGTCGTCGGTTATGCTCAAATAAGCGGGGATGATATAGGCGGTTATTAGGAACACAGTCAGCAGTTCGCCCAAAGGCAAAAACACCAAATTAAAAAAACATAAGGAGAGACTCGAAATGAAGAAAGAATTACTCCGAGAGGGTTTTTCAATGATCGAAGTGATTATCAGTATAGGGATTATATCCATTTTAACCGCTACCATGGTTCCCTTCGGAGTCGCCATCCAACATCAAATGAAAATGACAGCCACCCATCAAGAACTGCAAAACTTGAGTCAAAGTCTCGGCTTCTACTATCGGGATACAGGCGAATTCCCTTCCAATACCCAAAACCTCAAAGCCCTATTTATGCCGCCTCTGCCAACACCTACAGGTTGGAACGGTCCGTATGTCAGTAGAATGCCTGAAAGAGACCCTTGGGGAGAAAACTACACTTACCTACGCCATCCAACTTTAGGAAATAGTTGCCTGCAATCTTGGCAAAACTGTAGCATGATCTTATCCAATGGCCCTAATCGAAAAGCGGAATGGCAAAAAACAGTAGGAGAGGTGATCACTTTGAATGACGGCGATGACTTATATGTGGTTTCTTCAGCCACCGCAATCCAAAGAGACTATGAAAAAACAACGATGGAGCGTCTTGATCAGATTATGAAGGAGCTACAGAAACAAAGAAAGTTTATTTCTTTTGATGATCTGACCCGGGGAAGGGACAAAGAAGAAAGCCTTTTGTTCCCGCGTTGTCCTAAAGAGACGGATTTGTTAAGCAACCAAGACCGGATTGAAGGCCGAAGAAACATTGCGGATTTGTTCAATTTGAGCGTCTATGAACGCTATGATCCTTGGGGGCATTTATTCATTTGGCATCAGGGATTACAAATGTTTTATAGTTGTGGTCCCGATAGAATCGATAACAGCACAGGCAATCAACTGAATGGCGATGACATCAGTATTCAGTGGTAATTAAAACCACCTGAGGCGTTGGCTGACCTTCCGGTGAAGAAGGGTAGCTTGAAGTTCAGAGAACCGCCATCCCTTTTTTTCCACAGCATTTCTTATATTTTTTTCCACTTCCACAAGGGCATAACTCATTGCGTCCGACCTCTCATGAAGGATTCTCGTGGACTCATATTTTAGACTGAGTCATCAATTTTAGGTGTTTTGGCACCTTCTTTGCGTGATTTGTTCATAGCATCAACGAACTGAATACTAAAAACTTTTCGCTGAAAAAAATAATAGAACGGCATCTCACGAGGGTTCCCACACATGAAACGCTTTTATTTAAGTTTTATTTTATTATTCGCTTTTGGCAATATTTTAGTGTTGCACCGAATCCTCTTCTTGATGGATTGGATTGAGCCCACATCACACTTGCTCTTCTATTTAAGTATTGGGAGTGCTTATGATCTCATGGTGCTTTCAGAACTGGCTTTTGTGAACATCCTCCTGCTAACAAGAGTCAAACGCTATCCAAGAACCTTGATTGGGATTTTAGTTATTATTTGGAATTACTTTAATTTTTTGGACTACATCCACATCCAAATGTTTCAAGTTCACATGCCCTTTTCCGCTTACACTTATTTGCGGGTGAGTGAGCTAGAGTACATGGCGGATTCTTATATCAGTATTCTAAAATCGCCTCCGTTCTTTTTGTATTGTGTCCTTCCGACAGTGCTCATGGCCGTTCTGCTGAAATTTATGCCTGTTGAGCTTCCCCAGCAAAAAAAGGACATTGCGGCAAATCTGGTTTTATTACTGGGACTGGCGATGGTAAGTGGCGGATACGCCAATTCCTCGGTAACTGATAAAATTCATCCTTTGCAAAATAACAGTCTCTTTTATTTCCTTGCACGAAGTATCGAAAAAACTGAGGCGATTCAGCCTGTTGTGGTTCCTGAAAAAGAGCTGGCCTTATGGAAACAGTATCAGAAGGACACTTTTAACAAAACGGTAATTTCCAAACAGTTTCCCTGGATGTTTGAATCGCTTGAACCGACTCCGCCGTTAGCTCAATTTGATCCGCTCACTGCACTTTTTACCTCCAAGCGCCCGAATATTGTGCTGGTGATGATGGAGTCCTTTAACGCGGATCGTATTGGGAGCTACAACCCTGTAAGTAACCTGACTCCGGTTTTTGACAAACTCGCGACACAAGGCGTTTTGTTCGAATATTTTTATGCCAATGGCTACAAAACGATGCATGGTGAATTTGCAACCTTATGTGGAATCTATCCTTATCCTCAAACGCCGGTTTATCGAAACTTCAATCATGTTCAATTTAATTGCTTGCCTGAACTATTTAAAAAACAAGGGTACGCCACCTCCTGGATTTACGCGCACTCCGGTCAGTTTGATAACCAGTCTTTTTTCCATACCAAAATTGGTTTTGACCAAATTATTACGGATTTGGATTTTGACAAACACTTGCAACGCTTAAGTTGGGGGTATGGTGATCATGAATTGATGAAAAAAGCGGTTGAAGTGTTACGACAGCAACCCGAACCGTTCTTTTCCATGATTTTAACTACCAGTAATCATCACCCTTATGATCTTCCCAGAGATTATCAGGCCTCCCAGAAAGAGGAACCTCATAATCAAACGATGCGTTATTCCGATTATGCTCTGAGTCTTTTATTTCAGATGCTTCAAAAAGAAAGTTATTTTGATAACACGCTGTTTATCATTACGGCGGATACGGGATTTCCCTTGATGCCATTCCCCGCTCACCTGAAAGATCCGCTCCAACTCGAATCTCGGCGTATTCCGCTTTTGTGGTATTGGAAAAATGCGCCTGCTGTCATCAAAGTTCAAACGGTGGGCAGTCAAGTCGACATATCAGCAACCCTCTTTGAACTTTTAAAATGGAACGAAGTCCATCACTTTGCGGGGCAATCCTTATTACAAGCAAGGGCGACCTCTTTGGTTGTGGAAAGCCGTCAGTTGGATTTTAGAACCCACAGGATTGACAATCAGGCTCTTCAACAGGCGGACTTATTGGAAAAACAACTGCCTGGATTTGATACGGTTCTTGCTAAGGTTCTGCAATACTCATTACATAACAACGCTGTGTGGAAAAAAGGGAATCAGGCCAAGGACTACTCGTTTAATCCGGGACACCTCGATGGTAGGCCGGAACTACGTGTCCGGCAAACTCAACGCTCAGAAAAGCGGGGCATGTAATCCCCGCCTACCAATGTCCCGCTTTTGTAAGAAAGTGGTAGAAGGGGACTACGTGCCCCTCACTTTGCCGGGCATGTAATCCCGGCCTACCAATTACT
>JBBCAX010000115.1:0-7629 GCA_051382335.1 Deltaproteobacteria bacterium TL4
ACCTTCACTCCTGACAATTGGAACGCGGAACAGCTCGTGACTGTTACGGGTTTGGATGACAATATCGCGGATGGGGATCAAACGTATCCAGTCCTGCTGGGAAAAACCACCTCAGACAATCCCAACTATCATCAACTGGACCCTCAAGACGTGCTGGTGGTGAATCGTGACGACGAAACCACAGGCTTCACGATCAGCGCGATTCAGGGGCAGACTTCTGAAGCGGGAGAAACCGCCACCTTTACCATCAAACTCAATAGCGAACCGACTGGAGCTGTGGTACTTGAGGTGGTCAGTTCTGATCCCAGCGAAGGGACAGCGTCACCGGTCAAACTCACCTTTACATCTTCCAACTGGAACGCGAACCAAACTGTCACTGTGACGGGAATGGATGACACGGAAGAAGATGGTAATCAAAACTACCATATTGTGATGGGAGCTGCGCAAAGTACCGATTTCGGTTACCAGGGCTTAACGCCAGAATCGGTCATAGTCACCAATTTTGAGACAGTGGTTCATGTACCGGATACAGGACAAACTACCTCTTATACCGACACCTTTGGAGAGGATCATGATTATTTGATTAATGCTCCTTCTTACACGGATAACAGCAACAGTACCATCACGGATAATGTGACGGGATTGTTGTGGCAAAAGCAGGATGATGGAAAGACACGAACCTGGGACTCTGCTGGAACTTATTGTACCGGACTTAATCTGGGAGATTATTCATCGGGTTAGCGATTACCCACTAACAATGAATTGGTGAGTATTGTTAACTATGGGCGCGATCATCCAGCGATTGATCCCACTTATTTTCCTTCTACTAAGGGGGCGTACTATTGGTCGTCTACTACCACAAACTCCAACTCCAACGGTGCATGGAGCGTGGACTTCAATGTCGGGGGGGAGGGAAGCTTCTTTAAGAGCGATGGTAAGTATGTTCGTTGTGTGCGCTAGGACAGTGAGTTGGATATTGCAATGCGGGTTTTCCTAAAAATGGTTTGGAAAATATAAACATCAAGCCTTGTCGCAAGGGATTTTCTTTATGGTAATTTCTAAATTCTGATATTATCGCTCTAGTCTTATAAAATGAAGAATCACCGGAATGTTTATCTTTCAAAAAGGAAAATAATGTTGAAGAGAAAAATAGCAGGAATGATACTGATGTTGTGTTGCTTACAAGTTCCGCTGACGTGGGGGGACGACTTCACGGATAATGGTAACAGTACAGTTACTGATCATCGTACTGGACTGATTTGGCAACAACAGGATGATGGAATCACCATAACCTGGGAACAGGCGTTGAGTTATTGTGAAGCCTTAACCTTTGGAGGTTCCAGTGCTTGGCGTCTGCCCAACGTCAAAGAACTGAAATTTATAGCGAATATGACTCTCGATAATCCAGCGATTGATCTCACTTATTTCCCTAACACGAAGTCGTTGCCCTATTAGTCGTCCACTACCAATGCCAACTCCCCCCTCTATGCGTGGTACGTATACTTCCTGGGCGGCAACGTGAACACTGGCACTAAGAGCAGTAGTAACTATGTCCGTTGCGTCCGGAGTGGGCAGTGAATTGGGTATTTGGGCAGTGTCGGGAGTCGAACATGATCAGTCTAAGCATCACCTCTCCTTCACATAGGGGTCAGAGTAGCAAGCATCGTCTTCTTTATGGGTTGTCAACTTCGATGCCAGAATTTCCCCCGTGGATTCATCAATGGCCAGATGCAGTTTTCTGAAACACTATAGAGCATCAAGAAAAACGTTCGTCCTCAGTCAATTTGTCTCCTAAATCCTGAATATCCTTAACTTCTTTTAAAATGAGAATCGCTTGGACTCCAAAATGCGTCTTGCTCCCAGGCTGAAAAGGAGATATTCTTAAGCGAATACCAGCATTGACGCGTTTGAGATTCTTTAGTAGCAATCCCTTAACCTGTAGGAGACCTGATGGCAAAAAGAAGGCTGATTACTTTTGATTGGGCCATGAAACGCCTTTTAAGAAGCAAAGCGAATTTCAGCATTCTGGAAGGCTTTCTGAGTGAGCTTTTGAAAGAGGAGATCCACATTCTGGAAATTCTGGAAAGTGAGGGGGAGAAGAAACACGACAAGGATAAATTTAACAGAATTGATCTGAAAGTTCGAGATTCCCATGGCGAGATTATTCTCATTGAAGTTCAGTATGAAAGAGAACAGGATTATCTCCAAAGAATCTTATATGGAACCTCCCGGATCATCACCGAACATCTTCATGAATCCGAACCTTATTCCACCATCATCAAGGTGATTTCGATCAATATCCTTTATTTTGATCTGGGACAGGGAGCGGATTATGTCTACAGGGGAACCACGACGTTTAATGGGATTCATAAAAGCGATGAACTTCAATTAAGTGAGAGTCAGAAGGAACTTTATCATAAACAAAAGATTTATGAGCTTTATCCTGAATATTATTTGATCAAAGTGAATCAGTTTGATGATCACGCGAAAGATCCCCTGGATGAATGGATTTATTTTTTGAAACACGAGGAAATCAAAACGGAATTTCAGGCAAAGGGACTCAAAGAGGCCAAAGATAAATTGGATATTATGAAACTTTCTGAGGAAGAAAGAGCCACTTATGAGTCTTATGTTGATGATTTGCATTATCAGGCAAGTATGGTGGAATCTTCTTATGGCATGGGAAAGCTTGAAGGTAGAAAAGAAGGCAGAGCAGAAGGCAGAGCAGAAGGCAGAGAAGAAGGTAGAGAAGAAATCGCCATCAACCTTCTCAAAATGGGGACTCTTTCTGAGGAACAGATTGCTCAGGTTTCGTGTTTACCTCTTGTACGAATCAAGGAATTACTCACTCAAAAGGAAAAAGTTTACTTTCCATAGTCTATTCTCTCTTGAAGGTGATTCGTTACTTTGACTTCTGAAATTTATACGGAACTGAAGGCTTCCAGAACTCAGCGTTTTTTACAAGATTTTTCACCTTAAATACTGGTCTAAAATATGGGGTCCATTATAGATTTGGAACTGTTCCTCTGCTGGGTTTTGTGATATAAATAAGGGAAAAGACTACCGATTTACCGCGGTCACTTTAGCTTGAGAAAAGGGATGACTTCAAGAAAATTTTTCAACACCTCCGGACCATGTAAAGCTGATATTCATTATGTGGTCAATTTTCAGCCTCGTTTTGAGAATATTCAGCAATTGATTGAGGATCAGAAATATTTCATCATGCACGCTCCTCGTCAGACTGGAAAAACGACCTTGATGATGCAACTCGCCGAACAGATCAACAAAGAAGGACAATACGTTGCCTTGTATGTCAATGTGGAAGCCGGGCAAGCCTATTTTGACGATGTTGCCGCTGTGAATAAAAGTATCTTGGGTGAGTTTCAGACCAAAATAATGTTCTATCTTCCTCCGGAGTACCAGCCTTCTGATTCCTGTTATCACGTCTCGGAGTTTTCCGGTTTCTTGACGCGCTGGTGTATGGAACTTCCCAAACCGCTGGTGTTGTTTATGGATGAGGTGGATGCTTTGATTGGAGATGGCTTGATTTCTGTCCTGCGTCAATTGCGGAGTGGTTACGCCATGCGCCCCAAAGGTTTTCCTCATTCCCTCTGTTTGATAGGATTGCGTGACTTGAGAGATTACCGGCTTTATGATGGCGAGGGGAAAAAATATGTGGTGGGAGGTTCAGCCTTCAACATCAAGGATAAATCCCTGACCTTGAGTAATTTTACACTGGAACAGGTCAAGGAACTCTATCGCCAGCACACACAGGCAACCGGACAACAATTCACTGAAGACGCCCTGCAACTGATTTACACTCAAACCTGGGGACAGCCCTGGTTGGTCAACGCGCTCGGACGAGAACTTTGTTTTGAAACGCAGAAGGTTTCCTTGAATCGCATAGTAACGCCGGAAGATGTCCACAATGCCTGTGAAATTCTGATTCTGAGACGTGATGTGCATCTGGATCAACTCGCAGACAAACTCAGCGAAGGCCGGGTTTCGCGGATCATCGAAAAGATTATGGTGGGAGAACAGGACGAAACCTTTGAATCCATGGAAGAAGATCGCTCCGCCTGGAACGAGGACGAACGCTATGTGCTGGATTTGGGACTCGTCAAACGGGGAAGAACCGGACTCGAAATTGCCAATCCGATTTACCGGGAAGTGGTGCCCCGTGAACTGACCTGGGGCTTGCAGGAATATCTGGGGCAGGATCGAATGTGGTATGTGAAATCCGACGGCAAACTGAATGTAGCGTTGATGCTGGAACGTTATATCGAGTTTTACAAAGAACACAGCGAAATGATCACCAAACGCAAAACTTACACCGAAGCCGCCCACCATCTGCTATTTATGGCCTGGCTCCAGCGCATCGTCAATGGAGGCGGACGCATCACACGCGAATACGCCATCGGTATGAAACGGCTGGATCTGCTCATTGAATTTGCCGGAGAACGTTTTGCCTTTGAACTCAAACTCAGTGGGAAAAAAGCTCTGGACGAAGGCAAGCAGCAACTCACCGAATACCTCACTCGACTCAGCATGCATTTTGGCACGTTGATCATTTTCAGCCGACAGCCTCCCGAAGACATGGAAACCGTAGGCAAGCGGGAAATGATTAAACACAACGACAAGCAGATGGAAATTATCTGGCTGTGAGCTGCAAGATACTAAAATCTTAGCCCCTAAACTTTTCATGCTCGCGATTGATGAGGAGTTTCTTCTGAAAGACTTGCTCAAACAAGTCTTTTTTCTTTTCCAGAGCCCAATTGGTAAGTAACAAATCATCCGTCGTGTCAATGAATAACGTGAATTGGTGCTCATCGAAATGGGTAAACAAGGATTGAATCGCAGATCTATGATCTCGATCCAGCGCATCGGCGACTCTTAAAATCGAGGCTAAACATTTGACCAGTTGCTGCTGCGCTTGAGATAATCCCGCAGCCTTCATTTGATTTTCAGAGGGATTTCCTCCAGTGTGATAGCGAGCAACCAAACTAACAATTTTTCGTTCAGTGTTCGTAATTCCAACTAACTCACTATGTTGTATCAGGTACATCGAATGTTGATGATGATTGGAAGGGCGTATGAACCGTCCTACATCATGGAGGATCGCCGCTAATTCCAGTATAATTCGTTCACGCTGTCCATAATGGTGTAAGGGCGAGGCTCCACTGAAAATGCCCATACATAATTTGTGTACTTTTCTGGAGTGCTGCGGATTGGCCTGATACTTTTTGACGTAACAATAGGCGGAATAAAGGATTTGCTGATATTCGGAAATGTGTTTTCTGGGATAATGTTCCTCTAAAATTTCATCAAGAATGCCTTCCTTCAATCCAACGTCAGGAATACTTAACCCCTCGCATTGAGATAAATCCAGTAAAGCTTTGAATACGTAGATTGCGGGGAGAATCACATCAGCACGATCGGGCAATAACTCTAACTCCTGGATCCGTTGTGTCAAAGTTCGCTTCGACAGTTTTTTTCGGATTAATTGAAAGTCTTTCTTATGAACGTAGCTCAGCGACTTGGCAAAGCTGGAGTTTTTCCCGGCAAATTTTTTCCCAAGTTGCGCGATTGAGGTTGCATTCCCTCCTGTGATGATCATCCGCCTCACCGAATGCTTTTTCAAATTGTCACCCAAATACTGGAAAAACTCCCTGATGTAGGACTTGACCCAGGATATGAATTCACGCTCCTGATCCGGGGAGTAAGGAAACATTTGTAATAACCGGACGGTTCCCAAGCGAAAAGATTCGGCGAATTCAATCGAACCATTTTCAATGATGGAAATTTCTATGCTGCCGCCTCCCAGATCTGCTATCATAAAAGACCCCTCATTCATATCGATCAGACTTCGTACCGCTCGTTCCAGTAACTCCGCTTCTTTTCCTCCCGAGATGACTTCTAATTCAATACCCGTTTCCTGATGAATTCTAAAGATCACTTCTTCCTGATTGCTGGCTTCACGTAAAGCACTCGTCGCATACGCCCGGACCTGCTCACACTGGTTTTGCTCAAAAATTCGCGAGTAGACCTTCAAGATCTCAATTAACTTAAGGATATTCTCTTCGGAAAGAAACCCTTGACTGAAGACTTCCGCCCCCAACCTTATTGGCGTGCGCGTCTCTTCAATAGGCTCAAGGCGTCCATCTTCCGTCAGCCCAACACAACTCATGCGAATCGCGTTGGAACCAATATCTATCGCTCCTAGAACTTTCATAAAATTCCTGTCATCTTGAGGTAAATCGCGTTTGCCTTGGCGCAAGCGTTGTCATGCCTGTGAAGACAAGAATGGAGTCATCAGTGTGTTTTGTCAACCGAAAAATAGGATCAACGTCCACAAAAAAAACTTTTCTTGACCACTCTCACTGAAACTTCGTCCTAACAAGGGCTAACGCCTAATACCCGTGAGTGAAATCAGGTTTGTAGTCCCGCCTTTAGGCGGAAAACCCTGCTGAAAAGCCGCCTGAAGGCGGAACTACGAACGTTTCGCCATCAGTTCAGGATAACCTGTTTTAAGCGCCTAACTCACTGTAATTAAGGTCACTTGTTAATTACAGTCCCGAATTCACTCACGGGTATTGAGCTAACGCCAGCTTCGGGTAAAGCGAGGTGAAATCCATCTGGCTTTATTTTAAATTGCCACTGCTGTCATATTTCAAAACAATGCCGTTACTGCATGTTCCTCCTACGTAGATATAATTGTCCGCATCTATGGCAAGACCCAAACCTCTATCGTTAGCGTAGCTGTTGCACGTGCTGTTGTTGTACATTCGAGTCCATTGTCTTACTCCACTGCTGTTGTATTTGACAAGAAGGATATCCCTTCCATTGTATGGGACTATGCCATCAATCGCTTCAAACGCAACCCCGGTGACATAGATATTATTGTTACTATCCACGGCAATATCATATACATAATCGCTGTCAGTACTCGCGATTTGCTTTGTCCATTGAAGCGTTCCACTGTTATTGTACTTTGCTATAAAAATATCCTCAGACCCCTGATTCGTCCCTCCCATAGCACCAGAGGTTCCATCAGTAACGTAAACATTGCCACTACTATCTACGGCAACGCCACCACCCCACTCCTCACCATACTGGTCGCCTTCCCGGGAAGTGGTTCCCAACTGCCGTACCCACTGTTCCACTCCGTCCGTACTGTATTTCAGAATAAACACATCTGTACTTCCCAGAGAGGTATTTCCTCCAAGCGCACCCTCCGTAATTCCACTAACATAAACATTCCCTGAAGTATCTACAGCAATGTTTGTGGCATAATCCCCATTGTTGGTTCCCATTTGTTTCACCCAGATCTGAGTACCATTGGAATCCAATTTCATAAAAAACAGGTCTGAGGCTCCCTGGTTGGTATATCCTGCATACGCTCCGTCGGTAGATCCTGCAATATAGAGGTTATTATTCCCGTCAATCGCAATGGCAAATCCTTTATCATCATAATAACTGTTCCCATATTCATCGATGTACTTAATTTGCTTCGACCATTGCTTCACTCCGCTATGGCTCTTCGATATTTCCCGTGGTTTTTGAATGAGTATAAATACAATTAAATCAATGTATTACAAAATATGCGAAATTTGAGAGATGCCAAAACGA
>JBBCAX010000116.1:0-16491 GCA_051382335.1 Deltaproteobacteria bacterium TL4
CTTCCGCCGTCCCCTCATAGTTAAACCGCAATTTCAACTTGATCTCCCCCGTATGCCCCACCTTCAACCGAAACGTAAGTTGCTCCTGACTCCCTTCCTCAATCGCAATTCCCTCTGTGCTTGTGGCTGTCACGACCTCCAAACCAAGACCGCCTCTCTCCCAATACTCCTCGGGATTGAACTTCGGCCAAGTGCTGACATCAGCGGTTGGATCACCGAGTGCGTAGATTGAATATTGGACACTCCCTTGACTGGTAATACTACCCAGGACAGATCCAGTGTTAATGATATCTCCTGTTTTGAATGTTGAGATGGGAACTTCGTCAAGATTACTGAAACGATGAACGCTACCATCCTGGAGAGCTACCCAGACAGAACCTTCCGCAATCTGTTGAATCACTCCGGTCACAGGAGAATAGACGTTGCTTTTTCCTGAAAACTTTTTGTTATAGCAAAGTGTGGTGGCGGCAAATAATTGATTATCAACTGTTGGCGCATGAAAATCACGAAGCACTTCGGCATGGACCGTTCGGTCGTTGCTCGGATGCAAAAGATGATGCGTTACCTTTTCCCAGATGGAATCTCCTTGGAGAGAAACTTGAGTTTTTGAGGCATCAGGTTCACGGATAGTATCTTGAAGACTTTCCAGTTCTAACTCGGTGACGTCTAAGGTTTGTTCTACCTGGATCACAATAGGGGTGAGTTGTTCCTGGTTGATCTCTTCTCCTTGTGAAAAGTGGGTTTCCAAACGTTCAAACAACTGATGAATATTCCAGTAAGTAGAAGTTAATCCCTGGTCAATTCGAGTAAATTTAAGCTGCTCCTCTGCTATCCAATTTCGGTCAGGATCATTTTTTTCTATCAGAAGGGCTTTTTCCAGGGTGTCAATCTCATTGGCTAAAGGAATCCATTGTTGATAAATCATCTCATAGCCCACTTGATCCAAGGTCGCGGTAAGCCCTTGTTTAAGCTCCTTTAAAAAGGTGTTTAATTTTTGAATTAAGCCAAGGCTATCAGTCTTCAACACATTATCGGTTAACTCTCCTGATTGAATTAAATCCTTCAAAGCTGACCAGGAATTACCTAAACTATTTTGCGCTGTTGAGTAAAGTCCTCCCTCAGTATCATAGATTTTAAGAGATTCTTTTTCGATATTTTGACCGATAGTCAAAGTGATTGAACTGGTAGCCGCGCTCAATCCTCCCACACTCAAACTATTGACAAAAACCCCTTCACTATCCGTGTAATCCTGGTCTTGAGAATTAGGGTGAAAGGAAACTCGGACTGAGTTTTTTCCGTCAAGTGTAACCTGACCATCACTTTGAATAGTGACTTCAATCGTGTCATCAATGTCCACATTCAGTCGTGCGACATAAAGGGTTTCTTCTCCTTCTTCCAAATGTGTGTTTTGTGGATCTATCGCTACAAAATCGACTTCGATGATACCTCCATGATTCCAAAAGTCGTTAGCGTCTACTCGAACATCAGCGTAGTCTCCTCCAAAACGGTTTCCGATCAAGACTTCATAATACACAGTCGTCATACCAGGAGATAACCAGCCGATTTGATTGCCAGGATTGATTTCCTCGTTTGCTTTTAAGTATTGTTCATCCAGTTTGAGACCAAAATAACGGTGATAGACTCCTTGTAGATCCTCAATCACCACAACTCCCGCGGTGGGATCATACTCAATCACTTTTCCATGAACCAGGTTATAAATCGGTTGAGCGAAAATCTTGGGTGATTCAATCGTGAGTTCGCTTCGTCCAAGGAGCGTTCCCTTTTCAAAAAACTGTTTTTCACCTTGAATCAACTCGTTTCCGCACAAAACGCCTTGGGCCTCATTCCAGCTTTGAGATTCTTTCAAGGGTCCGCCTTGTTCCCAATACTGGCTGACATTGATCCAATCATTTTGATGGCCAAATTCCGCTTTTGCTCCTTTTTTGATCTGGTAATGAAATTCTCCTGTGGTCGTTCCCTGATTGTCCACTAAAGAAGTGTATCCCAGCAAAGTCCCAGCCGATAAGGTTTTATCTTTGTTCGCGTCAAAAACAGGCTTCATCATCTTCATAAAAGTAGAGTCCAAGCCAGAAATGACATGAATTGTGCCATCAATCTGACTTTGAATCTCAATGCTCGTTTCCCCAACATGGAGGATCTGGCCGTTGGCGGGATTTAAAACAGAAATCTTTTCAACGGAACCGGAATACTCAATTTTAAGATCATCATTGACAAGATTGTTCTGGGTGGCGTCTGTGATGTTAAAATATGTGTCATGCAGGTCTTTGGGAAATAAGGCGAGTTTTACATCCCGAACTCCACTGAATAAATCACGGGTTTGTGTAATCCAGTCCCCAACAGGTTTCTTTACAAGGTCGTAACCCAAGGAAAGGATGGTTTCTCCTAAAGGGGGAATACTGAGGGTAAACAGCGTTTCTGCCGCTCCCAAAACCACTTTTTCATAGTCGCCTTCTTTGATCCCTTGAATGACACGACTCCATTGTCCTAAACCAGGTACTTGTGACACTAACTGTTCCAGGGTTATGTCTTTTAATAAATTAGCTGTCCTTAGTTCTGCATCAGCATAGTCATTTTTTGATAAACTTTTGAGTGTATCAATAACTTGATTGATTTTTCCTACAGGAACATGTTTTTTGAGGTACTCTGTTACAACGATTTCTCCTAAAACGGAGGAGATTCCTTGAGCATCTTTAAAATCATCAATCGTCAGATTTTTTAGTTCGTAATGTGTTTTAAGCAATTCAACTAAAAGTTGTTTGCTTCCCTCTTGAGGATTTTGTAACATATCGCGCATTAAAATGGGGAGCAATAAGGCTTCTTTGGCTTTTTGTAAATCTGTTTGCATCGTGTCATCTAAAAAGACCGAACCATGTTTGATAAGAAACGCGTCCCAACTGGTTATTCTTTTGTTGCGGACGTCTTCAAACATTTGTATGACAGCAGTTCCTTTAGATTGTCCCCATTGCCCGCTCACCATGCCCACTACCTCTCCTTTTAAGCTGTCATATAACTCCTTCGGAAGTTCTTCAACAGTTGCTTTGAGAGAATCCAAATCAGTCACCACTTGTGGAAAACGTTCGATATCACTGAGTAAACTAATCCCATTGATGATTTTACCCAATGTGTGATTTTCTGCACCACCAAGCCGCTCTTTTAAGAAAGGAGCCAAATCTTCAACCGTTGATATGACCTCCCAAAAATTCATATTGTTAAACTGTTCCATTTGACCATTGACACTTTGGGAAATCGCGTTATTAAAGGTACTCCAATCTTTGATGTCTACAGTAAACGTGTGTAGGGTTTGAACCATATTGATGGCTTGGGTAGCTTCAGGAGGCCAGTTTTGGATCAAAACATCTAAAGCCGCTTTGGAGGCAAAGGAACTGACGCAATCAATGAGAAAATCAGGTGTTTTGAGGAGTTCTGTCTTCAACGTCTTTCCGTTAGGAATCGTCGGTGAGGAAAGGCTTTGAATAAATTCAATTCCTTGAATCAATTGATTGATTTCTGGATTTTGTACTATTTTTTTTTCAAGTGTATCAACGATATTATCAATATCATCAGACTTTATCGTATCAATGAGTATTTGTATCTCTTCAGTACTTCGTTGCTTAATATAATCCCAAAACTTAGGAAGAGTATCTAATTGAGTTAAATCGTTAATGATATCTTGTTTTGTTTTTCCCATCGTTTCCCCTTAAATTCATTATTTGTAATGATATACGTTTACTCCTCGGCTCCAGCTTGTTGTAACACTTTGACGGTTTCCCATTCTTCATATGCTTTGGCTAATTTTAATGCTGTTTCTCCTTTTTTGTTTCGAATGTTTATGTCTGCTCCGTTTTGGACTAGAATCCTAACAATTTCTACATAACCTCTTTTTGAAGCATCCATTAAAGCAGTATCTCCGTTAACCAAATCTCCTTTTTCTTGATAATTGAGTTGTGCTTCGTGATTTACAAGTAATTGTGCAATTTCAGTATGACCACGCTTTGATGCCCACATCACAGGTGTTGTTCCATATTTAGTTTGTATGTTTACATTAACCTGGTGATCCAAAAGTAATTTTACAATATCGGTATATCCTTCAGAAGAAGCCATAGATAATGCGCTGGTTTTATCATTACTTTGAACATTGGGATCAGCTCCCGCGTCAAGAAGAAGTCGAACAATTTCAGTATGTCCTTTTGAAACAGCACGAATTAACGCAGTATCGTTTCCAAGAAAGTCTTCAGATTGAGTTCGGGCATTCACATTTGCACCAGCATCAATCAGCAATTTAACAATCTCAGTATAGCCTTTATGAGAAGCTGTCATGAGAGGGGTGAATCCCTCAACTTTTTTCACATACTCGTTTACTAAAATGGTAGGAAGATCCGTTTGCGCCCCCTCAGAAAGTAGCAATTGAACAGCTTTTGTCTGTCCTTGATCAGCCGCAACAAAGAGTGGGGGAATATCATTTTGATTGATTTCTGCACCAGCAGCGATCCAATATTTTATTTTTTCAAGATGTCCTCGCTTAGCTGCCCCATATAATTTGATATTTAATTTCTCCTGACTCAACCCATCAGGATTAACAACAGCCTGTTTTTCAGGCTGACGTTGAACCTGCGATGCTGGTTGCGGTTTGATTGCGACCGTTGTGGTTGTTTTAGCATGTGTAATATTCTTAGTATCAGGTGTTGAGGTTTGGGCGGTTCCACCACAAGCGATCAGGGTGAAGATCAAACATCCCAACCCCCATGAAGTTAAATGTTTGATTAAGATCTGTGTCTTGAACATAATAATCTCCATTGAAAGCAGCGGATATGAGAGAACCGTTGCTCCCTCAAAATCGAGTTCAAAAAATTGGGGTTGATCCAAAAAAAATCTTACCCAAAACATAAAAGTGAAAGCGGTAAAACACTTGTCTCCCACCAAGTATTTAAGATCATGATCCCTAAAGAAGCTTTAACAAATTTAATTGGACTTTGAAAAGTAAAAAAAGTGGGTTTTATTGAAAAATATTTGATGAATGAAATTTCTGCGCAAAGACAAAAACCAAGTTATAAAAAACATTTAAAACTCTCTATAACAAAGCTTGATTAGTTCCTTATAAAGTTGTAAAAACCCTTTATCATCAAATTAAACCAATGGAAGGGGGAACTATGAAAGTCTTGAAATTTTTATGTTTAATGGCTGGAGCAATCTTTCTGGCCTACCCGGTTTATGCTCAGAAAGAACAAGCGGCAATCTTTCCTTTAGCGGTGGCAGGCAGCATTTCTGAAGTGCCGCAAGGCATTTTGTTCAATACGTTTCAGGAGAGTTTGGCCGACCGGTTTAATCTGGTTTCGGAAAAGCAATTCGAGCAAGCCCAGGATGAAGCCTTTAAAACCCTGGACGCGGAGGAATGTACCGAAGAACAATGTATTCGCCGGGTTCAGGAAATCCTGCAAGTAGAAAGTTTGTTTCGTTTGCAAATCATTCGGGAAGGCGACGATACCCAACTGACGGTTACCCATATTGGCCTGGAAACCAAGAATGTAAAAACCAACTATTGCCAAAAATGCAATACTTTCCAACTCAACGGGAAAATTTCCGAGTTGGTGGCAAAAGTCTTGGGTGAAGATGTCCTCACTCCAACTCCTGAGGATATGGGACAATTGTTCCTCACCACAACCCCTCCAAAAGCCGAAATCACCTTGGATGGAGTCGTGTTGGAACAACAAACACCCGCCTTATTAAAAGCCCTCCCTTATGGAGAACACACCCTCAGTCTTCGTCAGGGAAATCTCGGTTTGACTCAGATCGTCGATGTCACCTCCTCTGAATTGATGCGTTTGGAATTGACGCTGACTCCGTTGCTTTACAATGTGTTAATCACAAGTACCCCTTACGACGCTGAGGTTTCCGTAGATCAAAAACCCGTTGGAAAAACGCCGGTGGATGTCAGGTTGACTTCAGGACAGCATCAGGTAGAGATCCGGTTAAAAGACTATGTCCCTTTTACTCAAAGCATCGAAGTGAATCCTCAAAAAAAGAACACGGTTCTGGAGGCAAAATTGAGTCAGTTTGGAACTTTGAAACTCGGGAGTATTCCTGATCCGGCCAGCGTATTCCTGGATGACATTTTCAAAGGCGTAACTCCGGTAACCTTTCAGGTGATTGAAGGAACACATCAATTAAAAATTCAAAAACACAAATATGAAGTGCTGGAGCAAACCGTAACGGTGCTGGGAGGAGAAGTAACGGAACAGCGAGTAACCTTGATCAAAATCCCGGAACTGATCCTTGGGAGCACGCCTGGTGGTGCGAAAATCATGGTTGATCATCGAGTTGTGGGAAATACTCCACTCACGATGCAAATCGCCCAAGGTTCCCATCAGATTCAAATCGAACAACAAGGCTATGAGGTTTTTCAAAAACAGATCGAGGTCCTCAACGAGGATGTCTCATTAGCTCCCCGTTTGACTCCCGTTCAAGGACGATTGACCCTGCGAGGCAGTCCTCAAGGAGCCTATATTACCATTTCAGGCGGAACCTTTGTCCCTACGACCCAAACACTAACCCTCCCTGTTGAGGAAAAATCACTTCCCATCGGCCCATACACCCTCAAAGTGACTCAGACGGGTTACTTTCCTGTTGGAAAATCCTTTAAAATCCTTCCAAACCAGCAAACGCTCATCAACATCAAGTTGGAACTGCAACCCTCCCAATTGAAACTTACGGTGTTCAGAGAGAACATGATTGAAGACGAAGACGGTTATTTTGTGGTAAACGTCATAGGAAAGGAATCCTACAACAAAACCGATAACGCTCCTGAACGGGGTGCCTTTGCTTTGGAAGTGGAACCAGGATCCTATGAACTCTACGTCACCCACTCCAGCAATAAATATGTGGAACAAAAGCAATCCATTATTTTGGAACCAGGAAAAACCTTTTCTCAGGAGATCCACCTGGAACTAACCGAATATTACCAAGCCCATCAACGCTGGAAATGGAAGTGGCGAAGTTCGTTGGGGGGAACTCTGATCTCAACCGGGTTGCTTTATTCCTCAATCATTGCGCTGGAAACGGCAAACACAGAGAAAAAACAAAGCAGTGATAAAATCAAAACTGCGAAAACGCTTGAAGAAGCCAAAGCCTATCGAATGGAAGAAAATGAGAAAATTGACGCTACAACCAAAGCAAATGAGGAAATCCAGCAATATTTAGGCTTAACCCTCGTACTCGCCGCTTTGACCGGATGGTTTTATTGGGATGAACCGGAACACCCTTCCTCCACCACCTCCTGGAACTGGAACGTTCAACCCCAAGGTAAAGTCCAATTCTCATTTAACAAGAAATGGTAATCTCTCTGCGTTCCTTTGCGCCCTTTGCGTCTTTGCGTTAAAAGACAAAATTATTTCAAACCAAGTTCTAAAATCGGTGAACCCATGAAACACAAACGATTCACAACCATAGGAATCCTCCTGCTCGTAATGCTTGCGGTGATTACTTCCTGCGTTTTGAACGATTCCGTCGATGATTCTCACACTCCCACTCCAGCCGAGTTGGACTTCGAGATCAGCCCCATCAGCAATAAAACCTCTGAAACCGGAACTTACGCCACCTTTACCGTCAAACTCAAACAAGTCCCAACGCATGACGTCGTCCTCCCTGTTTTCAGCAGTAAGGTGAAAGAGGGCACGGTTTCCACCTCCAGTTTGATCTTTACCTCAGAAAATTGGAATACGCGGCAAATCGTCACAGTCACCGGCGTTGATGACTCCGTTGCGGATGGAGAACAACCCTACTCCATCATCCTTGGGACGGTCGTTACCAAAGACGCAAACTATCAGACCATCAATCCTGACGATGTCAAAGTCGTCAATGTGGATGACGATTCACCTGGGTTTACAGTTGGCCCTATCAGTGGAAAGACCTCAGAGTCAGGGCAAATCGCCTCCTTCACGGTTCAAATTCATAGCCAACCGACGGCGAATGTGCTCCTTCCTTTATCCAGTGACAATGAGGCTGAAGGCCTCATTCTCCAAAAGGAACTTCGTTTCACTCCCGACAATTGGAAAACCCCACAAACAGCGACGGTTCAAGGTGTTGATGATGAAGCTGCGGATGGAAATCAGCGTTATCACATCATCCTATCCGCCGCAGTTAGTGAGGATCCCATCTATCAGGGCATGGATCCTGAGGATGTCCAGGTTGAAAATATCGATAACGAAACACCTGGGATCACAGTAAGTGCGGTCAGTGGAAATACCAATGAATTTGGAGAAACAGCGACCTTCATGGTGCGCTTGAATGTTGTTCCTTCAGCGGATGTCACAGTTTATCTTTCCAGTAGTGATAGCACTGAACTCACGGTGTTTCCAAAAGCCTTGACCTTCACCCCCCAAAATTGGAACGCACCTCAAACCATCACCCTCACCGGAGTAGATGATCAGGACGATGATGACAATCAAAGGGTATCCGTCTTTTTGGGAAACACCACGAGTCAGGATCCCGGCTATCATCAGTTAAGTTTTGAGAGTGTCACCGTGATCAACGAGGACAACGAATTGCCGGGCTTCAGAATCAGCGCGATCAGTGGCCTGACCACCGAAAAAGGCGGAACCGCCACCTTTACGATTCACTTGAACGTCGCCCCTGGTGCTGAGGTCGTGATTCCGCTTTCCAGTAGTGACACCACGGAAGGTGTCGTTTCGCCCCAACAGCTCACCTTCACGCCTCAGAATTGGAATGCCCTGCAAACCGTAACCGTGACAGGTGTGGATGACACGGAAGAAGATGGCAATCAAAACTACCGCATCCTGATGGGAGCCGCACAAAGTACCGATTCTGGTTACCAGGGCTTAAAACCGGTTATGGTCACCAATCTTGATGATGAAGCTTTTGCTTTTATTGTCAGCGCCATCAGTGGAGAGACTTCAGAAACCGGAGAAACCGCCACTTTTACTGTCAAACTTCTGCGTGCTCCAACTTTGAATGTCACCATTCCGCTTTCCAGTGGGGATTATTGGGAAGGTTCTGTCACTCCTGATAGTTTAACCTTCACCCCTAATAATTGGAACGCTGAACAGATCGTGACCGTCACTGGAGTGGACGATAATATTGCGGATGGGGCTCAACCTTATCCAGTCCTGCTGGGAAAAACCACTTCAGATGATGCCAATTATCATCAACTGGACCCTCAAGATGTGCTGGTGGTAAATATTGATGACGAAACCACTGGCTTCACGATCAGCGCGCTTCAGGGGCAGACTTCTGAAGCGGGAGAAACCGCCACCTTTACGATCAAACTTAATAGCGAGCCTACAGGAGATGTGGTGGTTGAGGTGGCCAGTTCTGATCCAGGTGAAGGTACAGTGTCACCCGCCAAACTCACCTTCACGCCCTCCAACTGGAATGCAAATCAAACAGTCACTGTGACGGGAATCGATGACGAGAGTGCCGATGGCAACCAAAATTACACGATTCTTCTGACACTCAACTTGACTGAAACCAAAGACCTCAAAGGGTATGGAGACTTGAACCCCCGTGATGTCACCGTGATCAACACCGATAACGAAACCGCTGGTTTCTCGGTCAGCAAGGTTCAAGGGAACACCACCGAAACTGGAGGCACCGCCGCCTTTACGGTCAAACTCCAGAGCAAACCCACCGCTAACGTGGTGCTTGAGGTCGCGACCGCGGACTCCACAGAAGGTACCGTTTCTCCCTCTTCCCTGAGCTTCAGCACTGACAACTGGAACGCCAATCAGACGGTCACCCTAACCGGAATTAATGATGACGTCACTGATGGCAACCAAAACTACACCATCCAACTCACCATCAACACGGTCGGAACTTTGGATGACAGTGGTTATGCCTTGCTGAATTCTGAGACTGTCACCGTGACCAACATTGATGACGACCAACCCGGCTTCACCATCAGCGCCATCAGCGGCAATACGACTGAAGCAACAGGAACAGCGAGCTTTAACGTGAAACTGACCAGTGAGCCAACAGGCAATGTCGTAATGAACGTGGTCAGCAGTGATTCCAGCGAAGGTACCGTTTCAACGTCAAGTCTCACCTTTACCCCCGACAATTGGAACGCCAACCAAACCATCACAGTCACAGGCGTAAACGACGACATTGCCGATGGCAACCAAAGCTTTACTATCCAACTCACCATCAATACCAAAGCCACAACCGATATCAGCGGTTATGCTTTGTTGAATCCTGATGATGTTGCCGTCACCAATACCGATCTGGGAGAATCCGCCGGCTTTATCATTTCAACTATCAGCAGCAATACGACTGAGGATGAAACCACCGCCACCTTTACAGTCAAACTGACCAGTGAGCCTACAGCCAATGTCGTGATTGACGTGGTCACATCGGATGTGACCGAAGGAACTGTCTCGCCATCCAGCATAACTTTCACCCCAGCCAACTGGAACGCAAACCAAACCATCACAGTCACAGGTGTCAACGACGACATTGCGGATGGGAATCAAAACTACACGGTTCAACTCACAGTTAATTCAGTAAGTACTGCTGATACCAGCGGTTACTCCTCGTTGAATCCTGATGATGTTAGTTTGATTAACGCAGATATGGGAGAAACATCTGGATTTTCCATTAGCGCCATCAGCGGCAATACTACCGAAGCAACAGGAACCGCCACCTTTACTGTAAAATTAACCAGTGAACCTACAGGGAATGTCGTGATTGACTTAGTTACGTCTGACGAAACAGAAGGCGTAGTAACACCAAACTCCATGACCTTCACCCCCTTAAACTGGAATGCTCTGCAAACGATTAGGGTGACTGGTGTGGATGACTCTGGAGTAGATGGCAGTCAAAGTTACAGCATTGTGTTAGCATTGGCTATCAGTAGTGATAGTGGTTACGACGGACTAAATCCAAACGATGTTTCGATCTTCAATACAGACAACGACACAGCCGGATTCACTCTCAACGCTATTTCAGGAAACACCACAGAAGCTGGCAGTACGGCTACCTTCACTATTCGGCTGAACAGCAGGCCTGATGCGAATGTGGTCATGAATATTGTCAGTTCTAATACGGAAGAAGGAAGCGTTTCTCCCTCAAGTGTGACTTTTACCAATGCGAACTGGAATGCTAACCAGATCGTAACGGTGACAGGGGCGGATGACTTTCTCATGGATGGCAATCAAAATTATACCCTTTCGGTCAGCATCGACAATTCCAGTACCTCGGACACCACAGGTTATGCAGACCTCAGTTCTCAAAGTGTGAGTGTGACCAATACGGACAATGACACTGCTGGATTCACGATCAGCGTCATTTCAGGAAACACTACCGAATCTTTGGGAACAGCCACCTTCACGGTCAAGCTCAATTCTCAACCCACCACCAGTGTTTCAATTCCTGTCAGCAGTAGCAATATTGCGGAAGGCATCCTTGCCATCAGTTCCCTGACCTTTACCTCCACTAACTGGAATGCCAATCAATCCGTAATGGTGACCGGCGTGGATGATGCGATTCAGGATGGTAACCAAAGTTATTCGATCGTATTGGCAGCCGCCTCTTCTTCCGACAGCAATTACAATAATTTAATTCCTGCGGATGTTTTAGTCTCCAATATCGATAATGACTCTGCAGGCATTACGATCAGCTCGATTTCAGGTAACACCACCGAATTCGGCGGACAAGCTACCTTCACGGTCAAACTCAACAGCCAACCAACTGCCAATGTGATCCTTCCCGTGAGCAGTTCCACTCTCGCTGAAGGTACAGTGAGTCCTTCCAGCCTGACTTTCACCAATTTGGACTGGAATGCCAATCAAACTGTGACCATTACGGGCGTGGATGATTTTGTGGCGGATGGTGGGCAAAGTTACAGCATTGTGCTGGGTGTTGTTACGTCTTCCGACAGCAATTACAACAATCTCAATCCTGCCGATGTTTCTGTGACTAATACGGATAACGATTCGCCAGGGTTAGCGATCAGCGGTATTTCAGGAAATACCACCGAAAGTTCTGGAACCGCCACCTTTACCGTTCACTTAAACAGTCAGCCCAATGGCAATGTGCTACTGAGTCTGAACAGTTCCAATACGGCAGAAGGCATGGTGTCGCCCACCGCCTTGACGTTCACGACTTCCACTTGGAACGCCAATCAAAACGTGATTGTTACGGGTGTGAATGATGATGAGGCTGATGGGAACCAGAACTACAGTGTTTCACTCAGTGTGAGTTCCTCCAGCGCAGATAGTACAGGATATAAAAGCCTGAGTTCTAGCAGTGTTAGTGTCATCAACACTGACAATGATTCCGCTGGATTCACCCTCAGCGCTATTTCAGGAAATACCTCTGAAGTTGGAGGCACCGCCACCTTTACGGCACGCCTGAACAGCAAGCCCAACGCCAATGTCGTGTTGAACATTACCAGTTCCAATACATCGGAAGGTACCGTATCCCCATCTTCTCTAACCTTTACGACCTCCAACTGGAGTACCAACCAGACTGTGATAGTGACAGGAGTGAATGACTTCATCGCAGATGGGAATCAGAGTTATACACTTTCTCTCAGCGTCAATACCTCCAGTACACTGGACACCACCAGCTATGCCTCACTCAGTTCCCAAAGTGTGAATGTGACCAACACCGACAACGACTCCGCAGGTTTCATCATCATCGCTATTTCAGGAAATACTACCGAAAGTGGAGGGACAGCCACCTTCACGGTCAAGCTTAATTCCCAACCCACCACCAGTGTTAATATTCCGGTGAGCAGTTCCAATACCGCAGAAGGCACGGTAGCCATCAATTTCCTGACTTTCACCACCAGCGACTGGAATACCAACCAAATTGTGACGGTGACAGGCGCAGACGACTCTGTGATTGATGGCAATCAAAATTACAGCATTGTGTTGGGGGTGATCACTTCCAGCGATAGCACCTACAATGGCTTGAATCCAAGTGATGTTACAATCACTAACATTGATAATGAGGTAGTGGCTGGAATGTCTTCTAGCATGGTGCGGATAAACGCCGGAACTTTTCAGATGGGGGATTCCGATACAGCTTCCTATGGAGCCCAGCCTCCGCATCAGGTAACACTGAGCGCGTTTTATATTTCAGATCATGAAGTGACGGTAGGGGAATTTAAGCTATATTCTTCCGGAGCCAGAAGTTATAGTTGTTCCGTCGATAGTTGTCCGGTGGCGTATGTTTCCTGGACGAATATTCAGGGCTATATCACCTGGTTGAACCAGCAACAGAGTATGCGAACGTATCGGATGTGTACCGAAGCCGAATGGGAATACGCAGCACGAGCGGGAACGACAACGAATTCGGCTTGTAGCGGCGCTTCCTGTATTAATGTGGCATGGTATTCCGAATCCAGCGGAAATTATGCACATCCGGTGAAAGGCAAAGTAGCCAATGCCTGGGGACTGTATGATATGTATGGAAATATGTGGGAATCGGTTGCGGATTGGTCTGGTTCTTATAGTAGTAGTGCACAAACAAATCCTACCGGTCCTATATCAGGCTCAAGTCGTGTGGCTCGTGGAGGCGGTTTCAACAACAGTGCCGCTACTGCCTATACGCGTCCGGCGACTCGCGACAGTAACACGCTTAATGGGGCTGGGAACGAAGGTTTTCGCCTCTGTGCATCGGTACCATGAGAAAAGGTATCCCCTTTTTTTACATAGAGCTTGAATGATGAGTACTGCGGATTATTGGGAAAAAGGGTCATATTTATTTCAATGTGTTAAGGCGCTTTAACGGGCTTGTTCTAACTTCGGCCAAGGGTAGCCTTGGGTTTCGCCCCGAGGAACAATGTGTGCGGTATCCCCTGGGACGAACCCCAGGGCTACCATCAAAATGGCCGAACTTACGACCAAGCCCGCTTTAACGAGGTCAACTGACAGAAACAAAAGGGATTTTTGCTCAAGTTCAAGAGATGGGGACATGCTCTTTTTCTGGAGCAAAGTAAGGTGCCGCTTAAGCGCAGCGAGCGCACCGCAGTAGGGTGCCGCTTAAGCGCAGCGAGCGCACCAAGTCCTCTTTTTGGAGAGAAAAGACAGGATATCCTTTTACCGCTACAACTTGACGAAACAATTATACCACGCTATAACCAATATGGTTTTCTATTGGTTATTCTTTATTAGGAGAGGTAGGTATGCCCACAATCACTATTAAAAATATACCGGAAAAAATTCATCAAAAACTAAAACAAAACGCTTCCCAAAATCATCGCAGTCTCAATAACGAAATAATTGCCTGTCTTGAAAGCTCAGTCAGCACTACAGCGATAAATAGTGAATTACTACTATAGTTTTTCATGTAGTTAATGGCATTTCTGCCTGTTTCTTATTTTTAATAAACTCAATAATATCAGTTACTTAAAAAATAGACAGTGCGGATTCCTCCTTAGTTGGTCAGTTTAGCACGTGCTCGTAAAATACGCAGTAACATTGCAGGGCATTTGACAGAGGAAAAAGGGGGACAGGTCGATTAAGTTTTATTGTGTGAAAAAAAAGGGGGGGACAGGTCGGTTAAGTTTATTTTGAGGATCCCCAATTAAAGGAATATTTGCCTTGTTTGGTATACTTCTCCAGAAAAGTTTTGTCCTGGGAACGCGGGCATCTTGCCCGCAAAAGCAGGCGGGACGCCTGCGCTCCCAGCAGGAATTTATCTGGACAACTATATTGGGTGTTTAGGTACGTTGCCGATGTACCCCTTAAATCGAAACCACACGAGATCTTTCCATGAAAAAAACGACTCCAGACAAAATCCATACGCCTCATGATAAGCTTATCAAAACGGTATTTTCTGACACTAGGGAAGCCGCAAGTTTTTTTCAGAGTTATCTGCCCTCGGATTTGGTGGAAAAGCTCAATTGGAATTCGTTGCGATTGATAGACAAAGCGTTTATTGATGAAGAGTTCCAAGCCAGTGAATCGGATTTGCTGTTTCAGGTGGAAACCCAAAACACCCAACGTGAAGTGTTCGTTTATTTGCTGTTTGAGCATCAGTCCTCACCTGACAAATGGTTGCGATTCCGTTTGCTCAAGTACATGTGCAGGATTTGGGATAACTCTTTCAAAGAAACTCCCGATCAGCAAAGGCTTAAAGCGATTATCCCCGTGGTTTTTTATCAAGGGAAGTCAACGTGGACACCTTCCACAGAATTTATAGACTTGGTAGAACATGACGACTTGAATGAAGTCTTTATCCCTCGATTTGCTCACTTTTTGATGGATCAGTCAGGATACGGCTTAGAAGATTTTAAAGGAGAGACCAAAGCAAAAATTGCGCAACTGTTGCTACGAACCGCGTTTCACGGTCAAATAACAAAAGCCATCCAGCGTTTTGTGAACTTACTGACTCAAATGGAAGTAAACGAAGGCATTGATTATGAAGTATTTTTCATGATATACTTGATGGGTATTGAAGGAATCTCGGTTCAAGAGGTTCAACAGGCGATTGCACAAGAAGCACACTCAAAAGCATTAGGAGAAAAAATTATGAATGCCGCAGAACAATTACGAATAGAAGGAAGGCAGGAAGGACTGCAAAAAGGACGAGAAGAAGGACTGCAAAAAGGACTGCAAAAAGGACTACAAAAAGGACTACAAAAAGGACTGCAAAAAGGACTGCAAAAAGGACGAGAAGAAGGACTACAAAAAGGAATGGAGAAAGGTGACTTGATTGGACAGGTTAGAGCCTTTCAATTAATGCTCAAGCAGACTCAGAATTCAAAAGAATCGTTGATGGCAAAAACAATGGAAGAATTAGAGTCGATGCTTGATCAACTGAAACAACAACTATTGTAGTGATTCACAGCACCGCCAGCCCTTGCGAATCCTGCGGTAACTGTTCTGCTAAGATCCAGGTTTCCTGTGACAACCGGCGTATGAGTGCTGTATTTTTGCGCGTTCCAATTTGAGATATCCTCAAATTGTTCTTCTTTTAAAAGCTCGGTACTGTACAAAAAAGCTAGGGAATTCTCCACATAAGCAATTCCTCAATGGTATAAATGAGTCTGTTTATTTATCCTAGAGAACGCAAATACATCTAACTATCTGAAATAATTTAGATTAATTGAAAGAGTAACTTGACTAATTATCCAAGAAATGATAGTTATCCTCTTGATATTTAAGGATAAATTCAAGTTTTCAGGAGAATGTGCCATGTACAAAGCAACAAGTCCTCAATCATCTTTTTTAGAACCAGATTATTTTATTCCCGGCCTTTTGCCCAAAGAGGATTGGTCCTATTTATTCCGAAACAAGGTTTTTCCGTTAATTGATGAAGAGAAGTTCAAGCATCTTTATGGAGATGAGGGGGGAGCGCCTAATAAGTCAATCAAACTGAAAGTTTCTCTCGTTCTTTCCCCAAGAGGACACGAGTCTCTATCTCCACCAGACGCCCCTTTTCTTTACGTTTGATGACCTGTGCATACTTCAGTTTTGGATCAACAATTGGAATCGGGTTGTAAGGCCTCCC